>JBAYFV010000039.1:0-15780 GCA_041666985.1 Victivallales bacterium
ATCGTCTCTATCCCCGGTTCAACATGATTTTCCGGACTTGTAAAAATCAAATTTCAAAATAGTTTATTCACCTGTACCTTTAAATTTCGAGGAAACCCCTAATTGATAATCGGAAACTGGAAATACTGATATGGCCGGGAAAGAAAATTCTGATCTCTTCAGTCAGCTTTCTTCAAACGATGGTTCATTGCCCCTTGATTTCAACAAAAATACCGGGGTTTCGGATTCGTCCAACAGGGAAACAGATAAAAAAACGGAAACTTCCGAATCAAATCCAATAGAATCTCATCCAAGAATTGGGAAAAGCGAGCCACAGAGACGTTCAACTCATCATGTTCCCGCTCCATACAAAAAGACAGTCCAGGAAGCAGTTCCCCTGGAACCAAAGAATAATGCTGAAACAAAAAGCAGCGTCATATTTCAGGACAAACCCATAGAAAAGCCTGGAATTGAACCCGAGCGAGACAGGGGGGAAGTCAAACCGGCAGCTGTCACAGTTGAAGAGGTTCAGGTTCAGACACCTGTTTCCGGAGGTATTCCCATTCCCGAACAGGTGAAAGTTCCTGTCCGTGCAGAGGCATCGTCTGCCACTGCTCCGGTTGTTCCGGTGTCCGACCCGATTGTTCAAACGCCGGCCTCCCCGGTTGCCGCACAAGTTGGGAAATCTCCGGAAGCGGCATCGTCGTCAAAACGCCTCAGACACCCAAAAGCACCACACCCCTCAAAAACTACAGACGTTGAAAGACAAGTCGAGCCTGTTGTTCCGGTTAAGGATGAGCCTAAATCCCAGTCTCCTGACATGAATCGGCAGGAAATAAAATCCTCAAATATTCCGAAATATCCGGCTTCTGTGAATGTCAAAAAAGAAGTTACCGCCCCTGCCGCTCCGGTTACCCCTAACCGTAAGAGCCTTCCCGAACAGAAAATTTCAAAGGCAGAACCACATAAACCTGCAAAGAAAACCGGTGTAACAGAAAAGTTTTCGACGGATCATGCGACGGCGGGACAGCTTCTCCAGGAAGGTCGGGTAAGAGCCGGGCTCAGTATTGACCAAGCTTCAATAAGCACCAAGATCAAAAAAACATTCATTGAATCCCTGGAAAGGGATGATTTTAAGGATCTTCCGGCATCGGTATATGTAAACGCCTATACAAGAGCACTTTGTTCCCTTTATAATATTGACGGCAATCTGGTTTTCAGCCTGCTCGACAAAATGAAAGGCAAAAACCTTGATTACACCGTTCCCGAAGAAGTCATACACCAGTTGGAAAAAGGGAAACAGGTGAATATTGTCCAGGAAAATAAAGTCAAGAGGGTGATTTTTATAGGATTTGCCGCATGTTTTACTCTGGTGGCGTGCATTTTGATAACGTATTATTTTATGCATGCGGGCGGCAAGCCTTCATCCTCAGCGGCAACGGCACAGTTAAAACCGTCCATAAACCCATTGCCTGTTAAGACAGGCATGACTGCGGGCATATCTGCAAAGACGCTCGAAGAAGACATGGAAAAAAAACTGATGCCGCCGCATGTTTTCACGATGACATCGCTTCCTCTTTCCGAACGTTAAGGAGCCGTACAGAAATAACTTTTACATTTGCTGGCCGGGATTTTGGATTGATTATCATGATGTTTGTGAGGAGCATGTCTGAAGATATGCAACGAGCAAACAGCTGGAATAATTAATTAATGAGTGTATTTTAATAATTTGCAGATATCTGCGGAATCCCTTAAATCGTTAATCTGAAGAGTTTGAATTCGTTATGAAAATAATGGTAATAAACGGGCCAAACATCCAGTTGCTTGGCATCAGGAAACCCGAGATTTACGGGAATGTCACACTTTCCGGCCTGCAAAACAGGCTTGACAAGGTTGCCAGAGAACTTAAGGTGGAGACAAGTTTCTTTCAGAGCAACCATGAAGGGGAGATTGTTGATATCATCGGTTCAGCCATTAAAAATGACATTGACGGCATAATTATAAATCCTGCCGCATATACTCATACCAGCATAGCCATACATGATGCGCTTGAGTCGGTGGACATTCCCGCAATTGAAGTGCATATAAGCAATATTTACAGGAGAGAGGAGTTCAGAAGAAAGTCAGTTACCGCTCCAGCCTGTCTGGGACAGATAAGCGGACTGGGAATTGAAGGCTATGAATGGGCCCTCAGGGCAATCACTGATTATTTGAAAAAATCAAACTAACGGGAGCATAATCATGGAAATAGAGAAAATCAAAACGATTGTGGAGCTCATGTCAGATCATGATCTTACTGAATTTAAAATTGAATCTGACGATATGCACCTCTGTATCCGCAGAGGAGGGATTCCCCCCCAGCACACTACTGTATCCGTTTCCCCTGCTCCACAGTCGGCGACTCCTCCGACCGCCGCACAGACAGTCGCACAGGCAGCCGTCGCCGAAGCCGCAGCCGTTGCCGCCGTCGCCGCCGTCGCGGCTGCGAAGCGCGAAACCATTGACTCTCCGATAGTCGGCACATTCTACAGGGCCGGGTCTCCGGATGCCGAAGCTTTTGTAAAGGTGGGATCAAAAGTAAATCCGGACACAGTCGTCTGCATAATTGAAGCGATGAAGGTCATGAATGAAATCAAGGCCGAAAAGAGCGGAACAGTCAGGGAGATACTTGTTGAAAACGCCCGCCCGGTCGAGTTTGGACAGCCCTTATTCGTAATTGAATAACTTAAAATCGGAAACACAGTCAGGATTTTTCCCATGTTCAATAAAATTTTAATTGCCAACCGCGGAGAAATTGCACTTCGGATAATACGTTCGTGCAAGGAAATGGGCATAAAGACCGTTGCGGTTTACTCAAAAGCCGACGAGGACAGCCTCCATGTGCATTTTGCGGATGAATCTGTCTGCATAGGCCCGGCTGCGCCGAAGTCAAGCTATCTTTTAATAAAGCATATTATAAGCGCCGCTGAAATATGCGATGTTGATGCAATACATCCGGGCTATGGATTTCTCGGTGAAAATGCGCATTTCGCAGAAATATGCAGGAGCTGCAACATAAAATTCATAGGTCCGAGTCCCGAACAGATCAAGGCAATGGGCGATAAAGTAATGGCTCGTGAAACCATGAAAAAGGCGGGTGTTCCCGTAACGCCCGGAAGCGACGGAGAAATAACGGATCAGACCCAGGCGAAAAAAATCGCACAGAAGCTTGGATTTCCCGTAATCATCAAGGCCTCGGCCGGCGGCGGCGGACGGGGAATGAGGGTGGCTCACAATGATGCCAGCCTTGTCCAGGGTTTCCATGCTGCAAAGACCGAGGCTGAAAGGGCTTTCGGGAATGGCGGTGTTTATATTGAGAAATATGTTGAGAATCCCCATCATATCGAATTCCAGATCCTCGCAGATGAACACGGGGAGATAATACATCTGGGTGAACGCGACTGCAGTATTCAGAGAAGACATCAGAAGCTAATCGAGGAATCTCCATCCCCCTTCATGACCTCCGACCTCAGGAAAAGAATGGGAAGTGCCGCAATCAAAGCTGCAAAGGCCGTAAAATACTGGAATGCCGGCACCGTTGAATTCCTTGTGGACTCACACAGGAATTTCTATTTCATGGAGATGAACACCAGAATCCAGGTCGAACACCCCGTAACGGAAGCGGTTACCGGGATAGATATTATAAAGGAGCAGATTAAAATAGCCGCCGGCGAAAGGTTGAAGATCCGTCAGAAAGACGTCCAGTTCCGGGGACATGCGATCGAATGCCGTATAAACGCCGAGAATCCCTATAACAATTTTTCCCCGTGTCCCGGCAAAGTGAGTCTTTATTCTCCTTCCGGCGGCATCGGGGTCAGAGTTGATTCCCACGTTTACACAGGCTATACGATTCCGCCGTTTTATGACAGCATGATTGCGAAACTCATTATCCATGCCGACAACCGTGAACAGGCGCTTGCAAGATGCAGACGGGCTCTTGACGAGTTCATAATTCAAGGAGTTCACACGACAACACCTTTCACCCAGTTCATAATCGGTTCAAAGGATTTTGTCGCCGGAAATTATGATACGGGTTATATTGAGAAGGTGATGAAAACAGGTTATTTCTCCGAATCGGCCGGGAAACCGTCCGTCAAGGGGGGGACCAAGGAATGAGAGATACCAAAAAGGCACACGCCAGCAGGATACCTGGAGCCCTCAAATCAGACGGGAGCGACATGGGGCTTGTGAAAATCCATGAAAATGTCATTGCATCAATAGCGCGCAAGGCCGCATGCAGTGTGAACGGCGTGATAAGAATTGCAGGAAACCCCCTTGTTGACAATATTGCCGAAATAATCGGAAACCGCAGGATCGGTGACAGGTCAATTGCAATCGACATAAACGGAGACACGGTTGCAATCGAGATCAAACTCAACATCTCATACGGAAGTCATCTTCCAACCGTAGCGGCAAACGTGCAGTCGGCAATAATGAAGGAAGTTGAAAAAATGACAGGCATGACTGTTGCGAGCGTCAATGTCATTGTTCAGGAGCTTGACACGGAAGAAAAGGAGGATGAAATTTAAATTATGAAAAGAGTCCTTGATTTCATTCTCAGTTACGACGGCCAGCCTCTTCTGGATTTCAAATGCGGGTACATTACGGCGACAATTCTGATTTTTTCCGGGCTTTTGATCCTCTTTCTCGTTCTTCGTTTCAGTTATCGTTATCCCAGACGCATGCGTGGAATTGGAATAAAAGGATCCAGAGGTTCTATTTTCATCACTTCAGATGCAATATCCGATCTTGTGAAATCAATTGGCGAAGACTATGAAATCGTTGAAATATCGAAAGTCCATCTTCTAGAAGGCAGGACATCCTCTTTTATTGAACTTCAGGTGACACTCGACAACGACGGGGAAAGCTCATTTTTAACCCTTGCGGAAGACATTCAGAACAACATTTTGAAGACTCTGAACGACAGGTTCGGCATAGACACTGTAAAAGAAGTCAGACTGAATTTGAAAAAGATTGAATCAAGAAAACGCAGTTTCTGAAAATGAATCCCGGAGATAAGAGACCTCCCAAAATAATACTTGCTTCGGAATCACCGCGCAGAAAAGAAATTCTGGCACGCCTCGGAATCAGTTTTTCAGTCCGTAAACCGGCCGTCCATGAAATAAGCGAATATTGCTGCCCATCGCTTGTCCCCGTAATAAACGCCTGCCGCAAGGCTGAAGGTGTCGCACTGGAATTCCCGTCCCATATCGTGATCGGAGCGGACACGGTCATTGAATTTGAAGGACGTATTCTCGGCAAGCCTGAAACCGTCTCGGAAGCTGTGGAAATGCTAATATCAATGTCCGGGAAAAAACATCTGGCGGTCACATCCGTGTGCATCCGGAAAATCGAGGACGAGTTCAAATGTGTCTTCTCCGACTCCACCGAAGTTGAATTCAGGAATTTTTCAGCGTCAACTGTGATGGAATATGTCGGCAGGGTGAACACCCTCGATAAAGCCGGAGCCTATGCCGTCCAGGAATTCGGGGACATGCTTATCGGCAACATCAGGGGATCCCATGACAACGTGGTTGGACTGCCGTCGGAAAAACTTGTAATGGCGCTTAGGAGTCGTGCAGAAATAACTTTTACATTTGGCGGAAAATACAGGTGTTTGGATTCGAGGCGCAAGCCCCGCGTTCGCTGCGGCGAATAAGGGGGTGAAGCAACGAAGAAGACAAATACATGGAATCCCGGCCAGCAAATGAAAAGTTATTTCTGTACGGCTCTTAGCCTGTTTTTACCGCGAAAACCGGATTAGATTGTCTTCTGAAGAGTTATGGTGAATTTTGCTCCGGGCCTGAAGCTGTCGTCGTAAATAATGCCGCCCTTGTGCTTTACAAGTATCTGCTTGACAATTGGCAGTCCGAGCCCAATTCCGGAAGAGCGCTTTCCGGAAGTCACAAATGCATTGAAGAGAGTTTTTCTTATGCCTTCAGGAACGCCGGAGCCATTATCCTCGAAATCTATTATCACCTTGGGTCCGGATTCCCTGACCACTATGTTAATATCTATTTCCTTGGTTTCATTGCCGCCCGCCGATTCAATTGAGTTGGATGCGAGATTCGCAAAAACAATCTGAAGAAGTTCAGGAGATCCTTTTATTTTCAATTCTGATGGGCCTGATATCTTTTTCCGGGCATGATTTGACAATTTGATTATGCTGTCACACCCTGAATTTATTATCTGAATCAGATCACAGTCCTGAACGGCCATATTGTCGACATTATTGTACACGGAAAGGTTTTGAAGCATCCTCAGCATCGTCTCTCCCGACTCAAGAAGCTTTCCAACCGTATCGGCTGTTTTCACATCAGCCGAATCCTTTATCATCGATGCGTAGCCGAGAATCTGGTTGATCATGTTCTTGGACTGATGGGAAACCTTGTTCATTGCAACCCCGAGGACTGAAAGCCTTTCCTTTTCAATATAGTCGGTCATGAATACGTTGCTGCTGAGGACTTCGGTGGATGTCATGACAAGGAGACTCAGAAGCTTGTACCATTCGGGATCATTTTTTGTTTTAACATCCTGAAGAACTGCAACTGCGAAAAAACCGTCTTTTCTAAGGGGAAGAATATATTTCCCGTCAAAATGCTGGGTCGTCCTGCTTTCATGGAGATAGGAAGTGTTTTTCCTGACAAATTCTTCCGCCTCTTCCCTGTCGCCTTCGGTTACGGCCTCGATATTCCATCCCCCTTCACACTCGTCATAGGCCGCAATGAGACCTTTTTTAGATTCGGTGAAATCTGTCAAAGCCTTAAGAGTTTGCGGATATATGTTTCCTGATTCCGCTATTGACGGGCTTTTGATTTTGCACATTCCCCTGAGGAGGACTTCAAGCCAGGTTCTCCTCTGTTTTTCCAGAAATTCCAAAGACCATTTTGTCGTAAGCGCGAGGGCGAGCTGGTAGATTTCCTCGGCCTGGAACGGTTTTTTTATGTAAAGGAGTTTTTCCGGAGTTCCGACCGTGTCCGCAATCTGCTCCTGATCGTGATCCGCATATGCGGTCATTATGACTATCTCAATATTCCTGTCGGCATCCCTTACGGCTTTTGCCGTTTTCAGCCCGTCCCATCCGGGAGGCATCCTCATGTCAAGGAACATTACGGCGTACGGCTCGTCCTTCTGATTGGCTTTTTTGACCATTTCGAAGGCGATTTCGCCCTGACCTGCGGTATCGACGACATATGAATGATCATTGCCCGCGCCATCGTCGGGAATTTCAGCGGTTTCACCCAATAGCTTTGATCTCATCTGCTGGACAAGGGACATTGTTTCGTTCTTCTTGCCGGAACGGAGAAGAAGTTTCGCAAGCTGCTCGCGCAGATCCTGTTGATCGTCCACTACCAGTATTCGTCTGTTCAGTTCCATGGTTTCTAATCATCTTCTCTATAGATAAACATTTGAGTTTTAAAACTATCCCGGAATTTTGAACTATCAAGCCTCTTTCGCGCATATGACCAATCAAATTCCAGATTTTTTTAAAATTTCCAAAAAAACATCTGCAAGGTTCTGACATTTCGCAATTTAAAAATATTTACAAAAAAAACACCATATATTGTGGTTTTTGATTTGCCAACCACTATAAAAAGTATTAAGATAAAATCGTTTAAAGTATTAATTTTTCGCTGTTGGGGTGTCAACAGGAGAGCAAACCACAAGTTCCATCGGTTTCGTTGCATTGCATTTGCCGGAAAAATGATGAAGGGGGTTTTCATGTCTGTAAAATTGATTTATGACCGGATCCGCAAAAGAGACGGGAGAATAGTCGAATTTGACGCTGAAAGAATAACTCTTGCAGTGAACAAAGCCCTCAAGGCGGTTGGCACCAGCAATGAAAAGCTTGCCAAGACAATCTGCTCCGATGTCGTAACAGCCCTCAACGGAATAAAAGTCAAGGAAAATATTCCGGACATTGAACTGGTGCAGGATCTGGTTGAACAGGCGTTCATACGCAAGGGGCTTACGAAGGCCGCAAAGTCATACATACTCTACCGGGCCCAGCACGACAAGATCCGCGAAGGCAAAAAACTGATGATGGATGTCCAGGATCTGGTTTCCTCGTACATCGAACAGAACGACTGGAGGGTGAATGAGAACTCCAATGCCGGCTATTCTTATGCAAGCCTTCTCAACCACGTAAGCGGATCCGTTGTCGCGCATTACACTCTTTCGAATATCTACCCCAAGGAAATAGCCAATGCGCACAAGGATGGCGATTTCCATCTTCACGACCTCTCCTGCGGAATAGTGGGATACTGCGCAGGATGGAGTCTCCGCCAGCTGCTCATGGAGGGATTCAAGGGCTGCGAAGGGCGCGCCAGCGCGGGAGCCGCGAAGCATTTCGACACCGCCCTCGGACAGATTGTGAATTTCCTGTGCACCCTCCAGACCGAGTGGGCCGGAGCGCAGGCGTTCAGCTCGTTCGACACCCTTCTCGCCCCCTTTGTGAGGGCGGATGAACTTTCCTACAATGAGATAAAACAAAATCTGCAGCAGTTCGTGTTCGGATTGAATATCGCCAGCAGGTGGGGGCAGACTCCATTTACAAATCTTACGTTCGACTGGGTCGTCCCGGAAGATCTCAGGAACACACCCGTAATAATCGGCGGAAAAATCCAGGACGGGAAAGCCTACGGCGATTTCCAGGCTGAAATGGATCTCATCAACAAGGCCTTCCTTGAAGTAATGAGCGCGGGCGACCGCGACGGGAGGATATTCACGTTTCCAATCCCCACATACAATATCACAAGCGACTTCGACTGGGAAAGCGACAATGCAAAACTTCTTTTCAAGGTCACAGGGAAATACGGGCTTCCCTACTTCCAGAATTTCATCAAGAGCGATCTCAAGCCAGGCGATGTGAGAAGCATGTGCTGCCGCCTCCAGATGGACATACGCGAACTCCGCAACAAGACCGGCGGACTTTTCGGCGCGGGAGAGCAGACCGGTTCAATCGGCGTGGTGACAATCAACATGCCGAGGATCGGCTACCTCGCGAAAAACGAGCCTGAATTTTTCTCGAGGCTCGGAAACCTGATGGACATGGCGAAGGAATCCCTTGAAATCAAACGCAAAATCGTCCAGCGCCACCTTGACGGCGACCTCCTTCCCTATACAAAAACATATCTCGGTACGCTGAAAAACCATTTCAGTACGATCGGCCTTGTGGGAATGAATGAGGCGTGCCTTAATTTCAAAGGATGTTGCATTGCCGACAAGGAGGGAATGGAATTCTCGGTCAAGGTTCTGAACTTCATGAGGGAAAGAATCTCCGATTATCAGGCGCAGACAGGACACATCTACAACCTCGAGGCGACACCGGCGGAAGGCACAAGCTACCGTCTCGCTAAAATTGACAAGAAAAGATATCCGGAAATCATCTGCGCCGGCGACTCGGACCCCTATTACACAAACTCATCGCAGCTTCCCGTGGGCTATACCGACGACATATTCGACGCCCTGGACATCCAGGAACCCCTGCAGTCGAGATACACCGGGGGAACCGTGTTCCACGGTTTCATCGGCGAAAGAATCGAAGATGAGAAGCAGGTTGCGGCGCTCGTGAAGAGAATCGCTGAAAACTACAGGATACCCTACTTCACCATCACCCCTACATTCAGCATATGCCCAATTCACGGCTATATAGCCGGAGAACATCACGAGTGCCCGAAGCAAACCGATGAACCCCATAATTTGAAGATGATGACAGCCTGATGAATTACGGCGGACAAGATGTTTGAGTTTGAAATAGGAAAAGAGCAACAGGAAAACTTAAAATATAAAAATTAACAAAATCAGTCCCGCTCCACTGCCACCCATGGAGCAGGGCAAGGAGGAGAATGTGACAAAAAAGGAGTCTACTACAATGGCTAAATGCGGAATGAAAACAGAAATTTTCAGCAGGGTGTGCGGTTACCATCGTCCAATAAAAAACTGGAACAAGGGGAAACAGGAGGAATTTAAAGATAGGAAAGCCTATTCCACTGAAATCAAAAAGAAGGAGAAAGTGGCCTGATATTTTAAAAGTTTGAGCTTTTCAAATGTTCTGGCAGCCGGAAAAATCCGGCTGCCCGGCGTTTGTCCCGCCCGGCGGTTTTTCAATGCCACCCGTTTCATTGGAAAAACCGCATATCTGTAATATAGTTCAGCCTTATTCACAAAGGATTTATTTATGGATATCCGGGGGCTGACAAAATTTTCCCTTATTGATTTTCCCGGGAAATTGGCCTGCATCCTATATGCGGGAGGCTGCAATTTCAGATGTCCGTACTGCCATAACCCGCATCTTGTGCTGGATTCCGAAATACAGCCCCAGCTGTCAGAGCAGTTCATATTCAGTTTTCTCAAAGACAGAAAGGGGAAACTTGAGGGTGTTGTGATAAGCGGCGGAGAGCCTTCGAGCCACCCCGGACTTGTGAGCTTCTCGGAAAAAATCAAGGCTCTCGGCTATCTTATAAAAATTGACACAAACGGAAGCAATCCCGATGTCATTGCGGACGCACACGGAAAAGGACTGGTTGACGCACTCGGAATCGACTACAAGACGACCGCATCTTCGTACGGCGATTTGACAAAATGTAAAATTGACGATATCGCCGGACTTGTCCGAAAAACCATTTCCTACGCTGTAAACAGCGGCATAACCATTGACATAAGGACAACCATCCACAGGAAACTGCATACCTCCGAGGTTCTCATGAAGATGCGTGAAGAACTGGACGGTATGGGAGTATCCGCATGGACTCTCCAGCAGTTCCATGCCACGGAAATAATAGACAACACGCTTACCGGCGAACCCACCTATTCCGATGCTGAACTGATTGGAATCGCCCGCAATCTCGGGAACCACACCCGTGTAAGGGGCCTGCGGGGATCCTTCATCTTCAATTCGTAGGGGCAATTGCAAATTATACCCTATAAGGGTGAAACGGGGAACGGATTTCCCCCCGCCTTCTGCGGAATATAAGGAAACCTCTATCATTATTTTTTTGAAAAAAAGCGATCTTACATTGACAAAGCGAGGATTTGCACTAAAATACACGTCCCGATTGTCAGTTGATTTTTTATTGGATCTTGTTTGTCAATTAAGTAAAATGAATTTAAACTTTGGTGAAAAATGAAATCTTTTTCGGCGAAAACTGGTGAAATTGAAAGAAAACATATTCTTTTCGACGCTAACGACGTTGTACTCGGACGGCTTGCCGTCAAGATAGCTGACGCTCTCCGTGGAAAAGACAAGCCGACCTACACTCCCCATATTGAAACCGGCTCGTTTGTGATCGTTATAAACGCGGCAAAGGTTAAACTTACGGGGAAAAAAGAGGACAGGAAAATTTACGACCACTATACCGGATACAGAAGCGGGCTTAAGAAGCTCACAGCCGGCGAAGTCAGGAAACGCACCCCGGAAAAACTGATTCAGGATGCCGTATGGGGCATGCTTCCGAGCGGAAGACTCGGCCGTTCTCTTTACCGCAACATGAAGGTTTATGCCGGCGCGGAACACCCGCACAAGGCGCAGAATCCGGAACTTGTAACTCTTTAATTAAATTTTGTAAATTTAGAAAATACATTCTAGGGAGATATTATGAGCAGCAGTCCGATATGCGCAACAGGGCGCAGAAAAGAAGCAGTATCCTGTGTCAGACTCCAGGCGGGAACGGGAAAAATCAAAGTCAACGGGAAATCTATTGAAAATTATTTCACCACCGAGGCGATCCGCGGTTATATCAATCAGCCTCTTTCAGTTACGGCCACAGCCGGAACTGTGGATATTGAAGCTAAATTGAAGGGTGGAGGTCTGGCCGGACAGGCTGGCGCCCTCCGTTTCAGCATAGCAAGGGCCCTCATCAAAAAAGATCCTTCTCTCCGTCCTGTTCTCAAGGACTCGGGAATGCTCACAAGAGATTCACGCGTCAAGGAGAGAAAGAAGCCCGGTCAGCCCGGCGCACGCAAACGTTTCCAGTTCTCAAAACGCTAATCCATATCTCTCGGAAAAATGGCAAAAATCAGAGTTGCTGTTCTCGGTGCTTCCGGTTACTCCGGAGAGGAGCTTATTCGTCTGTTGCTGCGGCATGAAAACTGCGATATCAGCATAATAACTTCAAGACAGAACGCCGGTGTCAGAATAGGAGAGGTGTTTCCGCGTTTCTCCAACAGCAGCCTCGTTTTTTCCGCCCCTGATGCCGGTGAAATCGCAAAGAAAGCCGATGTCGCCTTCCTTGCGCTCCCTCACGGACTCGCGTCTGAGTTCGCGGTTCCTCTCCTCGGAAAAGGAGTAAAGGTCATTGACCTGAGCGCCGATTTCAGAATCAAAAATACAGCAACCTATAAGAAATATTATAAGGAGGAGCATCCCGCCCCCCTTTTACTGAAGGATGCCGTCTACGGTCTTCCGGAAAGATACAGGGACAAGATAGGGAATGCGGCTCTTATCGCATGTCCCGGCTGCTATCCGACCAGTATCATACTTGCGCTTGCACCACTTCTTGAGAATAGGATTGTGTCTCCGGAAAACATAGTGGTAAACAGCATGAGCGGTGTAAGCGGTGCAGGCCGCAAAGTTGATCTTCCCTTCCTTTTCCCCGAGTGCAACGAAAGCATGCGCGCCTACAGCGTTTCAGGGCACAGGCATCTTCCCGAGATCGAACAGGAGTTAGGCTCCGCCGCAAATTGCGAAGTCCGCATTAATTTCATTCCCCACCTGATCCCTGTGAACAGGGGAATAAACTCCACAATAGTCGCATCTCCTTTCGGTGAATTCTCAAAGGAAAATATTGAATCTGCCTACAGAAATGCATATTCAAAGGAAAAATTCATCAGAATCCTTCCTTACGGAAAGCAGTCGGACACAAAATATGTGACCATGACCAATTTCTGCGATATCGGATTTGTGTATGATGAGCACACCGGAAAACTGATTGTCACCTCCTGCATTGACAATCTCACCAAAGGCGCGTCGGGACAGGCTGTCCAATGCATGAACATCTCCTTCGGCTTTGAAGAAACCGCCGGACTTCTCTGATTACAAACACACCTCGTTGTTTAAGAAAAACAATTGAAAAACCGCCTCTCTTTATCGTCATTGTCCATTCCGTGTCCGATATTGAATTTTTCAAATCTCCAACGCAACTCTTGCCGCTCATTAATAAATTTTGAAAATTTCTCGTTTTGCGTGTATTGACAACGGCAGAGTTCCATATTATAATATAAATGCAACGATACATTAAAAGGGTGGCGAGCATGATTAGGCGGAAAAAGAGAAAAGAGTCCGTGACGCTATCAGACGTGGCAGTACTGGCCGGGGTTTCGGTATCTGCGGTATCGAAGGCCCTGCTCGGCGGCGGCGGTATGACCACCAAAGTCAGCGAGGGTACGGCCGAGAAGATCAGGGAAGCCTCGGTCAAACTCGGCTACAGCCCCAACTCGGCGGCGCGGCAGCTCAAGACCGGCAAAAGCGGCATCATCGGAGCAATCGTCCATAGCACCGCACCTCACGTATACTATGACCTTCTGGGGCGGATACAGAACAAGCTGGCGGATATGGGCTACTGTTTCATCATCGGGCAGACGGACGGGAAGGCGGAGATGGTGGAGCGTTATCTCAACGAGTTCCGCTCCAGAAACGCCGATGTCATCGTCAGCGCCATACACGAGCACCGGGAGAACGCAGACCGCATCAAGGCGGCGCACGCCAGGTTTGATAATGTGCTGTATCTTGGAAGGCCGGACATAAAAGCCGCCTCCTACGTGGAATCAAACATAGCCGACGGCGTGTCGCAGATTGTCGGGCATCTCGCCTTGCGCGGGGCGCGGAAAATCGCCCTGGCCATTCCGGATTATCCCGTCCGCACGATCATGATGAGGCGTGTCGGATACAAGCGTGGGATGGAGGAAAACTCGATTCCATTTGATGAGTCATTTGTGTTCGCCTTTCCACGGCAGAGCTTAAACCCGGCTTCCGAGCTGGCGAGAAGGAGCCTTGAAAAAGGAGCCGATGCCGTCATCGCATCCAACGACCTGGTCGCAATACAGCTCGTCCGGGAATTTCACTCATTGGGCGCAAGGGTACCGGAGGACATCAGGATAACCGGATTCGACAACATGGAGTTTGCCGCCTTCGTCGCCCCGTCCCTGACCACCGTGGATTTGTGCAACGACAAGTGCGCCGATGGCGCAGTCCGGATGATACGGGGCTTTCTTGCGGACGGGAGGTTCCCGGAAAGCATAGAGGTGTCCCAAAAACTCATCATAAGGGAATCAGCATGAACGGTAAAAGTAAAGTGGCAATTGCAAAATTGTCGAAGGTAGGGCGATTTCTCCGAAAACGCCGTCTCAGAACGGACGGCTCGGAGAGCCATCCCTACCTTAAATTAGCCAATTTTGCAACTGATTCTAAATTTCACACGCAGATACGGCAACCAAACCCCATCAAGAAGGGAGTTGAGACAAATGAACAACTATTCATCCAGACAGGAACGAATGGCCTGTGAAAAAAGAGAAGGACAGGGACATGTAAATGAAAAGCTCCTGCACCTGTCCGCATACGATCGCGCACAGGCAGGCAGCTTGCTTGACGAGGCGAATTCTACAAGGCGCAAGTCGTTGATGCTTAGGGTGTTTACTTTAATTGAATTGCTTATCGTCATTGCGATCATCGCAATTTTGGCGGCGCTCCTTTTGCCGGCCTTGAAGAAAGCCAAGGAGCAGGCGGACTCGATCTTATGCGTCGGCCAGCTCAGGCAGATCGGTGTCGCATTCAACAATTACGCCACCGACTACAACGACTGGCTCCCGCGCGACGGGGCGCTTACTAACATCCCTCCTTTATGGACAAACTCATTACAGGAATACCTGGGGTTGAAATATGTGATCTACACAAAAGAGGCGACATGCGGCATCCTGAAGTGTCCGTCATACCAAGGCACCTATCCGGGATTCAGCTACGCCATAGATACCCATGTCACCGGAGCCGCATATCAGAAGAGGATACCGGACATAAAAACACCGGAAAAGATACTCCTGCTCGGAGACGGAATCGGCGGCCAGTTCACGGCCAGCAGAAACAACGCGTACGGGGGAGCTCAAACTTACGCTTTCCAGGCCAGGCACAACAGACAGGTGAATATTCTCTTCTGCGACTTTCATATCGAGCCGAAAAAATATGTTCTTCAGAATGATTTGGGACCCTGGTGAAAAGTAAATGTAGAACAGGCACTATGATAAAATAAAAGGAGCGTTATGAATTCGGGAACGGCAACAAGTAGAACGATCAAGTTATTGCAAAGTTCGATTAAAAGACCGATCATCCCATGCCTCATCGCGATTTTCGCATCAATGAGTCAATTATCCGCGTCAGTTGTATGCAATCCTGGCGAGGGTTCCGTGGTGATTGAGGCGGAGAAAACTTATGACTCGAACTTCCTGTACGGTTCGTATTTCGACAAGCCGAATACTCAGGGATGTCTGGGGCGCGGGTTCTTGAATCTCAATGTTTTCAATCCCCCGGCGAAAGGCGGCCCCTGGTATGCCCGCTGGACCTTCCACGTTCCCGCCGACGGGATTTACCACGTCTGGCTGCTGGACTACCATTTCGCCGGCAAAATGGAATGGCAGCTGAACAACAGCCCCTTTACTGGCAGAAAAACGGAAGAGGAGATCAAAACAGGCATATCCCCTCAATTCTATATGGACACCTGGCATCGTATCACTGCAGATCCAGGCATTCGGCTGTCCAAGTCCGAGAATCCCCAG
>JBAYFV010000040.1:0-15651 GCA_041666985.1 Victivallales bacterium
ATAAAACAACTCGGTTCATATTATTTTTTTAATTCTGAATCCTGACTTCTGACTCCTGAATTCCAAACGTCCGGAAAAATTTGCATACGCTCAAGACATAGAACTTTAAAACAAAGACACTAAACCGCCGTATGAATTTTATCCATTT
This sequence comes from Victivallales bacterium, assembly GCA_041666985.1. GTDB lineage: Bacteria > Verrucomicrobiota > Lentisphaeria > Victivallales > GWF2-50-93 > GWF2-50-93. The sequence goes on from JBAYFV010000040.1 coordinate 149, forward strand.
TGGGACTGAACGGAACAGCACCTTTTTCAGTGATTTCATAACCCGTCTCAATTCTGACACCGTGAAATTCCGGATGCCCGAAGAAACTGATGTCAACGCAGACGGTCATCCCGGGAACAAGCACATCTCCGCTTCCAGGGCCGAAGAACGGGGATTCCGCCTCATGCAACCCGATTGTATGCACGAACGGGCAGACGAGATACTTGGTAAAACCGTGCTTTTCAAAATAGGCACGGGCGGGAGCATCTATCTCTTTTCCGATTTTTCCGACTATCAACTGCGCCTTGGTCAGACAATACGCCTCACGCAGATGCTTCATGCATTCCTTCTGGCGGGCTGTGCATTGCCCGCTGACCGGCAAGGCATCACCCATGACTCCGGCATATCCGTTGACTTTCGGGGCAAGGCCGAACATGACCATTTCACCTGCCTGCACTTTCTTCGAACTCGCAGTTGGAACCACGGCATTGGCGCGCGCCCCGCTGCCGACGATCGCACTGAAACCAAAACCGCTGGCGCCACGGCTCCTCGCGGCAAATTCACCCGCAGCGGCAATCTCGATTTCCGATACGCCGGACGCAATCTTCGATTTCATCGCGTCATAACAGTGATCCGCCAGTTTGAAAGCGGCACCGATCTGCTCGATCTCCCATCCAGACTTGTTGTATCTCAGCTTGACATAATCATCGGTAATGTCAACGAGCTCCACGCCGGCGAATCCGTCAACTATCCCTTTATGGCAGGCCGCGGGCATCCTGCCTGCGCCGACCAGCCCAACGCGTTTGACTGCGCCTAGTGTTTTGTTCAGTTCAGCGAACAGCGCGGGGAAATCAATGATTGTGGCGTTCGGATATTCCTCGTCCGGCACCATGAACACCGGAAAATTCCGGGTTTCCGTGATTGCGCTGTCCATCTTGGCGAAAGGTTCGCTTTCCGGGCCTCCGAGCAGCATCGGCTTGCCTTTCCTGGGAATCAGCACGGCACCGCTTTCAAACTGCGGACACCAGCCGGTCATGTACCAGCCGTTGCCGATGTTGAATTCGTCATAATACACCAGCGCCAAATCAAGTTTCTTCGCTTCAAGCAGTTTCCGGACATTCTCCAGACGTTTTTCCGCTTCCTTCTGAATCAGATAACCCATGATACGATCTCCTTTTTTTTTATAAATTGCAGAAAGCTGCAATTTATTTTAATATGTAATTAGTCATTGCCAAGCTGAAGTTTGAACTCCAACAAAACTTCCGAACTTTCGCATTCACGAACTTCCGAACTCGTCTCTCCGTCCTTTGCTCTCGGGCAGGAATGCCCGAGTTACTTTTAACATCTTCGCCGAGACGGCGAACTCTACACCCCCATTCGAAGTTGGATGTTGAATGTTCGATGTTCTCGCTACCCCATCCATCCATCCAGTCATCCAGTCTCCTTGGTGCTTTCTCTTACTTCCAGGACCGGAAGGATCTTCACGCGATAATTAGCATGTTTATCCTTACGTCCTTCCAGTATGTGCCTAACCGCCATACTGGCGAGTTCCTCATAATCCAGAATGACAGTTGTCAGCCTGGGGAAAAGATGTGTACCCACCGGCAAACCGTCACATCCGCAGACAGCGACATCCTGTGGAATTTTCAATCCGCGTCCCAGCAAAGCCCGGTAAACGCCTGACGCCATTTCATCGTTGGTGAACACCGCATCAAATTTCAAGCCGGCATCCAGTGCGGCACCTACAACATCGCATGCGCAGTCCGAGGTGAAATCCGTATGCAAAACAAGTTTTCCATTGAGCTTAATCTTGCGGCATTCCAGTGTTTCACGGTAGCCCTGCTCTATTTCATTTGTGAAAAAGTGGCCCTGGCTGCCGCAGACCAGCAGGATTTTGCGATGTCCGCAGTCAAGAAGGTGGCGCACTCCAACCCTGGCGGCTTCAATATTGTCAAAGGCAAATGATGCGTATGAAATTTCAATGGACGGCTCGCCGGGGTTGTCAAGCAGTATGGCTTCGGGCACGGCTTCCAGCAAAGCCCTGAGCTGTCCGGGAACAAAACTGCCGACAATCATGGTCGCATCAACATCTGAATTACGAACATTTTCGAGCAGCTGGATGAACTGGGAATATTCCCCGTTGCAGGTCCGGATCACGCATTCATAGCCACGTTCAGACAAGTGCTGTTCAATAGATATCAGAAGCCGCGAATGAAATACCGTCATGCTGCGCCCCATGGTTCCGGCAACCAATTGAATCTTCAGGGAACTCTCACTGCCGGCGACAGCAGGACGTCCCATCCGCGGCGACCGGATATACCCCATACGCTCAGCCGTTGCGACAATACGTTTGCGCGTATCCTCCTTCACCAGGGAATTGTTGCGGAGTGCGCGGCTGACCGTCATGGCGCTAACACCGCATTCCTGCGCTATGGCCGAGATCGTCTTTCCATTGGTACTGCCTTCTTTCATATTGTCTATTATAACATAATTATTGTTAATGTCAACATTGTGGTTGCACAAAAAAACACAGAAAAAGTTGTCTGGTGATGAATTGATTAGAAGAGCCAATTTCAAAATTGGCGAAGGCAGGGCGCGTTCTCCGTAACGCGCCGCCTCAAAACGGACGGCTCGGAGAGCCATCCCTACCTTGGATTCGGCAATTTTGAAATTACCTCAGAAAAGAGAATCTTTGTCTGTGGCGCTCGCCGTCCCGGCGCGGACAAAGCCCGTCTTACTGGTCTTGATTCCGGTGTAACGTTCGCCGTGCCGGCGAAGCTCCAGCCCCCCTTCCCCGAGACGGGCAACTCTACGGCTTTGCCTTGACCAGGACAATTAAAATTGCACCGACAAACAGTGAGCCGGAGGCGAAACTGAAGGCATGTGACAACGGGAGCAAATTGAAACAAAGCCCCATGACCGGGGCGGCTACGACAGTGCCGACAGCGCCAGAGGCGACGGTAATGCCAATGACGGTTCCGGAATAGCCGGGATTAATCTTTGCCGTCAGGCCGACAATCAGCGGCCATGTTCCCGAAAAAGCAAAACCGGTCAATGCGAAAACCACAATGCCGGTCTGCCACTGCTGAACCAGCAATTGCGAAAACATCAGAAGCCCGCTGACAAACATTAATGAAGCAATGATTTTCCGATATGACACGGATTCCGGGATAAAAGCGCAAATCATTCTCCCCAGGGTCATGGACAGCCAGAAAACTGACAGGCCGTAGACCGCCCAGTTCTCCGGCGCCTGCAGGTGCTTTCTCAAATAATAATTTATAAACACCATATGGACAGTTTCCGCGAATACATACAGGAAGATGACAATACACGGGCAGATAAAACCCCATTTTTTTATGATACGAATAAAAATCTGAAAGGAAATAGCCTCTTCCGCAGTGGATTTCGGGATGCGGGAAAGCGCGTAAAAGACAAGCAATACGGCAGCCATGGCGGCAAGGAAAATAAAAATCAGACGCCATGAAATCCCTTCCCCCGTGAGAAGCATGCCGATAAGATAGGGGCCAGAAGCCGCACCTACGCAATATGCCGCCTGGGAAAGATTCAGATACAATTTCCTCTTGTCTGGGAACAAGTCCGAAAGGAGCGCCGAACTCATGCTTTCGAGAATACCGCCACCCATCCCCATGGCAAGACTGCCGAGTGAAACCATTCCAAGGGAACCGGCGCAATACCAGATCACGGCACCGGTGAAAGTAAAAAGACAGGCTGCAACAAATACGGTTTTCTTACCCGCCCGATCGGCAAATATCCCCCCGAACATGGTCGCCACTATAAAACCGGCAAACTGGATCGTAGTCGCCCCGGACATGAGTTCAGGCGAAATGTTGAAGTCACGGGCCGCACGGAGCAGGATTGAAGGGATTATATTGGCCGATACCGCAAACACCGTCAACGAAAACAATGCGGCAAACGCAGGCAATATCTTCCAGTAATTTCGAGTTGCCATATAAGTTATCGGAGAACAGCCCTTGCGGGCTTAACTACAAACGAATTACAAAATGTTTTGAGGTTTTGTTAGTAGTTAATGCCGCAAGGCATGTTCTTTTGCTTTCTTTGTTTAATATGTTTGTCTGGAACTTGTCCGCCGCGGTGCCTGTCAGACTCGGGAAAACCAATTCACATCGCTTTTGTATTCCAGCTTTTCTTGTTAGTAGTAGTGCAATTTATTGCACGTTCTTTGAGGTAGCGGCGTATAAATTCGCCTACTACGAACTAAATCCGACTCTGAAACAATCGCCTGTCTTAACCGCTCCATGGCGGTTTGGAGTCTGGATTTTTATCTGCTCCCGCCCAGATGTTTCCCGAAAAACGCCTTCGCCCTGTTCCCGCCCCAGCCATGTTCCCCGTTGAATAAATCGGCCTCCAGTTTTTCAGGAACTCCCGCCGCCTTGTAAATTTTCCTGACCTGATCATGGCATTTCATGGCGCCGTCAACATTGAAACAGGAGTCATACATGCCTATGTCAACCAGGAGCGGACGCGGAGCCAGAAGCCCCTGGAGATCGGGAAGGTCTACAAGCTTGTAAAGTCCGGGCGCCACCTGCATTCCGCAGTAGTTGAAATCACGGAAACCGAAAATCTCCCAAAGGTCGCTGTAGCAGATGATCTCAACCGCCTTGAACCTCCCGTCGCAGAGCGCCGACCAGAGCGTCATCGTTCCGCCGCCGCTCAACCCCATCACAGCAAGCCTGGACGCGTCAACTTCCGGAAAAGAGCAGGCAAAGTCAGTAGCCGCTTTTCCGTGGGTTATGTTTATTGACAGCGAAGTCATCCCGAGCATTGTCGCATTGAGATAATAAAGGTTGCACCAGTCGCGCCCCGCGTTATTGCTCCTGAAATGCGGTTTATTGGTGTCGTTCCTCTCGCCCGCGCCAATCCAGTCGATTGCAAAGGTGATGAAACCCTCCTTCGCCATCTTGTGCCCGTAATTGTAGTTATGACTGCTGATTGCAGCCTTCAGTTCGGGCGATGAATCATTGCCCATGACTGGTTCTTTTCCGAATTTCCCGTGCCCGTGCCAGCACAGTATGGCGGGAAGTCTTTTCCCTTTTGGAATCTTTGCGGGTCTGTTTATCTGGAATGTCGCTGAAATATGCCTGCCGACATCAATCAGCCAGCGTTGTTTTACGAGGCCGTCATGCTCCCATTCCACCATAAGCTCCGGATTCAGAGGAACACTTTCCGGAAAATTGCCGAGGGTCTTCATCACCTCAGGCAAAGCCTCGCTTTTCCAGCTGTTGAAATCCTTCTTGTTTTTCCCTTCAAAACGGAAGTCCGGCTTATGCTCCTGCGCAAGCCGGTAAAACATCTCCTGCGGACTTAAATTCCTCTTCATCGACATTTTCCCTCCTCCTGAGTAAGACATGCTTTCCAGCCTGTCTACCGCATTTAGGCAAACGGGCCAGAAAGCCCGCCTTACTTTATTAATCAATCCTGAAAAATTAATGATTTCAAACCGGAGACTGTAGACTTTATCAACGCTATTTCAAGAATCTTCTGTGAAATAATACGGTTGCCGCATGCCGGAGAAGGATTGACAAGGACATCGAGTTGCATGAGAGGAATTCAAAGCGCCCTTTATCGCTTTTCCAATGCAACCAGAACGTACACCATCCCATACCATCAGGAAATCACCATAAAACCTGCAGCTTGAAAACAGCTAAAGTGCGCAAGAGGCGTAATTCCGCTTTGACAACAGATTTAATCCGCTTACCTTAACCGTTAAAATTTTTCACAGGCATTAACGCCTCTGAAAAACTTAATGAATCCTTATAATTCTAGGTGATAAAATGGCCGACCTCAAAACAGATCTTGGAAAAATCAAACTTAAAAATCCGGTGATGACAGCATCCGGGACTTTCGGCTACGGCAGCGAGTACAACGGGTATTTCGACATCTCGAAACTCGGCGCCGTAGTCGTCAAGGGGATTTCATCTTTCGTATGGGAGGGAAACCCAACACCTCGTGTCGCAGAAACTTCCAGCGGAATGCTGAATGCAATAGGACTGCATAACCCCGGCGTGGAAAAATTCCTGCACGGGCAGGAATACATGCCGTTCCTGAGGAAATGCGGTGCAACCGTAATCGTCAACATCTGGGGTAGAAGCGTTGAAGAATACTGTGACGTCGCATCTAAACTTGAAGCTGAGAAAGACGGGATAGCCGCACTTGAGATAAATATTTCATGCCCGAACATCAAAGCCGGCGGAATAGCTTTCGGCACCGACATCAATCTCCTCGCACGGGTGGTTTCTGAAATCAGAAAAAAGACAAGCCTCCCCTTGATTACCAAGTTAAGCCCGAATGTCTCCAACATTGCGGAATTCGCAAAAGCCGCCGAAGATTCCGGTTCGGACATCATCTCCCTAATCAACACACTGCCCGGCATGGCGATCAACATAGAAACCCGCAGGCCGAAGATAGCGAACATCAAAGGCGGACTCAGCGGCCCTGCGATAAAACCCGTCGCCGTGAGGATGGTCTACGACGCCTCCAAGGCGGTCAAGATCCCCGTCATCGGCATGGGGGGGATTGTCTCTGCCGAAGATGCGGTTGAATTCTTCCTGGCCGGAGCGAAGGCCATTGCCGTCGGCACTGCGATATTCGCAAACCCCATGGCGCCAATGGAAGTCCTCGAGGGAATAAACGACTACCTTGACAGGCACAACTGCAGAAGCATCAATGACATTGTCGGGAAGATGGAGACGTGAGGCTTTTTCCCCGGAGTGAAAAAAACATCAAAACACTAGGCCGGCTCTCGACGGGAGCACCATCTCTTTACGCCTGTTCCATCGGAACCGGCATGAGGTCAAAAAGCCGCGATATGTCAGAATCAGCGATTTATAGGCCCGCCCTGAAACAGCCCGGTAAATCCGGGCCTGGATTGACCACAGAAATAAAGGGTAAAAACTTATTTCCCACCTCGAAAATCACAGACCTTTGACTATATTAGCAGGATTGCAATTTTTAAGCGGCGGAACTTTCCTATGAATTTCATATATTTTTTGAGAGATTTTGTTTTCGGGGGGCTGACGTCCTTCTACACTTTCCTTTCGAATCTTCTGGACGATGCAGTCCGGGCCGGACTCAATCCCGACTGGAACAGCCTGCTTGTATCTTCAATACTTATCGCCGTCCTTCTCGGAAGTCCATTCGCGGCCGCAACCATGGCCGAACTCCAGTGCAAAAACAGGTTTTTCCATTTCATGCTGGGGCTTCTCCTCCCGTGGGCATATCCTGTCTACATGTTCCTGAAACTGATCAGGAATCCTGCAAAAGAGCTTCCTGACAAGCAGGATGAAACCGGCCCTGACGATGAAAAAGCCGTCGTAGGCGAAGCGCCGGAATCCAACCTCAAGTATGAATACGATGCCGGAGGCAAGGCGGTTCAGTCCCCTGAAACCGCACCCGTGATGGAACAGAAGTATTTTGCGAGAATCGCATCGGATGAAGCCGGAAATCCGCTGGGACCGTACGTGCTGGAGATGCTTGACGGAAGAATAGTGGAGGTTTCAAGGATAGCGGACGCCCTTCCGAGCGTAGTCATACTTGAAGTCATAGAGGGGGGGAAATCCAACACAATAAGGCTTCCGTACGCAAAAATTAAAATCTGCAGGGAGGCGAAACACTGGGATTCCGGCAAACCGGCAAGCAGGCTGGGAGATACAAAAACAATAAGGTTCAGGGAAGCCGGATTGCCGGACATCCCCACCCAGATGAAAAAAGATAATTTCCTTTTAAGGGACGGCGACATCATAGGCAACAATAGAATATCAAAAAAAATCGGACAGGGAGGCATGTGTTCCGTCTATCTTGCAAGACACACCCTGCTTGACATACCGGTGGCGCTTAAACTTATTTCATCGCAGATACTCGGGCCCGACGACTCCGAAGCCTCGAAAAGGTTCCTGCGCGAAGCAAAATATGTGGCCAAGATAAAACATCCGAACGTTGTTTCCCTGATGGATGCCGGCCTCGATGAAAAAAGGGGCTTCTACTATATCGCCCTTGAATACATGGACGGCGGCTCGGTCGGGGACATTATAAGAACTACGGGGCCGATGGGTGAAAAGGAGGCGCTGAAAATCATAATGGCCGCCGCCAATGCCATCAGCGTGGCATCCCAGTTCAATATCGTGCACCGCGACATCAAGCCCGACAACATCATGCTTTCAAAGGACGGCTCAATAAAACTGGCGGATCTCGGTCTTGCGAAAGAAACACATGCCGAGTCGTCGCTTACCGATACCGAAGCCCATGAAATAATGGGGTCGCCCGCCTATATGAGCCCGGAACAGATAAGGAATTTCGCAAGCGTAGACATCAGGGCGGACATATACAGCCTTGGCGCCACGCTGTTCCACATGCTCGCCGGAAAACCGCCATTTGAAGGAGACACCTCGGTAAACGTGCTCATGAGTTCGCTCAACGAGGAGTCTCCCACCTTGAGTTCGCTGCGCAAGGACATCTCGCCCGAAATGGAAAAACTCTGCCTCAAAATGATGGACAAAAACCCCAGCTGCAGATACCAGAACCCGGCGGAGCTGATTGACGCCCTCAGGCAGGTCGATGAAAAACTTAATCCGCATGATTGACGAAAGGAATACCTTTGAATGTTTAAACCCGCAGGCAGTCAGGTTAATTTTCCTGAAATAGAAAAAAATATCCTGAAATTCTGGGAAAGCGAAAAAGTCTTTGAGAAGTCTCTTGATCAGCGCAAAGGCAAGGGTGAGTTTGTCTTCTACGACGGCCCCCCCTTCGCCACAGGGCTACCTCATTACGGGCATCTCCTCGCCGGCACGATAAAGGATGTCGTGCCCAGATACCAGACAATGAAAGGGAAATACGTCGACCGTGTTTTCGGCTGGGACTGCCACGGACTTCCAGTGGAATATGAAATGGAAAAGGAGCTTGGCCTTTCCGGAAAAAAGGCGATTGAATCCTACGGGATTGACAAGTTCAACGAATCCTGCCGCGGAATTGTCCTGCGCTACGCCGGCGAATGGGAGAAAGTTGTCAGGAGAATGGGGAGATGGGTTGATTTCAGCCGCGGCTACCGCACAATGGATCTCGATTACATGGAATCGATCTGGTGGGTTTTCAAACAGCTGTGGGACAAGGGACTCATATACGAGGGCTATAAAATCCTTCCCTATTGCCCGCGCTGCTCAACACCTCTTTCAAATTTCGAGGCCAACCAGGGCTACGAGGAAGTGGAAGACCCCGCAATCACCGTCCGTTTCCAGGATGCCGAAAACAGCAGCTTGTACTATCTGGCGTGGACAACTACGCCTTGGACGCTTCCTTCAAACCTTGCGCTTGCCGCAGGCCCTGAAATCGACTATGTGAAAATCAAGGACGGCGACTCCTTCTACATTCTCGCGGAATCAAGGATAAACGCATATTACAAAAAGCCGGAGGAAATCCAGGTCATTGAAAAATTCAAGGGGACGCGGCTCGGGGGGAGTAAATACCTTCCGCTGTTCCCCTACTTCGAGAAACTTTCCTCGGAAGGGGCGTTCAAGATTGTCACTGCGGATTTCGTAAGCACCGAGGACGGAACAGGAATTGTCCATATGGCGCCCGGATTCGGCGAAGAAGACGCTGCGGCGGCGAAAAAAAACTCCATACCCGAAGTCTGCCCCATAGACGAGGAATGCCGATTCACCGCTGAAGTCCCCGATTACGTCGGCCGTTATGTGAAAGAAACCGACAAGGACATCATCAGACGCCTGAAGACCGAGGGGAAACTTGTCCACAGAGGCTCCATATTCCACAATTATCCGCATTGCTGGCGGGATGACAGCCCCCTCATCTACAGAAGCATTTCCACATGGTTCGTAAAGATAGAGCCGATAAAAGAGCAGATGCTGAAGGCCAACAGCGGAATCAACTGGGTTCCGCCGCACATCCGTGACGGACGTTTCGGGAAATGGCTCGAAAACGCCAGGGACTGGGCCATAAGCAGAAACCGCTACTGGGGCTGCCCCCTTCCCGTCTGGAGGAATCCCGAAACAGGTGAAACCACCTGCGTCGGCTCCATAGCGGAACTGGAGAAACTTTCCGGCCGGAAAATCACCGACATCCACAAGCATCTCGCCGACAAAATCAGCATACCGTCTTCAAGGGGGGGAAAACCCCTTGAAAGGATCCCCGAAGTTCTAGACTGCTGGTTTGAAAGCGGTGCCATGCCTTATGCGCAGCAACATTACCCTTTTGAGAAAAAGGCCCATTTCGAGGCGAATTTCCCGGCCGATTTCATTGCCGAGGGACTCGACCAGACCAGGGGCTGGTTTTATACGCTTGTCGTCCTGGGCGCCGCGCTCTTCGGAAAAAACCCGTTTAAAAATGTCGTCGTGAACGGGCTCGTCCTGGCTGAAGACGGACAGAAGATGTCAAAACGCAAGAAAAACTATCCGGATCCCACTGACATTATCGAAAACTACGGCGCCGACTCCCTGCGTCTTTTCCTTCTCGGTTCCCCTGTTGTGAGGGGGGAAGACCTCCGTTTTTCAGAAGCCGGAATAAAGGACGTCCTGCGGGGAGTGATGATTCCGCTCTGGAACTCGTACAGCTTCTTCGTCACCTATGCAAATCTTGACAAATGGGAGGCGCCCAAAACCGCATCGGCGCCGGAAAACCCGCAGCATCCCCTTGACAGATGGATACTCTCATCCCTCTCTGAAATGGTTGAGGAAATCGGCGACTCAATGGATCATTACCGTCTCCAGCAGGCCGCAAACCGTTTTGAAAAATTCATAGACGACCTCACAAACTGGTACATCCGCAGAAGCAGAAGACGCTTCTGGAAAAGCCAGAACGACGGCGACAAGGATGACGCATACAGGACTTTGCATTACGTGCTACTGACCTTCTGTAAAACAGCCGCCCCCTTCATCCCCTTCATAACGGACGAGATTTACAGGAACCTGAAATCTCCGGACATGCCCGGATCCGTCCACCTCTGCGATTATCCGGCGGCCGAAAAATTCAGGCGCGACGAAAGACTTGAAAAACAGATGGAGAACACAATGACAGCAGTCTCCCTGGGGCGGCATCTGCGAACCCAGCATACCATCCGCGTCCGCCAGCCCCTCAGCAAAGTCATAATCGCAACCCACTCCGATGCGGTCAGGGAAATGCTTTCAGAAACCTGCGACATCATCTCGGAAGAGCTCAATGTGAAGGAAGTTCAGTTCCGCTCGGATGAAACAGAACTTGTCACATGGACTGCAAAGGCGAACTTCAAATCCCTCGGCTCACGTGTGGGGAAAGACATGAAAGAAGTTGCCGCAGCCATAGGGGCGTTCGATAACGCATCAATCAGGAACCTGCTCGCAGGCGAAACTCTCAAACTTAAAATCTCCTCCGGAAACGAATATGGCTTAACCCGGGACGACGTCTCGATACAGCGCGTTGAAAAAAGCGGACTGATGGTCGCAACCGGGGGCGGAATAACCGTAGCTCTTGACACGGTGATTGACAGCGCCCTTAAAGAAGAGGGTATCGCCAGGGAATTTGTCAGCAGGATCCAAAACCTGAGGAAGGAGTCCGGGTTCGAGGTGTCGGACCGGATCGAACTTGTCTATTCGGGCGTTCCTGAAATCACCTCATCCGTTAAAAACTTTTCCGAGTACATCAAGAACGAAACATTGGCCGTAAAACTTGCTGAAAACCCCCTTGAACAAAACGGGGTTTCGGCGGATATTAACGGTCTCGAATGCAAAATATTCATTAAAAAAACTTAAGAGAAAACATCTAAACATGCCTTTTGAATACAAGTGCCAGTCTTGCCAGGCAATTGGAGACATTGATTCTTTTGTGAATCAGGTTGAATGCCCAAATTGCGGAGGAATAATGACTCCGGTCAATGCGCCTCCAGCCCGTACCTTCGCATCTAATGGAATTGTTGACGGGGACGAAACCACCTCCTCAATCGCACCACACGGCGGAATCTCGGACGAAACAGCTGCAACTGCGGGTCAGAAGAGAGTCGTGAAAGTTGCAAAAATAGTCGATATCGGATTCGGCGGAATGCTGACAACCTCTGCAACCGGCGGGTTCAAGCCAATCACTCTCGGCGGCAAGAATACCGCAGTTCCATTTTCCCAGCAGCAGTCTTTTCCCCAGCAGTTTCAGAAGCAAACACCTCCTCCTGAAAAGGAAACAGTGCCGGAACATGTTGAACCGGCAGCCCAAAAGCATATTGCCCCCCCCCCTCCAACCAGTCTAGGCGGTCAGAGGAAAAAAACGTTTACGATATCGAAATTTAAAACACCCGCCCCTTCGACACAGCAGACTTCCGCCCAGCATATGGGGGCCACACAGGTTGAGCAAAGAACCGCCGCAACTATTCCGCAGCAGCAAAGGACGGCTCCACCTGCAGCGGCAGTTCAACCACAGCGGGACAATTCTCAGGCACCACGTGAGACATTGCCTAAACCCAGGGTTTCCGGCTCGACATCGCTGAAATTTCTTCCCAAGGGCGCCCTGAAAGTCGCACAGAATCACATCGCACAGACTCATACAGCCATTAATCACGCACAAATACCGCCGCCGCCGGCCAACATGCAACCTCAAAACCAGAGCCAGTTTCAAACACAGCGCCAGATGCCCCGTCAACACGTTAAACAGGATGAAAATTTCGCGAATCAGGTACGCATTGAAGCGGAAAGGCAGGAGGCAATCCTCAGGGAGGCATATCGAATCGCAGGGGAAAAAATACGGAAAGAAGAGGAGAAAGATGTTCAGACGCGGAAACACGCTGCGGAAGAAGCTGAACGTGCCGCAAAGGAAGCCGCAGACAGGCTTGCCGCCCAAATCGCAAAAGAACGCGCTGAAACAGAGGAACTGCTCAGGAAAGAACGCGAAACTCTTGAACTCCGCAAAAAAGAACTCCTGGAAATGAAGAAAAAAGCCGAGGAGGAAACTGCAAAAGAAGCTGAACGTGCCGCAAAGGAAGCCGCAGACAGGCTTGCCGCCCAAATCGCAAAAGAACGCGCTGAAACAGAGGAACTGCTCAGGAAAGAACGCGAAACCCTTGAACTCCACAAAAAAGAACTCCTGGAAATGAAGAAAAAAGCCGAAGAGGAAACTGCAAAGGCAAAACAGATTCAGGAGAATAAAATTACTGGAGAAAAAACAGAGAAGACGGAAAACGGGGTTAAATCATCTGAATCACCGGAGCTTCCGCCCACCGACACAAAAAAAGAAAGCGACAAAGAAAAGGCTGAGACGGATCAGCCGGTGTTGAAAAAAGATGAACCCGGAAAGAAGGATTCGAAGCCTGAAGAAATAACGGAAGTGAAAAAGGACGATGCCAACGCTAAAAAAAGCCCTGTAAAAGGACTGCCGCCCCCGTCCCCTTTCAACAAAAAGGGGCTTAGGCCGCCTCCGTTTCCAGCCAAGGCGGCAGCAGGCAAATCCGTTGCCGGGAAAGACGACTTGAAAAAAGAAGAAACCTCCTCCCCGGATATTGTCACCACGGAGAAAGACAAGACAAAGATTGGAATCAATGCCAACTTGAAGACAGAGGGGGTAACGGAGGCGAAAAAGGACGATGCCAACGCTAAGAAAAGCCCTGTAAAAGGACTGCCGCCCCCGTCCCCTTTCAATAAAAAGGGGCTTAAGCCCCCTCCATTTCCAGCCAAGGCGGCAGCAGGCAAATCCGTTGCCGGGAAAGACGGCAAGGAAGACTCAGAAAAAGAAAAATCCCCCGACATTGTAAAAACTCCGGAAAAAGACAGGACACAGACAAAGGTCGGAATCAATACGACCGTCGCCATAACAAACTCCACGCTTGTTAAAATCCAGAATAAGAAAAAAACCATAATCTTCTTCATGGTGGGGGCGGCAGTTACCGTCGCATGCCTGCTGATAATTTTCATAGGCGGAAAAATGTTGAAAATGGTCAGATCCTCCTTTTCATCATCTCCTGTTGCGGACGCTCCACCGACCGCGACACAAAACAAGCTCCCGTCCGGCGTTCAAGGCGGCATAAAGACAGGCTCCATGGAGATGGAATACAAGGCCATCTACCAGAAAATCAAGAAAGCTCCGCCAGCCACCAGCAGGCAGGAAATAGACGCCATCATAGGGCAATGGCAGGACTTCATTGACAGTCACCCGGATGCAACCGATGCGGACAAGTGCATTAAAGATGCAAAAACAATTATCAAAAATCTGCGGGACATGAAGGAACTCTATGACAAATAGTTTTATAAAACAGGGCTATGATGGAGCGCACAGCTAAAGATGATCTGAGAAAACTCAAAGACAATCTGAGTTCGATCATATCGGGGAAACCCGAGGCGGTCGAACTCCTTGTCATTGCACTCTGCAGCGGCGGGAACATTCTCATGGAGGATGTTCCCGGTGTCGGAAAAACCACTATGGCAAAGGCTCTGGCCCTTTCAATAGACGGCTCTTTCCACAGAATCCAGTTTACTCCGGATCTTCTCCCTTATGACATCATCGGCTCACCCGTATATAACCCCAGGGACGGAAACTTCCATTTCAGAAAAGGGCCTGTTTTCACGAACATCCTTCTCGCCGATGAAATAAACAGGGCGTCTCCAAGAACCCAGTCAGCCCTGCTGGAGGCAATGAATGAGGGACAGGTCACTGTCGAGGCTGAAACATATCACCTCGCCCAGCCCTTCCTTGTGATAGCCACGGAAAACCCGATAGAATATCATGGCACATACCCCCTGCCCGAAGCCCAGCTCGACAGATTTGCGATGCAGATAATCCTTGGATATCCGGATGAAAAAAGTGAAACAGAGATGCTGTATTCACGCAAGGACCGGGATCCGATATTGAATCTGAAACCTGTTATCAACTGCGCCCAGATATGCAGACTCCAGGAAGAAGTGAAAACAGTTGACATAGAAAAATCCGTCGCAGCCTACATGGTTGGAATAATACGCGCAACCAGGAAAGATACGAGGATAAGACTCGGGGCAAGTCCGAGGGCTCTGCTCACGCTATCGCGTTGCTCGCAGGCAAAAGCGTTTCTCGATGGGAGAGATTATGTCGTCCCCGATGATGTGAAATCACTTGCCGTAACCGTTCTTGCACACCGGCTGGTCCTTGAAAACAAGGCGCAGTATTCCGGCATAAAAAAACAGTCCGTCATGCTGGAAATTGTAAATCAGCTCGAAGCACCGGTTTGAAAAACCCCCGGAATCCGACGGTCAGCTCAAAGAAGGATCATCAACACCGCGAGAAATGCAAACAAGGTCCCCATCAGGATTTTTCCCGTAAAAGCGTCAAGACTGGTCAGAGAAGCGAGCCGTAACGAACTGATTCCAAAATACACTGCGAAGAGCAGTCCCACCAACGGCAACACAAACATCAGATTGTACAGGAGCAGATATGCGAGCCATATGCTCATGACTCCCTCCGTTTTGGAAAGGAACGCCAGAACCGGCACGTAAATCTGACCCGTGCATGCGCTTTCGATTACTGTCACCAGCACACCGGCACCGAACGCCCCCGCC
>JBAYFV010000041.1:0-15572 GCA_041666985.1 Victivallales bacterium
ACCGCATCTTTCTCCATGGTGAACAGCATTCTGAAGCCGCATTCCTTTGCGATTTTCACGCTTGAATCGGAATAATGCCCCCATGGCCAGAAAAGACAGTCCGGAGTCTGTCCGAGATTTTCACTGATGGATTTCCTGCATGAGTTCAAATCATCAGTGACACGTTTCTCGAACTCTTCCGGAGTCTCAATAGTATCCAAAGGTGAACTGTGATTTTCACAGAGTTTTTTTCTTTTTCTGTCGCTGTTGGTCTGGCGCAGTGCGGTTTTCAGGTCATCGCATAAAATGGTTTTCCTGTCGGAAAGAACGCTTCTGAAAGTTGTCCTGGGGGCGCCGTAAAACGGAGGTTCGCCGAGCGCGAATTCCATGGTCCAGTGCTGTCTGTCCGGATAGAAACCCCGTATTTTGTCAAAGTCACTGTAGCAGCCGAAGTGGGAATTGCCATGGGCCTGCATCTCCCAGACTCCGGATTTTTTCATTTCCAGGACTTCATTCCAGGTCAGAAACGAAGAGTAGTCCTTGCCATATGCGGCGGCACCGAGAGCTGTCTTTGAGTCTATTGTCTTGTAATTCCCGGAATTGCGGATTTCGCAGGAGTTCTTATTTATGAATCCCGTGTTCAGGGCAAGTACCGCTTTCGCGGAATATTTTTTGAGGATCGGTGTCGCCCATATGAGATTGTCCGCCCAGCCGTCATCAAAAGTGAGCATCGTGTGTTTTTCCGTCTGCGGAAGTTTTTCATTCAGGAAAAGTTCAAGATCTGCGGTTCCGATAAATCTGTAACCGGCTTTTGCGAGATACGCAATCTGCTTCTCAAACACGTCTGTGCAGACAGCACCCGAAGATGCTTCGGGGAGAACCCTGTGATATGTCCAGACGAGTAGATTCATTTGCCTTTTGTCCGATTTAACCTTTCAGGCTTTTTTCCCTGCGTGAAAAAAGCATCATGGAGAAAAAATCCAATCAGTCACATGTGTCTTGAAATTCTTTTCTTAATTTGTTTTCCCAGCCAAGTCGGAATAAAACCTGAGTGATTCAAGATCGGCAATTAGTGAATTGATAAAGTATTGACCGACACCTGCTTCGCGATTGTCGTAAAACAATTTGCCAGCGTCAAGATCGGAGAGAGCATCCTCGGAAACAATGACTTTTCTTGGATTCATTTGCGGAAATGGTCTTTCAACTGATCCAAAGAGATGAATTTCATTTTTCCTTTGGCTATTTTTCTCTGACGTTCCTTAAGAACTCTGCTATGCCATTCAGGAGATTTGATGTTCTCCTGTTCGGAAGAAAGCATGTCCCATAGAATCTCCATAGTCTGGATTCGTTCAATTGTGGACATTCCTCTGATCTCTGCAATACTCATTGCCTGTCTCCTATAAACTGACTGATAGAACTTTTAATTTTCTTATTGGTGGAAAGATAGCCGGAGGGGGAGAATAAATCAAGTATCAGGCCGGGAAGCACCGGTTTTGCGCCAGAGGGAGCATGGGGAATAGAAAGAAAACTTCACTTCCAAAATTATATGGCAATGAGTGTTGAAAAAATCTCTACAGGATATACAATTTATGCCTTTCAGGGAATAATAAAAGAAGTCAGAATTCAGCGCCCGACTGCGAAGGTCGCAGTTTTTATCAATAAGAAACTTTTGCCGATTAAGTAGGGCGGTTCTTTAGACCGCCACATTGTCGGGCTAAAGCCCAACATACTTTCAAGGCAAGTTTCAAAGGAGGAGTCAGTAGTCAGAATGTAATTGGGTTTGAGTTCGGATTTCATTCTGAATCCTGACTTCTGTCTTCTGAATTCTTACAAACACACACACGGGAGATTAAAATGGCTGAAGCAGCGATGAACCGGAACACATATCTTTCAAAGAACACGGGGGATTTTTGCGACGTTATCGAGATAAGGGGCAGAAAATACAAAAAAGTCGAGGATCTCCGCTACGGCACAAATCCTCATCAGTCTGCAGCCTATTATAAGCCTGAAGGGCAGGCTTGCGCAATCGGTGACATGCAGATTCTCAAGACCGGGAAAAGCGGGCTCTCGCAGACCAATCTTGAAGACATATCTTATGCCCTGAACATCGTGAAATTCTTCAACAGGCCGGCGTGCGCCGTCATGAAACATGTCAATCCGAGCGGTGCCGCAGTTCAGCATGACGGCGAGGCAGTATGTGATGTTTACATAAAGGCGCGCGACTGTGATGCAAGGGCCGCATTCGGAAGTGTCATAGCGTTCAATGTCGAGGTTGACGGACAGACTGCCAAGGAAATCATGGACACGTTCGTCGAATGCGTTGTCGCTCCGTCGTTTGACAAATACGCGTTGGAAGCGTTCAATGACGGTGAGAAATTAAAACTCAACAGGCACATAAGAATCATCAAATGCGGGAAAATTTCCGATATTCCGCGTTTTGTCGGAGAATCGTCCGATGTCCACAATACCATGAAAGTCCTTGCCGACGGTTCGGTGGTTGTCGCCGCCCCTTTGCTGACTAACCTGAAATCCCTGAGTGATCTCAAACCGGCCTCGGCTGAAAGCAAGGCCTTCGGCACAGTTGTCTCAACCGTCAAGCCGCTCCCGGGCCAGCTCGAGGACATTCTGGCCGCCTGGTACATAAACCTGAGCGTGCGTTCCAACGGAGTTGTGATTGTCAAGAACGGGCAGACTCTTTCCGTAGGCACCGGCGAACAGGACAGGGTTGGCGCAGTTGAGCAGGCAATTTGCAAATACAACAACAAGTATCAGGGAAATGAGAACATCAAGGATTCTGTGATGGCGAGTGACGGGTTTTTCCCGTTTCCGGATGCCGTGGAGGTGGCTGCCGAAGCCGGAGTGAGCGCCATGATTTCCCCTCCCGGATCAATCAAGGATGCAGATGTGATACAAAGGGCGAATGAGCTTGGTGTTGCACTCTTCCACGCACCGGAACGGTGCTTTTCCCATCATTGATATTTTTTTATTCCATAAAAAAATAAAATAGACAATATAATATTTACAGGAGAATAGAATGGAATCGTTTTTGCAGAAGAATTTTGCGCAGAGGATTGGCGGAGATCAGTTCGGGAAAGACACGAAAATCTACAAGTTTGAAAAAATCAAGAGGGCGAAACGCGCCGCCCTCCAGGCAAATCCCGGCGCTGAAATAATTGACATGGGGGTAGGGGAGCCTGACGACATGGCCTTTCCGGAAGTGGTTGAAGCGCTCTGCAGGGAGGCGGTGAAATGGGAAAATCGCACCTACACCGACAATGGAATCGGAGAGTTCAAGGATGCCGCCGCCCGTTACATGAAAGCCCTCTACGGGGTTGATGTCAATCCTGAGACGGAGGTCTGTCACTCGATCGGTTCAAAGTCCGCCCTTTCGCTTCTGCCTGCATGTTTTGTAAACCCCGGTGACATCACCATCATGACAACTCCCGGCTATCCGGTTCTCGGGACATGGTCGCAGTATCTTGGCGGTAAAGTCATAAACTTGCCTCTCAACGAGGAAAACGGTTTTTTCCCGGATCTTGATTCCCCGACCGCCGAACAGTGTGAAAAGGCGAAGCTGCTTTATCTGAATTATCCGAATAATCCGACCGGCGCCTCCGCCTCCGTCGCGCAGTTTGAAAAGGCTGTGAAATTCGCAAAGAAAAACAATGTCCTGATTGTTTCCGACGCCGCCTACGCTCCGCTCAATTTCCAGGGGAAACCTCTCAGCATACTGTCAATTCCAGGCGCCAAAGACTGCGCCGTCGAACTTCACAGCATGTCAAAGGGGTTCAATATGACCGGTTGGCGTCTGAGCTGGGTCTGCGGAAACGAACTTGCCGTCAAGGCGTTCGCCAATGTCAAGGACAATGCCGACAGCGGGCAGTTTGCCGCCATTCAGAAGGCCGCGATCGCCGCTCTTGACAACCAGTCCAGGATTACTCCGATGATTTCCGATAAGTACGAGCGCCGTCTGAAACGCATGGTTGAAACGCTCAGTCCGCTCGGCTTTCCGGCGAAAGTTCCACAGGGTTCGTTTTATCTCTACGTGAAATGCCCGAAGGCTGCGGAAGGCAAGTACAGTGCGAACTTCGCAAATGCCGAAGAATTCAGCCAGTGGATGATCAGGGAAAAACTCATCAGCACTGTCCCGTGGGATGATGTCGGACACTATGTCCGTTTCAGCGCGACATTTGTGGCGCGGGGCGGAAAGAAGGAGGAGGATCGCGTCCTCAATGAATTCCAGAAACGCATGGCCGACGTGAAGTTCATCTTCTAGGTTTTCCGCCCTGTCCATACAGCTGTTATTAAAAATCCGTTCAATTCGAAATTGAACGGATTTTTTTTCATGCTCATCTCAACCGACGGCTAGCTGCCTCAGAAATATTTCTGCAGGTAGTGCTTCATTACACCGTAGCGGAG
Source organism: Victivallales bacterium (assembly GCA_041666985.1). GTDB lineage: Bacteria > Verrucomicrobiota > Lentisphaeria > Victivallales > GWF2-50-93 > GWF2-50-93. Next base: position 4,399 of record JBAYFV010000041.1, read on the forward strand.
GCCGTTTGCGGTGATGCGGATTTCGTTGAAGTTGAAGAAGCGGAGGAATTCGGAAAGGATGAGAAGACCGGCGGGAAGGATTTCCGCGCGTTCCTTCTCCATGCCGGGAACCTTGATTCGTTCCTCGATGCTCATTCTTGAGAGCTGTCTTGCGTAAACAGCAATCATCTTGCTTTCAACTTTCACGGAATTGATGTGTTTCCTGTCGTAGACATTTTCCTTGAGAAGCAGCGCCGCGAAGGTTGTGGCTGTTCCGCCGCTTGCGATAATGACGGGGCTTCTGCTGGCGAGCCAGGAATGTACATCGTCAACGATTGAGAAAAGATTCCTTTTGATGAACCTTTTTGCGGCAATTCTCTGGGGTATCCATTCGCCTTTGCCGATGTTGAACATTTCGGAAAGGGTGGTGCATCCCATGTTCATGCTGTGTGCGCCGACCATTATGTTTTTTGTGCCGAAAGCGACTTCCGTGCTTCCGCCGCCTATGTCAATTGTCAGGAGCGGGTTTTCGGATTCGACCTCGTAGGTGGCGCCAAGATAGGTGAATTTGGCCTCTTCTTTTCCGCTGAGGACCTGCGGGAAGACATTGAGTTTCTGATGGCATTTTACGAGGAATTCGCTTTTGTTCTGGGCGTTTCTCACGGCGCTTGTTGCAGTGATGATGAGATCCTCGGCGCCTTCATTCATTGCGATCTCCTGCATCTCTTTTGAAACGTCGAGCGTGAATTTGATGGCTTCTTCTGAGAGGGCTCCCGTATGTGATATGCCTTTTCCAAGTCTTGTGGTGGCGAAGACTTCATTGAGCGGTTCAATGATCCCGCTGGAATAACATTTTGCCACAAGAAGCACTATTGAATTGCTTCCTATGTCAAGGACTGCCAATACTTTTTCTTTAGCCATGGTTTTTCAAGGATTCGGATTGAAAGTAATAAAAATACGGGCATACTATGCCAATGACTTTGCCAAAAAACAATGGAGAGAATTGCAAAAATGATAATTGTTTTCAAACCGCATACTCCCGAAGAGAAAATCAGTGAAGTTTCAAAAATGATTGAGCAGCTCGGTTATGAGCCACGCGTAATCAGAGGTGTGGAGCATACCGTTATCGGAGCTGTAGGCGACGAGAAGATCCACCGATCCCTTGAGATATTCAAATCATTTCCCTGTGTCGCGGATGTTATTCCGATTCAGAAACGATATAAGCTTGCGAGCAGGGAGTATCATGAAGCCGACAGCCCCGTAATGATAGGAAAGGAGAAAATCGGGGCCGGAAGTTTTCAGGTGATCGCCGGTCCGTGCGCCATTGAAAGCAGGGAACAGCTGAGACAGGCTGCAAAAGACATTTGTGCGGCAGGTGTAAGGATCCTCCGGGGAGGGGCCTATAAACCCCGCACCTCGCCTTATGATTTCCAGGGCCTTGGCGAAGAAGGGCTTCAAATCCTCAAGGAAATAAAAGAAGAGTTCAACATGCCGGTTGTCACTGAAATCCTGGGTGTAACCCATGTGAAACAGGTTGCCGAAGTCGCCGACTGCCTGCAGATCGGCGCGAGAAACTGCCAGAATTATCATCTGCTCGAACATGTCGCCAATGCCGGAAGACCAGTTCTGCTTAAAAGGGGGATGGCGTCGACCGTAGAGGAATGGCTTTCCGCAGCAGAGTATCTCATCGTCCATGGATGCCCGAATGTGATTCTCTGTGAAAGGGGGATAAGGACTTTTGAAACTGCCACAAGAAGCACCCTTGATCTTGGAGCTGTTGCCGTCGCCAAGAGGGAAACCCATCTTCCTGTCATTGTCGATCCGAGCCATGCGGCCGGAAAAGTAGACCTTGTTCTTCCGCTTGCCAGGGCTGCAGTGGCCGCAGGTGCTGACGGTATAATCGTTGAAACCCATCCCGATCCCGTGAATGCCACGAGCGATGCCGCCCAGCAGATTCCGTCGGGGAGGTTCGGCGAGTTCATGAAAGATCTCATGCCTGTTATTGAAGCAATGAAAAAAAAATGAAGGGAAATCCATATGAAAAGCTCTTTTGAACTTGCCATGGAAAGACTTGGCGGACCTGCGAAGAAGCTGACGGAGGCCCAGAAGAAGGACATCGCCGAAATCGAGTCCAGATACAAGTCGAAAATTGTCCAGATACAGCTTGCCTCTGAAGACAGAATCAGGAAAAGCCCCGACGATGCGGACAAGATAAGAAAGCAGATCGCATCTGAAATCGCCTCCCTGCAGGAGAAGTGCGAATCCGAGAAGAATAAGATAAGAGGGGAATAATTTCTTGGAAAGTAAAATCCAGATAGCGCATGGCGGGGGCGGACGGCTTTCCTCGGAGCTTATCAAAGCGGAAATAATAACGCGTTTTGGAAGAGGCCCTTTGAAGGATCTCCCCGATGCTGCAACCGTACCGTTCAAAAGCAATGCCAAACTTGTCATCTCTACCGACAGTTTTGTGGTTCATCCCGTCGAATTTCCGGGCGGGAATATCGGCAATCTGTGTGTTTACGGAACTGTCAACGATATTTCGGTTGCCGGAGGAAGACCCCGCTGGTTTTCGCTCGGGCTTATTCTGGAGGAGGGACTCGAAATATCCCTGCTCAGAAAAATCCTCGACTCCGTAAAGAAATCGGCAGACGAATGCGGGGTTAAGATCGTTACCGGCGACACCAAGGTTGTGCCTAGGGGGCTGTGCGATAAGATTTATATCAATACGGGCGGAGTTGGCGAAGCGTTTGAGGAGTTTAATCTCGACAGGAATAAAATAAAAGCCGGTGACAAGGTGATTGTCAGCGGCAACATAGGTGATCACGGTATGGCCGTGCTCTGCGTACGAGAGGGCATAAAGATAAAGAACGGTCCGAAGAGCGATCTTGGGCCGGTGTTGCGGCTTGTCATGGCCGCACGTCAGTACGGGGAAAACGTGAGGTTCATGCGTGACCCGACGCGCGGCGGCATGGCTGCGGTTTTAAACGAGATTGCGGAAAACAGGAAGTTCGGAATTCTGCTTGATGAAAAAGACATCCCTTATTCTGCGGAAGCCAGGGCGGTTTCTGAAATGCTTGGCCTTGATCTGCTTAGTTCGCCCTGCGAAGGCAGGGTGGTAATGATATGCGCCTCTCAGTTTGCCGGGAAAATTGTCCGAAAATGGAGAAAACTTCCCGAAGGCGGGAACGCCGCCGTAATCGGAACTGTCTGCGATATGAGCGGAAAAGTTGCAATAAAGACCCTTGGCGGAGGTACTCGCCTAGTTGATCTTCCCCGAGGGGAATTGCTGCCAAGAATTTGCTGATGCATTCATTTAACAGGCGTGGAGATTGGAACTGAATATCCAATAACGAACAGGGAATTTCCAATATCCAAGCATTAAGCAAAGAAAGTAAAAGAACAGCCCTTGCGGGCTTAACTACCAACAAATTCCAAATCGGTTTTATTCGTTTGTAGTTAATGCCGCAAGGCATGTTCTTGGATTGTTTTCTTTGTTTGAAATTTGGAGCTTGGAGCTTGGAATTTATTGTAAATGCGGTTAACAAATAATCGCTTGTTTTGTACAAGAATATAGGATGTGGCATATATATGCATGAACTTTCAATGGCCATGTCCCTTGTGGAGCAGATAACGCTGATTATGGGAAGCGAAGGGGCGTCCAAACTCCATTCAATAACGCTTTTAATCGGAAAATATTCCGGTGTTGAGAAGGAGTGCTTTGAATTTGCATTCCCCATCGCGGCCGAAGGAAGTCCGGCGGAAAAGGCGGTGCTGACAATCGTTCAGACGGACATGAAGGTCAAGTGCAGGGAATGCGGAGTTGAGACGGTAAATGAGACGCCTCTTGCGAAATGCGGAAAATGTTCGTCATTGAATGTCGAGATTATTTCAGGCAGGGAATTCAAGATCAAGTCAATGGAAGTAGAGTGAAATAAATTCCGAGCAAGAATATTGAACAGAGAAAATAAGAGAACATGCCTTACGGCATTAACTGCCAAACGAATAAAACCGATTTGGAATTTGTTGGTAGTTAAGCCCGTAAGGGCTGTTCTTGGATTGTTTTTTTTGATTGGGAATTAATAATTGGATCTTGCTTTGAACTATGACCTGTCAACTATTAACCAAGAGCCAAGGAGTTTCATCATGTGCGAAAATTGCGGATGTTCGAATATCAAGATAGATATCAAGGGCAAAACGAAGGCCAAGGCGCCGTCAGGTTATCATGTCCATGATGACGGAACCATGCACGGGAATCATGACGCTCATAAGGCCCTACACCACCATCATGGTGAAGCTCATGCTCAGGATTCCATAGAGAAAACTGAGCGGAGGGTTATCGAACTGGAAAGAAAGGTTCTTGAGAAAAACGACAGCTTTGCCGACGAGAACCGCAAATTTTTCGAAGAACGTGGCATTGTCGTTGTCAACATAATTTCCTCGCCGGGTTCCGGAAAGACAATGCTCCTTGAGAAGACGCTTGACAGACTCAAGGGAAAACTCCCGTGCGCCGTGATTGTCGGAGATATTCAGAGCGATAACGATGCCAGACGGCTTCAGGGCAAAGGTGCGAAAGTTTTCCAGATTGAGACAAAAAGCTCCTGTCATTTGAATGCCGAACAGGTTGCAAAGGTTTTGCCGAAGGTGATTGAGGGTAAAACTAAGATTCTTTTTATTGAGAATGTCGGGAATCTTGTATGTCCTGCGGCTTTTGACCTGGGCGAGAACTTTAAAATCGCGCTGCTCTCAATTCCGGAAGGTGAAGACAAGCCTGTCAAATACCCTGTTATTTTTTCAAATGCAAAACTGGTTGTCATTACCAAGAACGATCTCCTGCCCTACATAGACTGCGATGTCAGGAAGATGAGGAAGTTTATCAGGCAGAACAATCCCGGAGTATTTATTTTCGAGTTGAGCGCCAAAACAGGCGAGGGGATGGATGCCTGGATCGAGTATCTGGTGAAGCTGACGGAATAATTTTCTTTCAGGGCAAAGTGCCCTGAAAGAAAATTATATTAGTGATGTCGCCGCCCTGCGGGCTTGATTTAACAAGAGCCTCAGCCTCCGCCTCCGCAGGATGGCGTAATTATGTCTTGTCCGACGTAGCATCTTAGCGAAGGCGGAAGCCCCATGCGTAAGCGTGGGGTATGATAAAATGCAAGAAATTAAGAGTTCCCGCAGGGCGGCGATACTTTCCTGGAATCCTGTCAATCCTGAATCCGTAATCGGAACTACGCCATAGAATATATAGAGCCCGTCCACAAAAACAGCTTTTTGTGGACGGGCTCTAGTTAAGGGGATTTCTTGTATTTTTTGATGTGCTGTATCTCCATAAATATTCTTCTTGGTTTTGTAAGGATCTGATAAGGTTTTCTTCTTCGTTTTACTGCTCTTGTTTCTCTCCGGAAAGGCCTGTGCGGTAAAATAGCGTCTGCAATCAGGGAAAGGATGAATTCTTCCAGGATTGCGGCGTGTTTTTTTCGTGGGAGAAAACTTTCAGGCCTCATTGGCTCTCTTTTTTCTCAATGGTAGTTGTTTTGCGGTCTCTTCGAGCAGTTTGATGTCTTTAGCTTCTCCAAGCGCCTCCTTATATATACGGCGACGGACTTCGAACTTTCCATATTCCTGTCTGGCATGCATTTCGGCTGAATCTTTATCAACCTTTCCAGCATCAGGCAAAACTTGTCTGTCGTTGGTTGTAAAAATCCAACTCGCGCCGAACTTCCCGGATGCCTTCCAGACGAACTGACAAGAATTTCTTGTGAGTTGCTTCCGGTATGAGTTCACCTTCCTCGAAGATATTCTGAATATGCTGACTGATGTTTTGCTGGGTGGTCAGGAACAATTCGGCCATTAATGGCTGGGTCAGCCAGACAGTCTCGTTTTCCAGGCGAACATCCAGTTTTACCTTGCCATCCTCAGTCTGATAGACGATCACTTCGCCCTTGGATGTGCTTATTTCCTTGTTTTCGGATTTTTTATGTTTGTTCATTTTTCCTTTTTACCGGCGAAATTCAGACCATGAATTATCTACTTCAATTAAAATTAACGCAACCAGACCGCAGAAGATAGCACATTCGAAAACACATTCAATTTTGATTGTAATTACATCGAATGATTGCCTTCCTGTTTTTCAGATGGATGAAGCAATCACGGCCTGGCCGATTGAGATTCCGCAGTCGTTTGCGGGAGTTTTTTCGTGGGAGAAAACTTTCAGGCCTGACTTTGCCAATTGCGATTTTAGGATCTCCAGAAGAAGCTTGTTCATGAAAACCCCGCCGCTCAGGACAATGTTGCGTGTTGCGAACTTCGCAAGTCCGAATTCTGCCATCTGAAGGGCGGCTTGGGCGAGGGAGTGGTGGAATGACAGGGCTAATAAATTTCTCTGCGAGAAATTTATACTATGATTAATAAAAACTTGAGACCAATCTACAAAAAACAAACCGTCTTTTTCGAAAGATTTGAAAGGCATTAGGGAAGGATCGGGTTTGTCCTTGCAGGATTCTGCGGCTTTTTGGAGATTTATTGCGGCTTCGGCCTCATGGGAAATCACAGCCGGGGCGCATCCTAGCAGGACTGATACTGAATCGAAAAGTCTTCCGGCGGAATGGGAGTAGGGGCAGTTGATGTTTTTTTCAGCCTGTTCAATCCATATCTTGGCGTGTTCATAATCAATATTGTATTTACGGCAGATTGTTTTGAGAAGCGTCTTATCTGAACAGGCTGAAAAAAACATTCTTCCTATAAGTTGCCTGGAAGGCTCGCGCACAGAAGCGTCGCCGCCGGGCAGGGGAGCGGCTGCGAATGTCGCAAGCCGCTTGAAGCCCTTGGGATTTACATGGAGGAGTTCTGCACCCCAGAGGTTTCCGTCTGTTCCATAACCGGTACCGTCGAAAACCAGGGCGAGAGATTCGCCGAATCCGTGTTCTGCCATGCATGAAACCGCGTGTGCGTGATGGTGCTGTACCTGTAGAAGGGGGATTCCCAGTTTTACCGCAATTTTCTCGCCATGAACCGTAGAGTAATAATCCGGATGCAGGTCAACTGCGAGAATTTCGGGTTTTGCAGTCTTGAGCAATTTCGAGACAGTCTTTTCGAATTTTGCAGCAGACTCGGGTTCTGAAAGAGGGCCGTGGTTGTCGGAGAAAGCGACCAGTCTTTTCTTTTTATCAACAATAGAAACGGTGTTTTTGGAGTCGGCCCCGAATGCAATGGCATTCCGGCATGAACGGAAGGAGGAGAGTTTTAATCCTGTAAAGTTTGATTTCATATGGGGAAAAGTACATGTCTATCAAGCTTTTGAATAGACATGGGAAATAACTTTTTCACGCAGAGGAAAAGTTTTCTTTCGGCATGCAGACAAGGCCAGCATCAGGAGTCCGTCTCTTTTCCGGGGCAGTTTTCCGGTTTTTTGGGGGCTGGCGGTTCAACATTGAAAACTTCTTCGGTTTTCGAGCATACCGGAGGGGCGTATTGATTTTCGGAGTGCAGGCATTTTACCGGGCATGAATTGACACAGGCAAGACACATTATGCATTTTGCCCTTTCGATTGTCCAGGTTTTGCCGGGTTTGTTGACCTTGAGCGCAGCTGTCGGACATTTTTTTGCGCAGAGCGTACAGAGAATGCATTTTTTTGTGTCAATGCTGATATGTCCGCGGGTTCTTGTGTAGAATACGGGCTTTACAAACGGATACATCTTGCATGCCGATGTGCCAAGAAGGCTTCTTATTACCGTAGCGGTCATTTTAACGAATGGATTAAGTGGCATTGGGTTACCTTTCCGCGCAACTGATGCATGGGTCAATACTTAGAACTATAATTGGAACGTCCGCAAAATCGCAGCCTTCAAGCATTTTCACAAGAGGGGCTATGTTTGAAAAAGTGGGTGTGCGGACACGATATCTGTCAAGGTTTTTCGTGCCATTTCCCTTGATATAGTAAATGACTTCGCCTCTCGGCTGTTCAAGTCTGGAGAAAAACTCGCCTTGCGGGAAACCTGTCACTTTTACATCAACAGGCCCTTCCGGAATTTTGCCTACAGCCTGTCCTATAAGATCAATGGACTGATAGACTTCGCGGGCGCGTACCATTGCCCTGGCGTAGCAGTCGCAACTGTTTTCAACGACCGGTTCGAATGTGAGTTCGCCGTAGGCTGCATAACCGAGCTTTCTCATGTCCTGGGCGATTCCGCTAGCCCTGAGGACAGGGCCGACGGCGCCGAGTTTGCCAGCCTCGTCTTTTGAAAGGATTCCCACGTTGGAAAACCTGTGTTTTACGGAATAGTCTTCGACAAAGACCTTTGCAATCTCCTTGTAGTCGGATTCGACATTCTTTAACACTTGGACTATTCTTTTCAAGGTGTCATTGTCAACATCCTTTTTTGTGCCTCCGACTTTACATACGCCGAAGATGACTCTTCCGCCTGTGGTTTCCTCAAAAATGTCAAGGATTTTTTCACGTATGCGCCAGCAGTGCATGAAAAGGCTTTCAAAGCCGGCGGCATCGGCCGCGAGTCCGAGCCAGAGCAGATGGCTGTGAACCCTGGAAAGTTCCGCCCATATGACGCGGAGATATTTAGCTCTCTGGGGAACCTGGACGTTCATGATTTCCTCTATCCCCTGCACATAGCCCTGTCCGTGAATGAAACTGCATATTCCGCAGATCCGTTCGGCGACGAACGCCATGTCGTTGAAATCTTTTTTGTCCACAAGCAGTTCGAGTCCGCGATGGACAAATCCCAATGACGGAATCGCCTCGACAACCTTTTCATCTCTTATGGCGATATCGAGATGGATTGGTTCCGGCAGAACCGGATGCTGCGGACCGAAAGGTATGATAGTGCGTTTAGGCATTTTGAGTCTTTCCTTCTTCTGAGGCGGCGGCGACAGCTTTCTTCAAGGTGCTGAAGGGGGCTTTGACATTTATCCTGTAGAATTTTCCGCCGTAGTTGATGTTGAGGTTGTGAACGACTATTCCGAAGAGATCGTGGATTTCATTTTCATAGGTGAATGCGTTCGTGTAAATACCGCTGATGCTCTGCATCTCCGGCTTGTCAAGGGGGACATTGAATCTCAGATTCTTGAATTCATAGTTCCTGTCGAAAGTATAGTCGATTTGGAAATGCTCCAGTTTTGTGCAGCTGATGACTGCAAGCCTGTAGCCTTCAGCCATCATCGCCGAAACACTTTTCATAAGCTCGTCATTGCCGTTTATATTGATTGTTTCCTGTTTTTCAATCATTTTTCTTATCCTTGGTGGTTGCCGCAGTATTGGTTGCCTTACGGTTTTTCTTCTTTTTCGCATCCAGAATGCTGAGCGCCTGTACGACACCGTCGATTATCGCTTCCGGTCTTGCGGCACAGCCCGCCACATAAACATCGACCGGAATAACAGTGTCGATTCCGCCGAGGACATTGTAGCATTCCTTGAAAACGTTGCCTGACAAAGCGCATATTCCGATTGCCACAACGACTTTCGGATCCGGCATCTTTTCGTATATGTTCTTAATCACATCGACATTCTGCGAATTCACAAAACCTGTAATCAGGAGAATATCGGAATGCTTCGGATTTCCGGTATTGACGATTCCGAACCTTTCAATATCGTACATGGGCGTGAGGCAGGCGAGCACTTCGATGTCGCAACCGTTGCAACTCGATCCGTCGTAATGCATTATCCATGGTGATTTTGTGAGAAACGACATGTTATTTAACCTTATCAATTATAAATAGGACAACAAGATTTATTCCGCCGAAGACAATGGTCACAAGCCATGACGATTTCAGGGTCAGCTCCCATTTGAACCTGGCAAAAGTGTTGTCTATGAGAATTTCAATGAAATACGCTGCGAGAACAACGCCTGCGGCAACAACGGGAGTGGCCGAAAAGAAAAGAAAGACAATTCCGAGCATTATCGCTGTTTCGTACCAGTGGACGATTTCAACAATTGCAAGGGACGGACCGGCGAATTCGGTGGTGATTCCCTTGACGATTTCCTGATGTGCGTGATGGGAAGTCGAAAGATCGAAAGGGGATTTGCGCAACTTTATTGTCAGTATGAAAAGAAGCCCCAGGAAGACTCCGGGCAGATAAACAATCAGATTTGAAGGAGCTGTCATCATGTCTGCGACTTTGAAACTTTTAGTTGCCATGAAAAAACCGACAGCGCTGATGAGAATCATGGGTTCGGCCGACATCATCAGGATAAGTTCGCGTTCAGCCCCCACGAAGCTGTACGGCGAATTGGTTGAATAAGCGGCGAGAACAAGGAAGATATCCGCAAGGGTGAATGCGAAAATCACGAGAAGGATATCCTGTCCCGTAAAGAAGAGTATTCCGCTTGCGAGCATGAAGACGAGATAGCACATGAGATAAAAGCTGTGGAAGAACTTATTGAGCCGCAGGTTTTCTTTTTCGAAAAGCTTGAACACATCATAGAAGGGCTGAAGCAGAGGGGGGCCGAAGCGACCCTGCATTTTTGCCGTGATTATGCGGTCAAAACCGGCAAGAAGCCCGCACACTAGCGGAGCGAATATTAGAAACGCCAAAGATGCAAGTAAAAGTTTCATTTCAGATTTTTCCCCACCATACAAGCGATATTGTGATCAGTATCAGGATTGTTGAAACACAGACACTCAGGTTGAAAAGTTTCGCTTCCCCGAAATACTTTTCAAGATAATAGTTGCTGAGCTTCCATTCCTTTGGGCCGAGCGAACCCGTGAACTGCGTGTAATTGTCCTTGATTTCAGTGCCGCAGAGATAGGGTTCCGGATTTCTGAGTCTTCTCCAGTGCAGGCAGAAACCGAGCGGCACAAGGAGAACCAGCCCCATGAGTATGCTGACAATTATGATATTCCCCTTGTTGAGCATCGGATCTTTTCCGTAGAGGGGCTCAATAAGATAGATGCCTACAAACGGGAACAGGGCGCAGATGGCTATCGTCATGAAGGCGAGGGTTGAAAGAACCACCCATTCCTCCTGCGCTATCTTGTCTTCCGCATCGGATCTGACGTTTGTGACGGCGATGAGTTTCCCCATCCATTTGCCCCAGAAGAACAATGTCGCCGAACTTCCGAAGATGACGGCTATGGGAAGGAGCGGGTTGTTCCGGGCCAGCGCCTCAAGGGCGGCCCATTTGCTTATAAGCATTCCGAACGGCGCCAGGAACATTCCTGTTATTCCTATCAGCATTATCAT
>JBAYFV010000042.1:0-15381 GCA_041666985.1 Victivallales bacterium
ATATTATGCTAATTGTATTTTACATTATAAACAAACGAGGCAGATATGAAACACAATAAAGAGAACGCCCTTCTCCCTAAAACGGCATCGATCCTCGAAACGTTTGGCGAGAACATCAGGCTGGCGCGTCTCCGCCGTAACGTGTCGTCTTCGCTTCAGGCGGAACGTGCAGGCATAAGCCGTCCTACGCTGTCCATGCTCGAGAAAGGTGCGCCTTCTGTATCCTTGGGAAGCTATGTACAGGCATTGGTAGCCCTGGGGCTGGAAAAAGACCTCCTTAAAGTTGCCGCCGATGATGAACTGGGGCGCAAGCTCCAGGATTTGAAACTGCAGATACACAGACGTGCGCCTAAAAAAAAGATGGGAAATGAACAATAACTCAAAGTCGATTTACGTCTATGCCGACTGGCCAGAGAAAGACAGCCCTGTAAAAATGGGCTGTCTGAATGTCAACATAGTCCGGGGCAGGGAAATATTTTCCTTTGAGTTCACCTCTGCATGGCTCAGGTCGGAATCCGCCAGGGTGCTGGATCCGGATTTACAGTTTTATTCAGGAAGGCAATATGCCGATCCTGAAAAAAACAATTTCGGTATTTTTCTGGATTCATCGCCGGATCGATGGGGACGCCAGCTTATTCGGCGACGCGAGGCGATTTGCGCACGCCGCGAACACCGGACGACCCGACCGCTGCTCGAGTCGGACTATCTGCTCGGCGTACATGATGCCACCAGGATGGGAGCACTCCGCTTCAAGCTGGATGAATCCAGCAACTTTGTCAGCTGTGATTCGGAGCTTCCGGCTCCGCCATGGGCATCCCTGTGTGAACTGGAGTCGGCCTGCCGTCATTACGAGGATGAATCAAGCACCGACGACGAACATGACAAATGGCTTGCAATGCTCCTGGCGCCAGGTTCGTCGCTTGGCGGAGCCCGCCCAAAGGCGAATGTGCTGGACAATGACAACAACCTATGGATTGCCAAATTCCCAAGCCGGGGGGATAGTGTCGATATGGGAGCCTGGGAAATGGTCGCCCACAAACTGGCCGTCGGCGCAGGTCTGAAGGTTCCGGAATGCCGGATGGAAAAATTCTCCAGGCACGGTGGCACATTCCTTAGCAGGCGTTTCGACCGGAAGTCCGGCAGACGCATACATTTTGCCTCGGCAATGACCCTGCTTGGACGCATGGACGGTGAAAACCATGAAACCGGATGCAGCTACCTTGAACTGGCGCAATTCATCATCCAACACGGCTCAAGCCCCGCCAAGGATCTGGAGGAATTATGGAAACGCATAGTCTTCAACATAGCCGTCTCAAACACCGATGACCACCTGCGCAACCATGGTTTTCTGCTGACGCGGCAGGGATGGATCCTTTCTCCGGTCTACGACATCAACCCGAATCCCCTTGGAGGAGGGCTTGCGCTGAACATATCTTCGGACGACAATTCCCTCGACTTCGAGCTGGCCTTGTCTGTCGCACCAAAATTCCGTCTGGATATGCCGAAGGCCAGGAATGTTCTAAATGAGATCAGGAAGGCGGTCGGGAGCTGGAACAGGACTGCGCTTGATTTTAAAATTCCTCGACGCGAAATTGAAAGCATGGCGACAGCTTTTCAGAGCCATCCCGCAGGATGACGGATGATTGGGTTTGCGTTCAAGATAACACAAAGGCCATGGCGATGGTAAGAGTTCAGTGAAGTAGCCGGCATCAAAAGGGCTGGCTACATACTTCACTGAACTCTGAGCTGTTTAAGGAGAGTCAGGAAAAAATCCTCATTCCAGAGTTGCAGTTCGGCAGGATCTGAAATGAAAGGTTCAACGTCCTTTTCGGCCAATTTAAAATCTGTTGCCGAAAACTTTTCCCGGAGTTTTTTCACAAGTTCTTCAATGCCGAAACGCGTATTCGCATCCAAATGCCCCGAATCAACCATTCTCAGGCGCAAGTGTTCGATATTGCATGGGATACCCTGTCCGATAAACCAGATAAAATCATAGAAATCACGGCCTTTTACCCTGTTCTTCCAACTGCGGCACAGGAGAGCATGGAGTTTGCCGGCAAACAGGCAGGACGGGCTGAAAAGACGAACATGAAAAGGGATGGGTGTGAGCAGTGTCTTCACCTCGTAATCTGCGCCTCCGGGAGGCGTGGTGTCGACTTCAAATTTGATTTTAAGTGTTTTATGTCGATAAACCCGGTCAAGCACGGATTCAGGCACCTGCATTTGGAACAAAGTCTCGGCCGTATTTGCCTTGATGAACGCAGAATCAATGTCCGTATCCTTTTTTTTGCGCTTTTTAACTTCGACAGTGAAGCCAAAGCCTTTCAGTTCTGTTTCAACAAACTCCACGTAGTTCCCAAGGTCAAAAGACCTGTTTACGTGCAGAAGGGAAAAATCCAGGTCTTCGGAAAAACGTCTGGAGCCGTGAAATATCCGCAAAGCGCTTCCTCCATAAAATGCGGCATGTTCAAAGAACTTGCCGCGCCAGAGTCCCAGCAGGGACAGGTGCTGAATGATCTCTTTCATGGCATTTTCATACTCGTGTTCATTCCTGCATCCGTATTTTCCAAGCATATTCAACAAGGCTGTATCCATATCAAATCCTTCCATTGTTTCGCATGTCCCGATGACACCCAAGATACCATTTGACAAACGATTGAACTGAATTGCTGCGATAACTGTCGGCAATCACACGCAAACTGCCCGAGTCCAGCTTCAGTCCGTCAACATCAACCCTAAGGTCTTCGCGGAGGAACTGGGAGACATCGCGTACCGACAATTTCTTTACCGTGCCCGTCCGGTCGCATAATGCCTTTTCCGGAGTTGCCATGAAGAAGTTTCCTGATTTTCCGGCAATCAAGTCAACCCCCTTCGAGAAAGCCGAACTTTCCAGATGCCTGTAGGTAAAACGCCCGGCTGGAGTGAAATACTCCTTGTTACGCTTATTCGTGATGCAGGTAATGCCGCTAACCCGTTCAGGGATGATTCCCCAGTATGAGAGGGCGGACTCCAGGGAAACATATGACGGTCCGTATATCAGGCAGGCAAGCACAAAGGAGTCTGTGTTTTCCAGGGAGCGGACATACAGTCCTTTCTTTACACGCACCAGTTCCCTGTTTTTAAGCATCAGATTGATTTTGTTCCGCGGTGATGCGTAATTCCTTAAAAGCTGCATCAGGAACTGATAATCAAAAGGAAACAAGTTGGGCAACTCTATCTTCTTCATAATCCCTCATCTCGTTCAATTGACCGCAATGTTTATTATTTCCAAACATACTGGTTGAATTGCCAAGTGCAAGGCAGGATAGGCCAAATCATGCGAGCCAATTGCAAAACTCATCCGCCACGGCGGACGGGAATCCAGAAGTCAGAATACAGAATTCAGAATGGCATTTGAACTCAAATCCAAATTTATTCTCCTTTGAAACTTGCCTCAGAAGTATGTTGGGCTTTAGCCCGACAATATGGCGGTCTAAAAGTCGAAGATCCCGGGTCGCCCCAGATCTCGGGAAGCCGCCTTACTTAATTGGCAAAAGTTTCTTATTGATAAAACTGCGGCCACCGCAGTAGGCCGCTGAATTCTGAATCCTCCTGACTTCTGACTACTTTTGAAATTGGCTCGGCTGCATCGGACATTGTGAATAATCACAAGAAGACTTGTTTTTTTTATAAGAGATAATATATTATCCTGTAAATGCAATAAATAGACATAAGAGATAATATATGAGCGATAAGATAAATATTTACATGCCTGCTGAAATAAGCCGGATACTTGCATCAAAGGCGAGGGGCATGAGGCTCCAATATCGGATGAAACAGGCGACATTGTCGGAAAAGTCCGGGGTTCCGGCGATAAGCATAAGGCGCTTCGAATCTACCGGAAATATATCGCTGTCGAGCCTCTTGAAAATTGCAGGCGCCTTGGACTGCCTTGATGGTTTCCTCGGGCTTTTCCCTCCGCATGAAGCCGGGACAATGGCTGAACTGGAAAAACTTGAAGGGAAAAAGTCCCGCGTGAGGGGGACCGTATGAGGAAATTGAAGGTATATCTCAGGGAAAATCCTTCAGCTCCGGTTCTGGTGGGTATCTTGGCGGAGACGTCGGAGAAACGCTGTTTTTTTGAATACGATTCCACTTTTCTCGAAAAGGGAATCAACATTTCGCCTTTCAAGCTGCGGCTTGCCGGCGGGCTTCAGGAAAACCATGACAGCTTCCCTCCGCAGATACATGGGGTTTTCAATGACTCCATTCCTGACGGCTGGGGGCTGCTCCTGATGGATCGTTTTTTCCGTGTCCATGGCCGGAATATCCGGGATATCACCGCCATCGACAGGCTCTCATACATCGGAGAAAATGGAATGGGGGCGTTGGCATACGAACCTGCGGAGGACACCGGGCGATCCAAGGATCCCCCCCTGAACCTGTACAGGCTTGCGAAGAACTCCATGGAGATACTCCAGGGCAGGACGGAGGAGGTTCTTCCGGAGATGGCGAAAGCCGGCGGTTCGCCAGGCGGAGCCAGGCCGAAAATCCTTGTCGGCTTCAATGGGAGGGAATTGATTTCCGGAGAGGGGAGCCTCCCTGGAGGATTCGATCCCTGGCTGATCAAGTTCAAGGCTGAAAATGATTTCCAGGATGCCGGGAAGATTGAATACGTCTATTCCGTGATGGCGGAAAAGGCGGGACTTGATGTTCCGGAACACCGCCTGTTCAACGACAGCAGGGGGAATTCGTATTTTGGAACAAGGAGATTTGATCGCGAGGACAACAGGAGAATCCATGTCCACACGCTGGGCAATATGATCCATGCCGATTTCAGACTGCCTTCCCTTGACTATGAAATACTCCTGAAAGTCTGCTACAGGCTGACTGGAAACATGGCCGATGTGAAAAAGTGTTTCCGTCTGATGGTCTTCAATGTCCTGTCATACAACCGCGATGATCATGGCAGGAATTTTGCGTTCAAGATGGATTTAAACGGCAGATGGTCTTTTGCGCCGCCATATGATCTGATGTTCTCGTATGGGCCCGGCGGAGAACATTCGACCAGCGTTGCAGGCGAGGGGAGGTGTCCGGGCGCGAGGGATTTCAAGAGGCTTGCAGAGCTTGCGGGTATCGCAGGGATGGAAAGCGAAGGCATCATCGGAGAGGTTCGTGAATCTGTCCGGCAATGGACAAGTCTGGCCAGAGCCGCACGCGTATCAGGGGAAACCATAAGGCTGGTGGCCGACTGTCAAACGAAAATAGAGTAATTTCATTGCCGTCCCATGGATGATTGGATTAATGGATGGCTTGATGGTTGCAAATCAAGAAGATATGTACAAATAAATACATTGAAAAAATCCAAAATGCCTTTTTTGGAATTCTTCTCCTAATCCTTCCTCTTTGGTTTTTCTTGAATTTAAACCCAATCATCCATCTTGCCGCGCCGTAGCCTCTTGGCAAAGGCGGGTCATTCAACAATCCATCCATCCGTCATCCTGCGGGATGACTGTGATTTTAGTACGGATTAAGTAAACGACATAGTTTGCTGGATACGTACCATAATTGTTTTTCTTGAAAATGCCGTTTATGTAACTAAATTACCAGATTGATAAATGTTTTACAGGATTCCGCCAATATGGACAAGGCAAAGCTGAGAATAACTGGATACGGCAAGCTCCTGGAGCTCTACAATCTTGATGCGCTGCCGCATTACTGCGTCTCATATGTCGCCATGAAAGGCGAACGCAGAACTATGGTGGAGCCATTTCTGACAACTGAAATCTATCCTTCGAGGTATGATCCGGGAGATTCAGCCGGGGCGATTCTTGAGTTCGCATTGAAATACGAGGGTGTCAACCTTGAAATTCTATGTCTGTTGTTCCAGAAGATGGATGAGAAGGAAATATGCAGACATATACTTGCCAGTCCATTGGGGATATATGCAAGGAAAATCTGGTTCCTGTATGAATTCCTCACCGGGCGGAAAACCGTCATCCCGGATCTTACGCAGGGAAACTATGAGGATCTTCTGGACAGCTCATCATACTACACCCCCGCACCTGTCCGGAGCAGACGGCACAGGATAAACAACAATCTTCCAGGAGATCGCCGCTTCTGTCCTGTTGTCAGGAAAACCGGTCCCCTGCAAAAATATTCATCCTTCCTCTTCGACAGGCAATGCGGCGACATGCTTGAAAAATATCCTCCGGAACTTTTAAACAGGACAGTTGCATATCTGTACACCAAGGAGACCAGGTCCTCATTTGAAATAGAAAATGCCGTGCCCGAGAAGCGGCGTTCAGCCCGGTTTATCGCACTTCTGCGCAGGGCGGGAAAGGAAAAACTCCTGAACAAGGAGGCTCTTGTGAAACTCCAGAAGGCCATAGTCGATGAGCGGTTCGCCCTGGACGACTATCGGGACTTCCAGAATTATGTCGGTGAAAGCATAGGGCTTGAAAAGGAGATAATCCACTATGTGCCTCCGCGCCAGGACGATCTGCCCGGAATGATGGACGGCATGATATCCTGCGCGGAGAGGATGCTGGAATCAAAAATGCATCCTGTAATAACAGCCGCAGTGGTTTCCTTCGGATTTGTCCTCCTTCATCCTTTCGAGGACGGCAACGGACGCCTTCACCGGTTCCTGATCCACCATATTCTTTCAAAGACCGGCTTCACCCCGGAAAATCTCATATTCCCGGTTTCCGCGACAATGCTGAAGCAGATCGGCAGATATGACGAAGCCCTGGAATCCTTTTCCAAGCCGCTCATGGAGCATGTTGACTACCATCTCAATTCCAAAGGCGAGATGCAGGTTCTGAACCAGACCGACGTCCATTACAGATATATGGACATGACGTTTTTTGCGGAAAGACTTTTTGAGTTTGTAAGGGACACCATTGAAAAGGAACTCAAGGGGGAGCTTGATTTCATCATGTGGTATGACGAACTGCGCAAATCGCTGCGTGAAATTGTGGACATGCCTGACCGGAGGGTTGACCTGTTCATAAAGCTATGTATTCAGAACAAAGGGGGAATCTCCGGTGGGAAAAGAAAGATAATGGACAAGCTGACTGACAGTGAAATATCCCTTATGGAAAAAACCGTGCAGAAGCGTATGAAGGAAGGGAAAGTTGATTTCTCCCTGCTGCGGAAATGAGATTTTTCTTGAGACATGTGCAACACAGGCGAATAAATCCATTAATCCAGTCATCCATGGGACGGCGGCGAATAATCACGGAAAAGCAGGAAACGCTAAGAATAAAGCTGATTACGCGTAGTCAGATACAGCGTAATAAGGTATGATAAGCATTGGCTTGAAAAAAGAGTTGGGATGGATATATGACCAGATAATCCGGAAAGGCGTATCGCATGGGAAATAAAGCAGACTACGAGAAATGGCTGTGGATTGAGTTGATCGGTTTTGAGATTGAAACGGCTGATTTAGGAGTCGGGGCCTATCTTGAACGGCTGGGATTCACTCCGTCAGGGCTGTCGCTGCTGATCACATCACCCAACTTTATCCATCTCCATGACAGCAATTGGGCGGATCGGGTATTCCCTCCCGAATATTGTTCCTACGGTGCGCATAATACAAACGGAGAAAGACACCGCCAGGTCTGGACTGGGGCAAAGCTGAAACAGCTGGTTGATGAATTGCATAGGCACGGCATCGGGGTTTGTTTTGCGGTTTTTGACTTTTGCAATGAAAAGGAATGGCTGGGACAGCATCAGGAGATGTACTATATTGACAACAAGGGCGAAAAATTAAATTCTATCTGCGCCTGGAAGCGACTTCGCGACGGTTCTTTTTATGAGGATTTTTTTGTGGAAAAACTCTCAGAGGTCATGCGCGATTACGGCTTCGACGGATTTCATGCGGCAGACGGTTTCGCCCATCCCCGCCGTCCGATACATGTAGGCGATTTCTCCAATGACATGATCGAACAGTTCATGGATTTTTCCAAAATTCAAATTTCTCCGGAAATTTTTGATGCCGGAAGAAATTCAAAAGTCCAGACTTGCCGCATCGCAAAATGGATTTTGCATCATCGTTCATCCGAATGGCGTAAGTTTTACACCCACAGAATTACGGGTTTCTGGGCCAAGGTCGTACGGCAGTTGAAAGCCATGGGCAAATGGATGATTTACAATTCCGCCTGGACCCGGGATCCGTTTGAAGCGATTTACCGTTACGGCGTTGACTACCGTGCGCTGTACGAGGTCGGAGTTACAAAATACATTGTGGAACTGGCCGGTCCGGTTCTGGAATTGGAAAATTGGGGTGCGCAGGAACCCCGGACTCTCTACAGCAGGATGGCTTCCACCCTGCTTTTCAGGGCTTACGTGCCGGAAGCCAAGCTGGTCTTCTTGAATGGAATCCGTGACTTCAATGAGCAATATCTGCTGTTACAACATGCCCCGGCGCTTTTCGAAGCTGAAGTTATTTCCCAGTATAACTTATTCTACTCCATGGAAACCAATAAGCCGAAACGCTGTCAGGATGGAGTTCTGGCCTGTCTCGCCGATGGTCTCACCAAGGAGGAATGGAAGAAAATCAACAGCGCCTGGGATCGCAGCAGTGAATTTCAGCCGGAAATTGTTGGCGGAGCCGTACTTCTTTATTCGGGTAAACACCTCTACAAACAGCTTGAATGCTACATGAAACATCGTAGCTGGTACGACTATCGCCTGCTTACCCATTTATTGAGCAAGGGGGCTCCCATACACACGATTGCCGATGTCGGAAGCATCAACGACCTCGAACAGCCGCTGGTAATCCTTAATCCGGAATTATGGGATGAAGATGAGTTGAAACAAGTGGCGGCATATCGGAAAGCGCCGGTTATATGTATCGGATACGAGACAAAGAAACTGCCTTTCAACTTTGATCTGACAATAAAAGAGAATCAAAATGATGAAAATCCGATGTACTGCGGAATTTTTAACTCCCAAAACAGAGATATGTCTGATGAAACACAGATTAAACGCAAAAAGAAAGCTACGGTAAAACCTCCGGCAAACATTGAAGATCCTGCTTCCTGGCTGGACGACCTATACGTTCCTGACATCTCAAAAGAATTTCTTCTGTGTTGCGCTGAATTGATAGCCAAATGTTCGCGCACCCCTGAAATTCAGTGCGTTCCCGCGGAAACCAAAATGGAAATATTGAAAAAAGATGATGTTTACCGTCTTATAATTTGGAACGATCATAAGCATTATGACCATGTCACAATAAAAACGGATTCCCCGGTGAAAAAAGTCGAATATGTTTCCGGATTCACCTGCTGCGAAATTCATCTGAAAGACAATACGTTCCGGCTTAAGCTTCCCCCGTCGGGAATGACCATTGCGGAATTGAGGTTTTAAGATGGGATTTCTATCAGGGAAACATGTCCGCGATTACCGGATATTGCGCATAATCCTGAAAAAGAAGAAACCATTAATATAATGGTATCAACGGACATAAAGACAATACGAAGACAAATCCGATTTTTCAGAGGTTTCCTTGATTATGGCCTTTATCGGTACTAATTTCCGGGCAATAGGGTTGAGTGCAAAACTGCAGGAAAGAAAGGTTTGCGTGGAGAAACGATTGAAAAATATATTGCAAAGCCTTGACGGCCCGCTGGGAATGAGGTGGAAGATGGTCGTAATATTGTTCCTCATCGGCCTTTGCATGCACTCAGTTGTTTTTTCCAGGGCGCACCGCGAGGGTGACGAGCTTATTTACAGGACACTGGTCGAACAGTTGGACAATGGCAATGGATATACCCTGCAGGGAAGCCCCTTGCTGGAAAAAGGGCTGATTGACAGAACTCAATACGACCATCCCCTGTTTTTTCATCCGCCGGGCGGGATTGCCTTGTATTGGGTGTTTTATCGGATATTCGGGGATTGGGGCTTTTCCCTTGTCCAGCTGTTTTCTTACGCACTGTTCTTCTGGAGCATGCTGTTTCTGGCAAAGTCCCTGAATCTGACTTCGTCAAACATTGCCCTCGCACTAGTGGCAAGCCTTTCCGCGTTCAGTCCCGTCATGTCGCACGTCACTACGAAGCTCTGGCTTGACGGCCCGTTATTGGCTTTCACCACATTGTCTGTCGCCATATATGTCTGGGCCGTTGCCCATAATAAAACCCGCTGGGTTTTTATCGCCGGTCTGTTTTTAGGCTATGCCAGCCTTATTAAAATAACCGCGTTCCTTGTCGTTCCCGGACTGATTCTCATGAGCTGGTTTTTATTAACCCCCCCCAGGGAAAAAACATTTCTTCGCTTTGGACTGCTGTTTCTTGCAACTGCATTTATTGTTCAAGTTCCCTGGGAACTCTGGCAGTGGCTCAAGGCCGGATCTCCATTCCCCTCATGGGCGGGCAGACCTTCCGGAAGCCTTGTCGAAAGCAACAAGTATGTATATTATTTGACGGTGATCCGGTCCCCATGGATATATTTAAAATTGACATCTGTAACCCTCTGGACCAGCATCCCGACCCTTTTCCTGTTTGCACTCCTGTGGCGCAATAAATCTCTTAGATGGCTGAGACTGTCTCTCCTGATATGGGTACTGACAGTTTTAGCTTTCCACATAACTCTTGGTTTTATAGGATATTCAAAGGTATTGCGCTACGCGATCCTTATGACTCCCGCTCTCATCATCTTGTTTTCATCATTGCTGGATGAAGCCGTTTACAGATTTGGAAATGAGGAGAATTCCCCAATTGCCGGGACGTTTACCGTAATCATAGGCATTTCCCTGCTGGCATTTGCAATGGAAATCCTCACAGGCATTCAGGTGTCGCTTTTTTCCCATAAGGATATAATCTTCCCCATGATAGGCGGGGCTTGGATGATGCAGTGATGCCGGAACTCCGGATGCAGACGAGACAGATGGCGGAGGGATGGGTAGCAGATTGATTTTGATATCCTTATGCTTCTTGACTGAAACACCGCTCCATTCCTGGTGAATGATGTTTGTAAGAACAGCATATTCGTCTTCTTTGGTTACTTCGTGGTCTTTCCAGTAATCGGTGAGTTTATTGCGGGTTTCCTGCCCCATCATCCGCTAAGGTTCTGCTTTCGGCGATGGAATGGACTGAATGATGCGAAACATGCTTTCTGTGAATTATGGCAGGTCCGGTTCAACGGTGTAAATCCTCTCCAACTCCGGGCCGAGATACCTTAACTTCACATGATTGTCGTGATCCAGTTTATCAATAAGCCTTGGTCTGCGGGCGGAAACAAAGATGATTTTTGAATCGAACGTGTTGACGACTTCATCGGCGGCATAAAGCATTTTGCCGTCAGATATCTTTTTCCATATCCTGTATTTCTGCGGGGAATGCATATACATGAAATACGGTTCAAGAAAGACGAGATACCGCTGTTCCGGTGCGCCATAGAAAAGCATGGGAGTGTCATCCCAGTCGGCTGTGAAAATAATTTCTCCGGGGCCGGTATTTCTTTTTATCCACTCGGCGGCGCCTGCATATTTAGGCTGATCAAGATAAAGAACTTCCCTGAGTTTCAGTACGGTAATCAAAGCTATTGCGGCAAATAAAAGAACAAAAATTGTCTTCTTTACCCTGCTGTTCAGGGGGTTCCCGCCCCTGCCCCAGTACGCAAGGATGAACACTGCGGAAAGAGGAGCGAAATATTCAATGAATCTCTGACAGAGTACAGTTAGGATGAAATATACGGAGGTCAGGACAAGAAGAGAAAAGGTTACCCAGTCCATTGAGGAAATCTTCTTCTTTGTCGCCGCATCGTAAATTGTGTATCCAGTCAGAATGGCAACAGGAATAAATCCCTGCATAATCCTGTTCAGTGTCATCGGATACAGCTCAAATCCCTGGTTTATGACATCATTTCCGAAACCGAACAGCCTTATTTTGAGAACCATTATGTTCTGAACAAAAAGCCCCCTTATGTTTGCCGGGAAATACGGGTTCAATATCAGTCCGGCAATCAGACCGGACAAAACCCAGAATGACATGAAATCAGTTATTTTGAAAGAGTCCTTCTCCTTCCATCTTCTTGCAATATCAAAAACAAGGACAACTGGAAGGAGCTGCCAGCTCCCAGTATGGCTTATTGCGTACAGGCAGGCAACCGTCATTAATCCAATGCGGTTGCCACGGAGGACAAAGAATATGGCCGTCGGGAAGAAAATCAGCGCAAAAAGGTACGAACGGCAGAAAGTCAGTCTTTCAAAGAATAGGGAACCTGCGATGAAAAGCATGAAGCACATGGCCGGGAAAATATGTTTTTTCATTCCTACTTGCCGGAGAAGAATGCCCCATGCGATTGCAACAGCGAAAACTGTTGCAAGTACTGCGACTTTCGCGCCCGTGAATTTCCCGAAAAGGCTGATGAACGGGATAAGCCACACGTGGAATAGCCATTCCTTGTCGAAAAAGGAATCCGTCCAGATTGAACAGACGGCCCATGGAAAGTTTTTCAGGACAAGCCCCTGACGGTTCATGATCTCCGAGATTTGAACATGGAAATATGAATCAACGCTCGGGAGCGACTTTGTTCCGTAGATTACGAACAGGACGCAGAACACCCAGAATAAGCTTCCGAGCAGAATCCATGTTATGTCCTTTAATGTCAGTTTCATTCAGCTTCATATTGTAAGTTTGACCGCATGTTCTGGAAATCGCCGCTTAAATTACCGTCTAATCATGAAAATTAAAACTTTTAATGAAACATAGGAGTCGTAAAGAAATAAATATGGCATTTGGCAGAAAACACAGGTGTTTGGATTTGAGGCGCGAACCCTGCGCGTATGGTGCATACGCAAGGGGTGAAGCAACGAAGAAGACAAATACATGGAATTCCGTCCCGAAGGGCTGGCGTTCTTCTGGCCGCTTATCACGCTGTTTGCCCGTTGCATATCTTCAGATATGCTCCTCGCAAACATCATGATAATCAATCCAAAATATTCGCCAGCAAATGTCAAAGTCATTTCTTTACGGCTCCTTAGCGGGAAAAGCCCCGGCTTTACAGATGAAAATATCAAGCGATCCGGTTTTTCCATTTCACCCCTTTCCGGTTAATTTTTTTTTGCGCTGGCAAAAAAAAATACGCAGATTACTTTGAGGGCATTATGAAATCCCCGAAATCAAAACCGGAACTCCTCGCTCCCGCCGGAAACATTGTTTCCGCGCTTACCGCATTTGATGCGGGCGCCGATGCCGTCTATGCCGGCATGAAAAGATTCAACGCCCGCGAAAGAACCGAAAATTTCACGTCAGAGGAAATGTCAAAACTCCTGACCTACGCCCATTCAATAGGCAGAAAAGTTTACGTGACATTCAATACCCTCATAAAAGAATCCGAAATCATCGAGGCCGCCGAAGTCCTTTCCGGACTGGCTGCCCTGAAACCCGACGCCGTCATCATCCAGGATATCGGAGTACTTCACCTCATAAGGGAATTTTTCCCTTCGCTGACAATTCACGCCTCCACACAGATGGGGATACACAACAGCGAAGGAGCCAAGACCGCGGCCTCGCTCGGAATCAGCCGCGTCATTCTGGAACGGCAGGTGACAATACCGGAACTCGGCAGGATTGTCTCCGCTTCACCCATAGATATTGAAGTCTTCATCCACGGAGCCGTCTGCTGTTCGCTTTCCGGAAAATGCCTTTTCTCGTCATGGCACGGCGGCTGGAGCGGAAACCGCGGAAAATGCAAACAGCCGTGCCGCTACAATTATTTCAAAGGCGGCGATGAGGGGTACTTCTTTTCGACTCGGGATATCTGCTCGCTCGAACTGATTCCGGAACTAAGGAGAATCGGCGTTTCATCACTCAAGATAGAAGGGCGTCTACGCAAACAGGATTATGTGAAAAATGTGGTTTCAGCTTACCGGATGATGCTTGATGCGTCTCCGGAAAATGAAAGGAAAACCCTCGAGGATGCGAAAGACCTGCTTGGCCTCTCCTACGGACGCGAATATTTCCCGGGTTTCACCTCCGATGATACTTTCCACCATCTGATACGTCCCGAAACAAGCGGCATTTCCGGCATGCTCTGCGGAAAAGTTGCGAACATCGCAAATGACGGGTTCTACGCCACCCTCACAAGGAAAATCCACCTCGGCGACAGAATCCGCGTACAGGCGAAATCCGGCAAAAAAGGGACTGCCTTGACCGTTACGGAAATGACTGTCAACGGAAACCATGTCAACGAAGGAAGAAGCGGCGAGACCTGTTTCATCCACACAGACAGGGAAATACTGCCGGTCGGATTCATCTATAAAATCGGAGAGAGCATTGATGAGATGACAGGGCGGGTTTCAAGGCTTCCGCTGTCACCGAAAAAGAAGATTGATTTTCATGTTTCCGTTTCCGGCAAAGGCTTCAAGATAGAGGTTGAAAACGGAAAGGAGCCTTCCTGCTGGGAAAAGACGATTGAACTTGCAGAGGCTCAAAAACACCCTCTCGGCGCAGAAAAAATAGAGAGCGAATTCGCTGCGGCAAGCTCGGAAATCCTGGCCCCCGGAGAAATTGACGCCGCCGTGGACGGAAATTATTTCATGCCTCTGAGCGTCCTGAAGGATGTCCGCCGCGAATTCTGGAAATGGGCTGAGGAGAACCTTTCCGGGGATTCTTCCTCCGATTTCGCCCTGTCTTCCTTGAAAAATTTTTCCCGGTTTTACGAATCGTTGAAAGGCTCCAACTGTGTTAGGGAAAAGACAACTGCATATAATGTAGAACAGGCGTCCCTGCCTGTTTCTCCAGAGAATTTCAAGGATCAAAGGACAGCCCTCACGGGCTTAACTACAAACAAAACACAAGAAAACGAAATAAATTCGTTCGTAGTTAATGACGTAAGGCATGTTCCCCTCTCCTCTTCCACTGAAACCATTCTCCCTCACTTCTGTCCGGAGGGAAAATTATCCGAGCTCGGAAACTTGATCAATGAAGCGTATGAAAAGGGAATCCGGAGGTTCAGGCTGACATCTGTTTTCCAGCTAGGGCTACTGAAGGGATTCAAGGATTTGAAATTGTCCTCTTCCTATCCCCTGCCAGCCAGCAATTCACTCGCAGTCTGCGAACTTCGCAGACTCGGCTTCGCCAAAGTCCAGGCCTGGCCGGAACTGGAACAGACGGAAATCGAGTCGCTGATTGCGAAATCCGCAGCTCCGGTTGAAATCTACCGTTATGGCCGGCTGCCGCTCATGATGACGCGCGCCGAGATTCCGGTGACCGGCGAAATCCGCGACACCCGCACAAACAGGTTTTTTGTCAGGAAGGATCCGTTTACCGGACTTGACTTCCTGTATTCAGACGTGGTTTTCTCCATCCCCGAACTTGCGAATTCCGCAGACTTCTTCGACTACACAAACGCGGAACCGGATGAACCCAAAAGCTCTTATTTCAACTTCAAATC
>JBAYFV010000043.1:0-15244 GCA_041666985.1 Victivallales bacterium
AAACAAAAAGCGGGATAATCCGGAATGCTGAAGGCAATCATTTCATTTTTCGAGTTGCGGGAACGCAAGAGCCGGATATCGGTGGAAATAGTGGCGGGCGTCACAACTTTCATGACGATGTCCTACATCATCTTTCTCCAGCCTAACATACTGGCGGGGCTAATGCCCGGAGCGCAGCCGACAGGCATGGACAAAGAGGCGCTGCTCGTCACCACATGCATGGCCGCCGCATTCGGTTCGATCCTAATGGGAATCCTGGCCAACTATCCCATCGCACTGGCTCCCGGAATGGGTGAAAACTTTTTCTTCGTATCGCTGGTCGCAGTATGCGCTTCGCCCGCAATCGGGCTCAAGGGGGCGGAAGCCTGGCAGACAGCCCTTGCCGCAGTATTCATCTCCGGAATCATATTCCTGATCATAACGCTTTTGAGAATCCGGAAAATGATAATGGGCACAATAAGCCCCAGCCTCCAGTACGCCATAGCCGGCGGCATAGGAATGTTCATCGCCCTTATCGGACTCAGAAACAGCGGCCTCATCATAGCCAGCGATGCGGGACTTTTCATGACAAACAACTTCCACAGCAAAACTCTTCTCATCTTCGCAATCGGCTTCCTGTCCACTGCGGCGATGCAGGCCCTCAGGATCAAAGGCGGCATTCTCTGGGGCATCCTGATCGGAACGTCAATTGCGGTCGTAACAGGACAGATAAATTTTCCGTCATCACCGGTCAGCGCCCCTCCCGACATTTCAAGTGTTTTCATGAAGATGGATTTCCAGAATCTCCTGTCGCATCTTCCCGCACTTACCCCGTTTATCCTGATCTTTACGGTAATGGTTGTTTTTGACACAATCGGAACCCTTGTCGGAGTCGGAACCCAGGCCGGGCTGATGAAAGACAACCAGCTGCCAAAATGCGAACGCGCCTTTGCCGCAGACGCATGCGGGACAGTTTTCGGATCGCTCTGCGGGCACAGCACAGTGACAAGCTATGTCGAAAGCGCGGCGGGCGTAGAACACGGAGGCAGGAGCGGGCTTACGGCAATAGTCGCCGGAATCTGTTTCCTTGCGGCTATTTTCTTCTCGCCGTTCATAGGGATGATCGCCAATTATCCCCCTCCGTTCAACCCCATTACGGCCCCGGCCCTTGTCCTTGTCGGCGCAATGATGCTGAAGAACGTTTCAAAAATATCCTGGGACGACTATACCGAATCAATCCCGGCTTTCCTCGTCCTGATCGGCATACCTTTCTGTTCAAATATCGGCGACGGCCTCGCTTTCGGCCTGATAAGTTATCCTGTCATCAAACTTTTGACCGGAAAACGCCGGGAAATCTCCTGGCTTACCTACCTTATCGGTGCTATACTAATGATGTATCTCCTGTTTTTAAGGACAGCATGATATTCTAATCTGCAACAATCGGAGTATTTCCGGAAAAATGGAAAACGTGTTTCAAATAGACAGTTCGTTCTTCTACCGGCCGTCAACCATGGTCATGCTCTGGATCCTGATATTCACATCCGACCGGCTGATGAACTATGTGGGGGTGAAACTTTATTACGGCAGGGTAAAACACTTCCTGCTTTTTGAAGACGGCTACCACCTGAAATCCATTTCAGAATATGAAATCGGCCATCCGGGCGGGATAATTGCGAAATTCCTCTCGGAACTGATCATCAGCACCACCGGAGTATGGATACTGCTTTACTCGTGCAGGCTTCTTTCAAGCTGGAGTTTCTATGAATTCTTCTGCGGGACATTTGTCCTTTTCGAGGCATGCATTCATTTCCGGCACATGCGGAATGTCTCCCTGTTCTCCCTTGCGAAAAAAGACAGCGGCCTTTACGGGTGCATCGCAATTCCAAAATGGATCAGACTGCGCAACAACTTCATGGAATTCATTATTTTCTCCCTCTCCTATCTCGTGATATTCTTTTTCGACACAAGCAATTATTTTGTTCTCGGCGGCGCGCTCTCATGCCTGTTTGCCTCCCTCTCCAACCTCATATACGCCCAGAAGGAAAAGAAAACCTTTATACGGAAAAACCTGAATTCCCCGCGTGAAATCAATGCACCTGCCATATAAGCTCCTCATGATATCTTCAATTTCCGCGATTTTCGCGTTTTCCTGCCTCGAAAGTCAGGCACGCGTATATAGCGGGCTGGAGGTC
The DNA here is from genome assembly GCA_041666985.1 of Victivallales bacterium. Classification (GTDB taxonomy): domain Bacteria; phylum Verrucomicrobiota; class Lentisphaeria; order Victivallales; family GWF2-50-93; genus GWF2-50-93. The sequence goes on from JBAYFV010000043.1 coordinate 2,172, forward strand.
TTCCTTTCAAAATACATGTATCTTGTCCAGGGGAAGAGAGTCGGACTGGTCACAAACCAGACCGGAGTCAACGCCGACAAGGTCTCCACCGTGAACCTCCTCTATAAAAATCCCAACATCCGTCTTGTCGCCCTGTTCGCGCCTGAACACGGAATAAGGGGCAACGTAAAAGCCGGTGAAACTGTGCCGGGAGGGAAAGATCCTTTTACCGGCCTTCCCATCCACACCCTTTATGGCGCAAACGGACACAGACCCACCAGGGAGGCGCTTGCCACAATAGACGTGCTGGTATATGACATTCAGGATGTCGGAAGCCGCACCTACACCTATATCTGGCATCTGGCCGAATGCATGACTGCGGCGGCTCAGAATGGAAAAACCGTCATAGTCCTCGACAGGCCGAACCCGCTGGGCGCCTCCACGGTAGACGGCCCCGTCGTAGATCCCGAGCTTCTTTCCTTTATCGGACTATATCCCGTACCCAGAGTCTATGGAATGACAGTCGGGGAGCTGGCCCTCTATCTCAACACAGAGGAAAAAATAAAATGCAACCTCTTTGTCATACCGATGATGAACTACCGCAGAGGCCTTGTATGGTCACAGACCGGCCTTCCGTGGATTCCGCCGTCACCCAACATTCCAACCCCCGAATCCGCCTACTCATACGCCGCAACCGGAACCCTCGGCGAAACCGGAGGCATCAATATCGGCATAGGAACCCTTCCCTTCCAGCTGGTTGCAGCCCCCTGGCTTGATGCGAACTCCGCATGCACGGCCCTCAACAATCTGCGCCTGCCGGGCGTAATGTTCGTACCGCTGAAATACAGGACGGTGAACGGACGGGAGGCAAGCGACTACGCGGTTAAGATTGTTGTGACAAACCCGGCCGTCTTCAGGCCTGCTACAACCGAAATAGCAATACTCTGCCACCTGAAAAAAGCATATCCGCAGCGCTTCAGCTGGACTCCGGACGGAAAAAAAGAGAGGCTTCTGAAGTTCGACAAGGCAATGGGCACATCACTGGTCCGCAAGGCAATTGACGCCGGATGGAGTTACAGGACGATCATGCAGGCCTGCGACAGGAACGTCGCCGCACAGAACTTCATGATGAAGCGCGGCAAATATCTGATTTACAAATAAAGGGAACCTCTAGAACAGCGAACCCGTCAGCTCCAGATGTTTTTCAGAAAAAGCCTGCTTTTAAGTATTCTCGAAGTAATGGTCGAAAGATTCCCGTCGCCTCCGTTCCGGCTGAAATTTATCGCCTTGACTATCTCTCCGGCGCTGCGATATCTCCCGGCAGGATTCTTGTCAAGCATCTTCACCATGACATCCTGCATCCATGACGGTATTTCCGGAGCTATTTTTACAGGCGCCACCGGATTCTTATTTCTGACAGCCTCCATGACCTGATATATGCTTTCTCCGTCAAACGGCCTGACTCCCGTAAGCATTTCATAGCTTACGACACCGATTGAAAATATGTCCGACCTCTCGTCCGTCTTCTTTATTTCGTTGAAGCCCTCAGGAGCCATATATGACGGAGAACCGAGTATCTCGTCGTCCATCGTAAGACATGAATCTGAAACATGGGACACCCCGAAATCCGTTATTTTGACCGTAACATCGTCCGTAATGATAATGTTTTCCGGCTTTATATCCCTGTGGAGGATTCCGCAGCCATGAACACATTCAATCCCCTCAGCTATCTGTTCGATTATTGAAATCTTCTGGTTGATATCAAACATTTTCCTGTTCAGGCATTCTGTAAGCGGCATGCCCTTCACATATTCCATGATGATGTATGGATTTTCGTCCGGCCTGTCAAGATTGTGCTCGAAAATTTTAACGACATGCTCGTTGTTTATCCTCATCAATATCTCGGCTTCGCGTGCGAACCTTTCCAGTTTTCCGGAAGTGTTGTCGCTTTCCCCGTTCCAGCGCAGCACTTTCATGGCGTATAATTTCCCGTGTTTTTCCACCAGGAGGACAATACCGGTGATACCGTAGCCCAGCGAACGGATAATCTTGTATTCGGAAGCCAGGTTTCTGATTCTGCCTATATCATTACGTCCATTTCTTTTCTCCCTTTCTTCAAGAGCCCGGTTCAAAAGCGAAAAAAGGAATTTCAGATCAATCGGCTTGGGCAGATAATAAAAAGCGCCTTCCTTTACCGTCTCAACCGCGTCTGCCAGCTCGGGCATACCGGTCATCAGTATTATATTCATGTCAGGATACACCTTCCGGCACATCCTGAACATTTCCCTGCCGGATTTACCCGGCATATTCACATCCACAATCGCAAGTTCATACCTGTTTTTCCCGAGCAGTAAAAGCGCCTCCTCGGCCGAAGCAGCCGTACACACATTGAAATTAACGGATAAAAACTGGCTCAGAAGCCCCCTGATCGACTCTTCATCATCTACAACCAGGACATTTACGCCAAGTTTGTCTTTTTTCAGCTTTTCCGTGTTCGACACAGCCGTTTCACCTTTTTTTCAAAATATTTTGGGGGACATCCAATTCCAATGTATCCCGGATAATATTACCCCTGCAAATGTTTTTGCAAAAGTTCAATTCGAAGGTGATTAGGAGCCGTAAAGAAATAACTTTACCTGAGTTTTCTGAAGAAGTTGAAAGAGGGAGAGGAACTCGCCTTTGAAATCCAGTCGGCGCAGGGGTTGCGCGAACCCGATAAGTCAGACCCGATATGGGCGACTTTTATTTTTTCATCACTGGAAGAACGCAGATCAAACGGCTGAACCGGTCTGAAAACTGTGAGTTTCCATTCCCGTCCCAGCTTCATTTCACTTTTTCTCCGGTCGTGAAAAATACCGCCATACAGTTCGTCGGCAAGCTCCGCACGGCTAACCATCAGCACGGGTCTTGAATACACATACAGAGTCAGCGGCACCGAACATCTGCCGCAGATATCGGCAATCTGATTGCAGTCGGACTCAATGGAAAGACTTACCGTCCGGCATCCATTTCCGTTAAGAAAATCGGCGGCAATTGAATTTAAAATCATCAGCCCAGGCCCCGCCTCTATTTCCACGCCTGCGGATTTCGCAAGATACCAGCCGTCCCAGCTGTTGATCTCCACCGCCAGACCTTTTTCCGCGCAGACGGATATGAGCTTTTCAACTTCAGGAATGTCTCCCTCGTAAAAGACCGGAGGCAGCGCAATCACCGGCGAACAGCTTTTATTTTCCCCGGCAAACTTGAGAACCCCCGCAGAATCCAGCTGATCCAGAATCAGCCTTGCGCCGGGGTTTTTCCCGTGAAATTCGCACGCCTTTTCAAGGCCGGATATGCGGACAGTATCGGGGTTGGAGCCCAGCTTACGACGGTTCACCTCGTTTTGGACCGGCGGCTTGAAGTTTAAAATATCCTGTACGTTCTCAGGCAGATTTATTCTCACCTTGGATTCAGGCTCCTTCTTGGCAAAATGGAGGAAAGACGACAATTCAGTATTCACTTTCCCAAGCATGCTTTTGGGGACAGGCATGGCATCGTTGTGGGCGGAAAAACTTCCAAGAATCAACCCCTGAACAGGCACAAGGGCAAACGAGTCGCCGATTTCCTTGAGAGGCATGGATCTTTTCTCATTCCTGATGACACTGAGAGGCAGAGTGATTTCCCTGGTCAAATCCCGGTATCTGAACAGCCATATGAGTCTTCCACCGGCTTCTTTCACCTCGAGATGATAGATCATATCCTCTCCCGAAGCTTCAGTTTTCCTTATCCCTTCCGATTCAGATTCGCCTGCGAACTTCGCAACCCTCCCGGAATCGCCGGTCATGCACTTCCTGCATCCGTCAAGATACCCGCCTGTGAGACTGCGTCCGGTATATTCGCCCAGGGCAACCACTTCCCTCCTCAGCGAATCATCAACCCCGGAATCAATCGTCCGCCGGTAAATCCTTACAGCTTTCGCAACCCATTCCGGACTCTTGAGCCTGCCTTCTATTTTCAAGGCCTTCACTCCGGCCGCCTTCAGATCGTCAATTTTCTCAAGCAGCGACAAGTCATGCATTGAAAGGAACCGCCCGCCCTTCCCCTCTCCGACACCCCACAAAAACCTGCACGGGCTGGCGCACAGGCCGCGATTTCCGCTCCGCCCGCCGAGCCAGCTTGAAATCAGACAGCGTCCCGATATTGAAAAGCACAGGGCTCCCTGGATGAAAACTTCGGTCTCTATTCCTTCGACAGACGAGGCCGATCTTATTTCCCCGATCGACAGCTCCCTGCCGAGGACAACGCGTTTTATTCCGAATTCCCTCGCGGCCATGACTCCTGCGGAAGATGAAATTCCAGCCTGCGTGCTGAAATGAAAATCAAGTTCAGGGAAGCACGGCATTAACTTGAGTATGGCCGGATCCTTGACGAGCACGGCGTCAACCTTGCATTGACGCGCCAGTTCAAGCTGTCTTGCAGCCTGTCCAAGCTCACGCTGTGCAATGTCAATGTTCAGCGTCAGATACGCTTTTGCATGATGTTCGTGGACAAAGCGGACATTGTCGGCAAGATTTTCCTGGTTGAAGTTTTCCGCGCCGATCCTGGCGTTCAGTTCCTTCAGCCCGAAATAAACGGCATCGGCTCCCGCCTCAATCGCGGCCCTTAAGACAAGAGGACTGCCCGCCGGCGCAAGAAGTTCAATTTTGTTATTTTTATGTGACATTGTAGTTCGTCCTCAAAAATCAATGCAAATACTGTACATGTTTCATCTGATTTCCGAGGCAATGCGTCGGAAATTAGATGCATATTCAACTGGTCATCCATCATGTGATCAATTCCGGCTCCATTGGTCAACCCGCGATTCATGAAAAAGCTACGCAGTGCGTAGCCTCTCCATGAATCTATAAGTCGCTTTAAGCAGGCAAGTTCAATAATCTGCTTTCCAAACAGTTGCAGCAATATTCGCAAGTTCTTGTTGCCTGCTCCTGATTTCATTTTCAGTCCATTCTTCGTATTTTCTCATGTCGGTAGTCAAACCATATTGACTTTTGCCGTAAACAACCTTTTTATTGCTGAAAACATTGTTAGAAGCCTCTCTGGCATTAAGTTTATCTTCAAGCAGACACATATTGCCAAGCCTATAGACAAAAGATTCATGTTTTTCCCTATCAAAAGAAGCTTCCCATTCAATCGTCATATTTTCAGGAAGAACATGTTCAATTGTCGCATCTTGCGAATCGGGAGGATAGTTTTTCTGGCATTTTTGATTTTCCAGGGAAAAGAGAATGTATTTTACAATCTTCCGCGTTCTGCTGTCTTCCGTATCAAATGACTTGAGAGCAAAATTGTTTTTAAAGTCTCCATCCGAAAGATACAGGGGCTTCAGTTCTTGGAAAAGTTGAGTTGCACTTGTTATTTCCTCTTTAAATATTTTAATAGACGCCTTGTTGCATGTTTCTTCCCACAAGTTGGGATTGAACCCGCCAATAATGTTGTAGCGGAAAACCAAAGCACGAATTATACGTAGAACTTTCGGGAACTCAATAGGTTCAAGAGAGAAATAAGCAATCATCAGCAATGGCTTGTGCTGTTTAATCTTGAAAAGGGATAATTCCTTGATTAAATCTCGAACCTCCATGCTGTTTTTCCAGAGGTCGTCCTCATAATCGTCCAAAGCCACAAAAATGTCCGCATAATGTTCAAGTTTGTCAAGCAAATCGAAAACACCTTCTTTTGTTTTGACTTTGGATTTTATCTCTTTAAAAAGTCTATCTTTGCGAATGAGTCTTTGCCGGGAGTTTATGAAATATCTTAGAAATTCAGGAAAATGTTGTATTCCCACTGTATTCGCAATAGAATGCCATTGTGTTTTAATGTTTTGAATGTCAATTTCGCTTCCGACTTGGGAGAACAGATAATTTTTCAAAAGATCAGTGGAGGTTAATTCAAGACCTCTTGCGTTCAAAGTTTCAAATACGGTGTAAGCCTTTAACTCATCATCAACAGTGATCTGTATGAAATGAAGTCTTCCTGCAACAATTTTCTCTGCAAACCTTGAAAGTTCTTCTCCACTTGAACAAAGTTTATCATTGGATTCTAGCTTTTTCAGAAAATATTCAAAAGCGCTTAGCATAAGCTGATCGGAATCGTTTAGCTTTCTTCTTGACACCGGTATCTTGAGCTGGAGAAGATATGTCTGGTAGAAATCCCTATTGTTTTCATTCAGAGTTAGTTTACTTGAATAGGTTAACGAAGTAGCATCTTTGCTTCCAAGAAAAGTGTTTTTTATTATTTTTTTACGTTCTTCATTCTGCTCCTTGTCAATTCCCGCATCAATCAAGCTCTGCAAGGATTTGACAACAGCGAGGATAAGCAGACTAAGTGTCGCGATTCTCTGTTGTCCGTCAATTATGGTGTATTTCTTTTCACCTTTTTCTCCTTCGTCCTTCAGAACAATGGCTCCCATATAATGGTTCTCCTCAGAATCATTTGAAATAGTTTCTATGTCAAGCCATAAATCCTCCCAGTTCTCCTCTAGCCATGAATAATCTCTCTGATAAAATGGCACTTTATATGTTTTCCCGTTGGCAATTACTTCTCCGAAAGTCACAGTTTTTGTGTCTAATAAGTTTTTTGACATAATATCACCTCCAGTTATTCACAATGTTCGAAATATATTCTGCTCCTCAAGCCCCTTGCACGTCCATTGTTACCTCTTTTCTGAAATCATAAATCTCGTATGGAGAGTCAAACTCATTTAAGGAAGTTAGAGAAACTGACATTTATATACCTTTCAGAATTCAGTCTGTCTATAACCTATTCTCACAGTGTGTTAATAAAAATGGGAAACAGCAAATTTTATCCTGAATTCTGATTTATTGCGAAATCCGCATCAGGAATGGTACCAGGCGCCTTTTCCTTTTCCTTCGCGGAAAAGGAGATTCTTCCTTACCAGGTTCTGCACATGCGCCTTTATTGTATTGCGGCTGGCTCCGGTAATATTTACCATATCGCGAATTGTAATTGTCCCCCGTTCCCGTGAAGCCTGAAGAATTGCTTGTGATAGAGATGGAATTGAAATGAGTTTCTGTTCCGTATCCAGCTTGACAGCGAGCATATCAGCCTGCCGTTTAAGGGAATGAAGGAAGAAAATTATCCATTCCGAAAGCTGGGAATTGTCCAAATTGAGAGTCACCTGCGCCCGTCGGAGAGAGAGATAATAGCCATCCTTGTTCTCCTCTACGATGTGTTCCAACGAACTGTATGGCACATACAGATATCCGGCACGCATGAGAAGCAAAGTAGTGATAATCCGCGAAAGCCGCCCGTTTCCATCCTGGAACGGATGCACCGCAAGAAAATGGACTATGAAAACAGCTATGAGAATAAGTTTGTGCTGCCGCTGTTCCCTTTCAGAATTTTCAAACCATTCCACCAGTTCGCGCATTTTAAAAGGTGTTTCAAACGGTGTGGCTGTCTGGAAAATCATACCCATGCTTTTCCCGTTTGCATCAAACGCCTCGACATGATTGGGAAGTTTCTTATATTCGCCCCTATGGCGTGAATCCTTATCCGAGTATTTAAGAAGTATCTGGTGCAGTTGTCTTATATGGTTTTCAGTAAGATTAATCTCTTTGAAAGATTTGAATACCAGTGATATTGCATCGGCATAGCCGGCGACTTCCTCTTCATCTCGCGAACGAAAACTTGTCAATCCTACACCGCTAAGAAGTTTTTCAACTTCGCTATCGGATAATTTAGCCCCTTCAATTCGTGTTGATGATGCAATGGATTCAACAGTGGCAACTTTGCGTAGGCGATTCAAGGTCTCAGGCGCAAGATTCTGGAAAGCGCGCCAAGCCCCTTTAAACTCATCAATTGTCGCTATGAGTTTTAATATTTCTTCACTGATAATTATTTTTGGCGTATCCATAAGTGTATCCAAATATATCCATAAATAAACAATAATCAAATATTTTACGGATATTTATGGATAATATGGCTTGAGGCAATTACATGACTTGAAGGTAAAAAAAAGCGCGGGCTTTACCCGCGCTTCCAGATCATTTTCAGAAATCGCCGTTATTTAACGTAAGTCTGAGATTTCAGCACAAATGCTTTGAATGCTTCCGGATCCTTCACAGCGATATCCGCAAGGACTTTGCGGTTGACATCTATTTTGGCCTTCTTCAGTCCGTTCATGAACTTACTGTAGGTTGTGCCGAGTGCGCGGCAGGCGGCATTGATACGGATAGTCCAAAGACGCCTGTACTGGCCTTTCTTCTGTTTTCTTCCGATATACGCGTTTGCATTCGCCTTGTCTATGGCGTCATAAACTGTGCGGATCTGCTTACTGCTCGCACCGTAGAAACCTTTGGCTCTCTCAAGTGCGCGCTTGCGGCGTTTGCGTGACGGAACTGCATATGTTACTCTTGGCATTTTTAGTATCTCCTGAAACTAGTTTAGTTAAAAGTTTACAACAGGTGCGGGGATGGAATCTTCAGACTCCATAGGGCAGAGCCGCCCTGATCCTCGACATTTCGGTGCTTCTCACAATCGCTCCCTTTCTGAGGGTGCGCCTGCGTTTGGCACTCTTTCCCGTTTTGAGGTGTCTGGATCCGGCTCTGAAATGCTTGAACTTGCCGGTCCCCGTCTGCTTAATCCTTTTAGCCGCACACTTTCTGGTCTTCATTTTGGGCATCGTTGTTCTCCTTGGTTGTTAATTTCTCCGTTTTCTTCTGAGGCGGCCGATGCCAGCCTGTCTCAGTGGTGAATCGGATTGAAATTGATGAAAATGCTCCTACCGATCAGTTTGGGTGCGCTTTCGGCAATGCCGTGCGCCTCAAGATCCTTGACCACCTTCTGCATAATGGCGTAGCCAAGTTCCTTGTGGGCCATTTCGCGCCCCTTAAACATCATGGAGGCCTTCACTTTATAGCTCTTGCTTAAAAATTCAATTGCATGATTGATCTTTATCTGATAATCATGCGGGTCAATATTGGCGCCGAATTTCACTTCCTTGACCTTGTGGGCATGCTGCTGCTTCCTCTGGTCTTTTTCTTTCCTCTTGTGTTCATAAATCAGTTTGCCGAAGTTGATGATCCTGCAAACCGGCGGAGTCACATTGTCTGCGACAACCACCAGATCCAGCCCCTCCTGCCTCGACAGGTCAATTGCCTTTTCAAATGTGACAACGCCGAGCTGCCCGCCATTTGAACCGATCAAACGAACTTCCCGACCCGCAAGAAAGCGGTCGCCAGCTTTGACTAACTTAGATATAAGCAAGCCCTCCTATTTTTAATTTAAGTGTCAAGTCAAAGTATCACAGTATCAATGTTTCAAAGTATCGTTTGAATTCATGACACTCTGACACCAACGATTCTCCACGGGAGAAACGTAATGACACCCATGACACTCCTATAATTTCTCAGCAACTTCATTCTTCATCCTGTCAATCAGCGCATCAACGGAAATGGCTCCGAGCTCGCCTTCCCTCCGGCTTCTCACGGAAACCGTACCCGCCGCAACTTCTTTTTCCCCGATAACCGCCATGAAAGGAATACGCAGGTTGCGGGCGTCCCTTATTTTGGCGCCGATCTTTTCCGTCCGCATATCGGTGTCAACCCTGAATCCCAGTTCCCTGAGTTTATTTTCCAAACCGGCTGCGGCCTCATGCTGGCCTTCGGTAATCGGAAGTATCCGGATCTGTTCGGGAGCGAGCCATGCGGGAAACGCACCTGCGCAATTCTCGATCAGTATTCCGAAAAATCTTTCCAGCGACCCCAGAAGAGCCCTGTGCACCATGTACGGGCGGTGCTTCTGCCCGTCAGCCCCGACATAAGTCATGTCAAAACGCTCGGGAAGATTGAAGTCGAACTGTATTGTTGTGGTCTGCCATTCGCGTCCGATGGCGTCCTTGATTTTAAGGTCTATCTTGGGACCGTAGAAAGCGCCGCCGCCCTTGTCAACTTCACACTTGAGACCGCATTTATTGACAGCTTTCTCAAGTGAAGTTATCGCCTGTTCCCAGCGGGATTCCTCGCCCACGGCTTTTTCCGGCCTTGTGGCGAGATACGCGTTGATTTCATTGAATCCGAAACACTTCCACATGTAAAGACTGAATTTCAGGACTCTTTCGATTTCATCCTCAATCTGTTCGGGCGTACAGATGATGTGGGCATCGTCCTGGGTGAAGCCGCGGACACGCAGAAGGCCGTGAAGCACTCCGCCCTTCTCGTAACGGTAGACAGTTCCCAGCTCGGCCCAGCGCAGGGGTAGTTCGCGGTACGAATGGTTTCTTGTCTTGTAAACCTGTATGTGGAACGGGCAGTTCATGGGCTTCACGTAATAATTGTTCTTGTCAACCTCCATCGGCGAATACATCGCATCCTTGTAGAAGTCGAGATGTCCGCTTGTCTGCCAGAGGTTTGAGAGTCCGATATGGGGCGTAAAAAGAAGCTCATAACCATTCTTGTAATGCTCTTCACGCCAGAAATTTTCAATCTGGTTCCTGATCCTGCCGCCCTTCGGCTGCCAGATTATGAGACCCGGGCCGACATCTTCGGCGAGTGTGAAAAGTTCGAGCTCCTTGCCGAGCCTGCGATGATCGCGTTTCCTGGCCTCCTCCAGCATGTTCAGATGAACTCTCAACGCCTTCTCGTTCTCAAATGCGGTGCCGTAAATTCTCTGCAGCATCGGATTGGTTTCCTTGCCGCGATAGTACGAACCTGCGATTGCAAGAAGCTTGACGGCACCGACCTGTCCGCTGTTCTCGACATGGGGGCCGCGGCATAGATCGACAAAGTCCCCGCACTGGTAGAAAGTTATGCTTTCACCTTCGGGAATATCGGAGAGACGTTCAAGTTTGTATTTCTGATTCTGGCTTTTCAGAAGTGATTCGGCCTCGGTTCTGGATATCTCCATTTTCTTGAACGGAAACTTCTCCCCGGAAATCCTTTTCATCACGGACTCGAGTTTTTCAAGATCTTCGGGGACAAGGCGGTGTTCCATGTCGAAATCATAGTAGAATCCGTCGTCGGTGGAAGGGCCTATATCGAACCTGGTATCGGGAAAAAGTTCTTTGACCGCAGCGGCCATGATATGAGCGGCGCTGTGCCTGATGGTTTCAAGTGGGTAACTGCTCATGACAGGAAGCACTCCCGCATGCAGTTCGTCTGGCAGGAAAAAATATTTATCATCTTAAAAACTGTATTTCCTCTTAATATTTTAGGTTGAGAGGGTTAAGATAATCCATTTTCCCTGAAAATCAACAAGCTTTTAAAATTTTCCGGAGCGGAAAATTTTATGCTGAAATTCGATTGATTGATTGGATAATGGCTTCACGAATGCGATAGCATTCCCAAGAGTGCGTGTAATAGAGTCACCGCTCTGTTTTTATCTCAATAGACAAAGCCCATCGCCTACAGCAATGAATGAAAAGCTATAACTACATTACAGCACTCCATCGGATGTTCTCGGCATCGTATTACGAACGCAACAGAAATATTTTAATTAATATCGTCACCAACACCTGCTTGAGAAAACTTTTCGAAAGACGCTCTCTGTCGCAGACAAAAAACACACAGGAATTATCCTTGGCTACACAGCAACTCTTTAAGATATTCCCTCCCCGAATATCTTTTACGTGTAAGATTATATCGTGGTGCTAGGAATGAGCGGAATACGCTCTCTATCCGAGTAATCAAAGAAGTATCACGTACACCAATGAGTAGCACTTTGAATGAGAGAGCAACCTGAATAGCGTCTTTATATGCAAGCCTTTCATGCTCTCCAACTTTCCTTGTCAGCGAATTAAACCATGCGTCTTGTCTAGGATCGAAATGAGAAGGTAATCTTCCAATAAAGCTACGGCTTTTTACTCTGCCGACATATAGCAATTCATCTTGTTTAGCCTTGTCTTTTGAATTATAAAATAAATAAATGCCATTGGGATATTCAGAAATCCCCGCTAATTCCATGATCTTAACCTCTCCAATAACCTTTTTCTTATGATGCTGGCAACATGTAGAGATATCGGAAAGACGCTCAGAAAAAATTTCGTTGTCAGCGATTAAATATTCACACTTTTGTGACATCTTGCCTCCTTACATTTGTATTAAAGTTGTTGATACATTTTCAAAAGTTCAGATTTTCTGAATTTCCGAAATTGACTTCCTTTTGATTTAGTTTTAACCAATACTCATCTTTACGCTATTTTCTCAAAACATTCATTCATCGATTTTATATTTCTATTCAACTCTTATAGCAATCTTATAGGGTTTACCCACCGTTATGACGATTATTCAGAACACAGACGTGCAAAAACCTTCTTATGCCCATTTACCATCACATCGTCACAGCCGTGAATGGCGCTAAGTTAATGGTTAATACTTGGATGAAACTCAAGCTGAAGCTTGTACTCCAACCTCGGAAATTCTTAAGTTGGAGTTCAAACTTTAATTTGTCTTTTCTTATCTTAGCGCCATTCGTCACAGCCGTAGTTGTATTTGAGGTTCGAGTTCACCCTTCCCGCGACACTCAATGCGCGGTAATCGATCTGCATTTCGATTTCAACAGCGACTCGATAGCTTCTTTTACCTTCTACCATTGCAAAGTTCATAAGACGCGGTGTGAACTGTATTTGCAATTTCCACCGTCTTGACAATTAGCATGCATCAAATATTGGTAGCCCCATTTTATTAGCCTGTCTTATCACGTTATATAATTCATCACGCTTGCCTTCATTGGCAAACTTGATGCGGGCTGCACCGAATTTACCGACAAACCTGATATAGTATGTATAACTAATGCTTACATTCCCATGCCCATCTTTTTTTGTGGTACGGATATCTTCAGCTTTTATTTCACTAATGCCTGAAAGTTTAATTGTGGTTCTTTTGAAAAACTGAAGAATGAAATTAAGCTTTATGTAGTCCTTAATATCATTTGCTGCAATACCTCCTCCCGGAAAACTCAATGAGTCATTCTTCATGTCTAGCAGCCTGTCGGACTTTGACTATCACGTCTTGCAACTCTATTAACTCATATTATGTTAAGGTCTAAAAACAAAGGATGCGTGTGGGATGGGAGCGAAATTCATAAATGTGGACCGGGAT
>JBAYFV010000044.1:0-14999 GCA_041666985.1 Victivallales bacterium
CGGATCCGAGCGGGTCTTCTCCCTGGACGATCTGAAAAGATTATCAGAGTTCTGCCGCGACCGGTTTGTTGAAGTGTGCCCGAAGTTCGAGATTGGCGGCCATGCCGACTGGTGGCTTCTGGGCTATCATCCTGAACTGGCGCTGAAGGGCTATCCAAAAGAATCCGATGTCACTCATCCGGATCACAACAGGATCGTGTTCAACTGCATGCTGGACGTGATCGAGGCAATGAACGTGAAAATGATTACCCCGAGTACCGACGAGTGGTGGCATGGCAGGGATCCGGCGCAGACTCCTGACGAAGTTCTCAGAGGGGGCAAGACGTACGCTCAGTCGTTCCTCGATTTCCATGTTGAACTGGATAACTGGCTCAAGAAAAGAAATGTAAGGATGATGATATATGAAGACATGTTAAACCCCAGGCATAACGGTAAACGCTATGATGTTTACAAGGTGATAGATGAATTTCCTAAGGATGTAATTATCACTCAATGGGCTCCAAGCGACATTGCTGCCGCCTATTTCCTGGACAATGGTTTTGAAGTATGGGGCAGCGCCACTTCATACTGGACTTACGGGGAAAAGATGAAATCCAAGGTTGACGGCATGGGCTTTTCCACTTATAACTTAGGCACCGATTGGAAACTTTACCAGAAGTCATATTCAATCTATGAAATCTTTATGGGCGCCGACAATGCATGGAACATACTCCGGGAAAAAGAACAGTCCTTGATGGATGAGATAGCTTCAGGAAAACTTCCGGCTTTGCGTGAGATGTACGCGTTAAAGCCCAACCCCCCGGCGTCACCGAGAGTTATCCCTCTGGATATTCAGAGGCATATGAATTGTCCCTTTGCCGAGTTTCTCTGCAAAAAAGGCCAGGAATGCACCCTTCCTGAAGGAATGTATGATGCCGGAAACACACCTGCGATGTTTTCAAATCAGAAGATGAATTGCATTCTTCTCGGCAAAGGCAGGACAATGTCTGTGCCGGTCGGGAAAACCTGTTCATCTCTGATCTTTCTGCATACGCTTGCCGTAGATGAACAGACAGCAAAGGATTTTAACAGCAAGGGGCATTGGCGCTCCTGGCCTTACGGCTATATTGCCGGAGATTATCAGGTGTGTTATGATGACGGGACAGTTGAAAAACTGCCTGTGAGGCTTTTCTGGAATATCGGCATCGCGGACTCAAATCCGTTGTACCGAACCACCAACGACAGCCGCTATGTCATGCCGTTGAAAAGCCCGGACGGCGGATACAGGTTCCTCTATCAATGGGAATGGGTGAATCCGTATCCCGACAGGAAAATAGGGGAAATAACATACGTAGACAGCAATGAATTCAATTTCAAGATACTTCTCTTTGCACTCTCATGCAGAGACAGGAGATAAGGGAAAACCCCCAAGCCGAAATGTAAAAAAAACGACGAATGCGGCTTGCATACTGATTTATTCTGAATTATGATATATATCACAATAAATCATCAATTTGGCTCAAACTTGTAGACAGGTGTCGCTTAAAACCATGAAATTACCTGAAAAAGCAAAGAAAATGGTCGCCTACCTGAGGGAGCAGATATGCATTGGCGCATATCATCATGGGGCGAAACTGCCTTCAATACGCGATTTACAGGAACAGTTTTCCATTTCCTACACTTCGGCAATACGCGGAATTGATTATCTGTGCAGCGCAGGCCTTGCCGAGAAGCGTCCGAGAAGCGGGGTGTACGTCAAAACGCCACGCGGCACCGGAAAAAGCGCCAACGGCTACAAAATAGCGTTGTTTATTTCCGGTGAAAAATTATGCGAGATTCACAGCATATACTCGACTGTTTTCCTGGGGATACAGCGCATTGCAGAAGAAAACGGATATTCGTTGTCAATGAACTGCCTTCCGGTTTCAGAGGCGACTGCGGATCGGATTGCCGATATTGGCCAGGGCGCGGACGGGGTGATATTCCTCTCGGAATATGATGCTTCCATAAAAAAACTCCCTGTAGTCGTCCCCTCGGTGGGGGTCTGTATGCACAGCTCGTTCTCAGGAAGGCTTTCCATCGTGGACATAGATCCGTATCTGTCCGCAGAATTGGCGGTCGAATATTTTCTTGGGAAAAAAGTGGATCAGCTTCTTGTCGTGTCAAAGAAAGATATTCCTCCCGCATACCGCAACAGGGAAGAAGTCTTCGCATGCCTATGGCGTCAATCCGGAGGAAAGCTGAAGCGCGTAAACTTGTCCGACGGCATGAAATTATGCGATAGGACAGGCTATTTTTTCCCCACCAGCAGCCTGTTGCAAACTTGTTCGGAAAACATTCTGGAAACAACCGGCAAAATACTTGCAGACCAGGCAGTTGTCCTTGGAATTGACGGCAAAAACCTCATAAATCCTGAATTTCACAATGCGCCTGCGATTGCGCTGGACTGGCAGATTGCGGGCAAAACCGCAATAGAGGAGTGCCTGTACAGAATCAAAAACCCCGGCAGTCTGCCCAAGAGAATATACCTTCCCGGAAGGCTTGCTGGCAAGTTGTGAATGCAAGGAAAATTACATTCCGATATTTGTGTCAAAGTCAAAACAAGGAAAAGGAAAATGATGAAAAGAAAAGTTGCAGTGGTTACCGGCAGGGGCGAAGTCAAAATGGTTACGGAAAAGCTGGCGGATCTCAAGGAGCATGAAGTCCGGATCAGGGTGCATGCCTCCTTAATCAGTCCCGGAACCGAAATAGCAAATGTCGCGAATCTCCGTGCGACTCCGGATTTGAAAGCCCCTGCCCGCGCTTTCGGCTACGCCAACGCCGGCGAGATTATCAAGGTGAAAGGCGATGTGAAGGGTTTGAAGGCTGGAATGCGGGTTGCCGCAATGGGCACCACCGGCGCGCATCATGCAGATTATGCGAATGTTCCGGTGAACATGGTTGTCCCGATTCCTGACTGCGTCACTTACAAACAGGCGGTTTACGCCTGCCTCGGAGCCACTTCATTGCAAGCCATCCGCCGAACCGTGCCGGAGCTTGGGGAATATGGCATGGTGCTCGGTCTGGGAATTGTCGGCAATCTTGCTGCGCAACTCGCACAACTCAGCGGTGCCAGGGTGATAGGCTGGGAAGGATTTGACTCCAGGATAAAAATCGCGAAAAAATGCGGAATCAGGAATTTCGTCAATTTCAAAACCCATGATTCGGTTGAAGAGACGAAGAAATTTGTCGCCCCCTACGGTGCGGATTTCGCAATTTTCGCTTTCGGCGGCGAAGCCACGGCGGCGTTTGAATCCGTCAAGTCCTGCATGAAAGTGTCTGCGGACACCCATGCCATGGGCAGGATTATCCTGGTTGGCGGATGCAGAATCAATGTCGGTGGCGGCGCCTATTCCGGGAATCTGGATATTCGTGCGGCCTCAAGGACTGGTGCCGGCTACAAGGATTTGGAATACGAATACGGCAAGGATTATCCGGCGGCTTTCGTGCAGTTCACCACACAGCGCAATCTGCGGGAAATCATTCAGTTGATCGCGGAAAAGCGATTGATCGTTGAACCGATGACCACGCATTGCCTGCCCTTGAAAGAAGTCGGCAAGGCCGCCGATCTGCTGATTAAACATCCGGACAAGGCCCTGGGCATAGTGCTTGAAATGTCGCATTGAGGCAAAAACAACTCGGGCATTCCTGCCAGGGGACAGAATCGGAGAACCGGCGACGGGAAAAAGGTCGGACAACAGCGACCGGTAGCCGGCAATCAGTTGCCAGGGAAAGAAGTCTCGAAACAGCATGAAGCTTCATGCTGTTTTATAAAAATTCTTAACAAGGAGGCCAGATGAATACGTTGAAACGGATGATGACGGTGGCGGCAATGACCGCCGGAATTGCGGCGGCGGCCGAGGTCAAGCTGGAAGTGAGCGGCAACGAGTGGAAAGCGGTTGCCTCCTCTTATTCCGCCGCTTCGAAGAACGGCTATATAAACAGCATAATGGTTGACGGCAAAGAATTCCTGGCGCAGGAGAAGGTTCCTGGCGGAAGTTACCTTTGCGCAAAAGAGATGCCTGCGCTGAAAGAAATAAAACAGGATCAGGGTAATATCATAAGCGGAAGCAATGCGCTGGGGAAAATTATTTACACTTTCAGCGACAATGACATTGCACTCAGTTACGAAAACACCTCCCAGACGGATGCCGTTTATTATTTCATCATTAATCCTGACGTCAAAACTGTTCTCGTAAATGGCACTGATGTCAAAGGGGTTCCCTGTGGAGGTTCAGGCTCCAGCTTCAAGTGGATTCAGGGAGAGGCGGCGCTGGACTTCAAGGCGGAAAGCCGGATATGGGGTCCGTGGAAGGAGAAGTTCCAGGTATGGCAACTCGCCGTACCGGCAGGAAAAACCCAGGCCGGAAAAATTGTTCCGGGGAAAAACGCGGAGAATGCAAAGTTAAACCAGCAGACGGAAAACACCAATCAGAGCAACGCCTTTGACTATTCGGCGACCGGGAAGAGCGGACAGATTCCGCTGTGCATGATCGGCGACAGCATCACCTGGGCCGAAAAAGGCGATTGCTGGCGGAAAGAGCTGCTGGAGCGCCTGCCGAACCTTGCGTTTGTCGGCACCCATACCGCCATGTCAGGGTACAGCCACGCAGGAGAAGGCGGCAACAGCACCGGGCAGGTGCTGGCAAGGATTAAATATGTTCCCGACTGCCCGTATTATAATGTTTTGATCGGAACGAATAACAACGGTGTCAAAACAGCAGACCTTATTCAGGGAAAATCCAAGCAGACCGCTGAAGACATAATCAAAATCGTCAATGAATTGTTGAAAAAGAAAGGAGTGGAGAAGGTTTTTCTTTCCTCAATCCTGCCGTGTGCGACCGACAATCCGTTCCGGGATCAATGCAACAGCGCAACCAACAGGATATTGCGGGAAAAATTTGATGAGACATTCCCAAAGGATAAAGTAGTCTGGGTGGAATACGAAAAACCGATCCGCCAGGTACGGGACTGGGAAAAGAAAATTTTCCTGCACCCGAACGAAGAAGGGTACGCGCTGATCGGTGATATTACCGCCAATGCGATCAGTTCGGCATTGAACGTCAAGCCAGGAACTGAATCCGTGCGTCCGGCCAATAGCGGAGTGCAGGTCGTCAACCTGATGGGGGAAAACAATATTACGGTCTGTCCGGTGATCGCAGGCTGGTACATCTTATCCTGTAAAGTGGATGCCGTCACCGCACAAAACCCGGAAATAGTACTGGAAAGCCGACTCACCGGCAAGGATACGTTCAGGCAGGCAATTCCGGTAAAGGCGACACAGGGGGAAACGATCAGCGCGAATGTTTTCACCAAGTACGAAGGTTACGGCTACACCCGTGATTTCCTGACGCTGAAAGCGAACGGCTGCAGCATTTCAAGTGTATTGCTGGAAAAAATGCGTCCGTCGAAGAAACCGTCAATCCACGGCAAGGACTCTTATATTGACGCAGTATCGCCGGTCTCCAAAGGCGAACTGCTGGAATACTCGAAATAATCTGAACATGAAATATAGTAATCGGTTATCAGTTATCGGAGGCTGGAAGAGAGTAAAAACCCACGCCCACAGGACGTGGATTTTCACTTATTGGAATTTAAAATAACAACAGAGGTTGAACAATGGCTTTCAAGCTTGGAATTGTCGGGCTGTGCACTTCGCACCCGGAGAACTGGGTTCCGGTCATCCGGGACATGACGGACAATAAAATCGTTGATGTGGAAATTGTCGCCGCCTGGGATTCCGGCGAAACCCGCCCCGCCGGATTCGCCGCCGGATTCTGCAGGAAATTCAACATTCCGAACGCGGTGGAAAAGTACGAGGACATGGTTGGAATGGTTGACGGAATCATTCTGCATACCACCAACTGGGACCGCCATATCGAACAGGCCAGGCCGTTCGTTGACGCCGGCAAGTCGGTGCTGGTTGACAAACCCGTTGTCGGCAATATGAAAGACGGCAATATTTTCCTGGACTGGATGAGGCAGGGAAAGCGCGTCACCGGCGGCTCCAGTCTCCGTTTCAACAAGGAAGTCGGCGAATTTCTTGCGATACCAGTGGCTGAACGCGGAACCGTGCATACGGCTTATGCCGCGATCGGCGTTGACGATTTCAATTACGGCATTCACGCCTACGCCATTGTTTCCAGCTTGATGGGGCCTGGAATCCAATCCGTCCGGTATCTCGGAAGCAGTAATCAAAAACAACTCATGCTGGAATGGAATGACGGCAAAATTGCACTGATGACCGTCGGCAAGACTGCCTGGCTGCCGTTCAACATCACAGCCGTTACCGATAAGAATGTCCGGCAGATCACCGTTGACAATTCCCTGATTTACCGCAGTCTGCTGATGGCCGTCTTGCCGTATCTTACCGGCAAGACCGATAAAGTGCCGCTCGGAATGGACGAAATCCTGGAGCCGGAACTGGCCGCCATGGCTGCCCGCATCTCCTGGCTGAACAACGGTCAGAAAATATTCCTGACCGATCTGCGCAACGATGATCCCGGCTACGACGGCATCCAGTTTGCCCTCGAATACCGTCGCGCCAGAATGGGATGAGACCGGTCTTGGCAGTCGGACTTCAGAAAATTTACCCGTAGTAGCTCGAGCCTTCTTCCTGGAATCTGAAAACCGGGGATAGGGCGCAAATCCGCCTCAGGCGGACTACTGCCAGCAGAATCACCCGCAGTTGACCCCGTTTAAGTCTCCAGTCCGGTCTGCCAGGACAAAACCGCAATTTCTACTGAAACATTATCTGTTTTCATAGCATTCAGGCGATGTAAGCTGCCTGTAGAAATCTGCGTAATGATCTTTTCTGTCTGAATTCCTCAGGGCAATGGCGACACGGGGGTGTTCGTTCAGGATGCCGGTTATCATATACGGGATTATATAGCCCCACTCCATGTCTTTCTGCAGATCCACGAAAATATCCTGAATAGTCCTGAGAACCGGCTCGAGATGGTATTTTGGATTTTTCAGGCAGGCAATCAGCAGTTCCAGAGGGCAGTTCCCGGCACCTCTGCCGATTCCGTTCACAGTGGCATCACAGAATGTGGAACCGGAATGGAGCGCCTGCATCGAATTCGCAAAAGCAAGCTGGAGATTGTTGTGGGCGTGGAATCCAGTCTTTTTCGTCTTCAGCTCTTTCCTGTACAGCGATACAAGGCGCTCGATGTCGCGGGGATAGAGGGCGCCGTTGCTGTCAACAACATTCACGGCCGCAACATTTGTTTCATTTCCTATTTTACGGAGCCCCTCCTCCAGGTCGAATGAACTTACTGTGGAAATAGCCATGATGTTAATGAATGACTCATACCCTTTTTCATTAATATGGTTGGCAAGCCGTACCGCCTTGTTTATGTCTTTGAGATAAGTTGCCACCCTGATGAAATGCAGCGGGGATTCCGAGGCAGGCTTCAGATCGTCCTCATCGACACGGTCAATGTCAACCATCACGCCGAGTTTCATTTCCGTCTTTGTATCGCCGACAATATTCCTGACGATTTCATCTTTTGTGAAACGCCACGGCCCGAATTCCTTGGGCGGAAATAATTTCTCGGAAGCCCTGTACCCGAGTTCCATATAGTCTACACCGGCGGCATCAAGGGCAAGGAAAACCTTCCTCACCATATCCTCCGAAAACTTCCATTTGTTTATAAGGCCGCCATCCCTTATGGTGCAGTCCACGACTTTTATATCATTCTCGAACATGTTTTCGCCTCCTTAGCGTCTTTGTTTTACTAAGCACATGTAAAATTAGAAATCTTGAATGTTCCGTTTTATTGTTTCGGACTCGTCCGACAAGCCGGATTCCGATATTCGCATGTGGAAACTTTAAATAATTAGCACATACAAAAAGCCCCGCCGTACGGCGGGGCCTACTCTATCTGGTTAAACTTTCAGATCAGTTCTGGGGGAAATCCTGATATATGATATTGTATATGTCATGGTCTGGCCCGACAACCCATTCCGGCTCCATGAGGGGGCCATACCCCCAGCCAACATCCCTCTTGCTGTCGGTGGCGCCGGGAAGCGGCATTGGAAATGTGACGATTTCGACAACGCCTATGACTTCGCGGGCGACAAAATATCCAATGCCCTTGAAAAGTCCGTATGTAAATGCGGCAAGACCGCCCTCGGTCTGGTTGACATCATATATTTTCATGGGAATCTCAAGCACGCCAAAACCGACGTTGACAACGCCTCTCCCAAGTTTTCTAAAAGGGTCGCCGGAAGAGGCACTGACATTGAATGAAATTAACGCTGCAACGGCAACGACAAATCCAAATAAAACGGCCTTGTTGAAAAATCTCATTATTCCCTCTATCCTTTAAAATTTATGATTTTTACGGAAAAAGCAACCCGAAACAAACACGACAGGTTTAAAATATACAATACTAATATTCAACGTCAAGAAAAATCCAGAATATTATTTCCCCCATTTAATCCTTTGCAATTGCCTCAGCTTTTTTGAGGCAGTCCATCAGGCTTTGGGGTTCCGAGCCTATTTCGGACTGGGCGCCGTCGGACATGTTCTTGAGGACGAGTGTTCCCCTTGAAATCTCATTGTCTCCCCGTATGACTGCGAATTTCGCAGCAATCCGGTTTGCAGCGCGCATTGACGCCTTCATGCTTTTCTGCTCAACTTCAGTAATTGCGGAAATGCCGGCCTTTCTGAGCCGGGACGCAAGTTTCATATTTTCACTTATCGCATTTTCCCCGAGCCCTATGAGGAAAACTGCGGGAGAATTTTCCGGCTGGGGCGCTTTAACCGACAGCGCCTCCTGAGCCATCAGAAGCCTTTCAAGACCTGCGGCGAAACCGACACCGACAATCGGCTTTCTGCTTTCCGGGGCGAAAATCTCGTATCGTCCTCCTCCGGCGATTGCATTCTGGGCGCCAAGTCCGGGATGAGTGACCTCGAAAACCGTGTGCACATAATAATCAAGGCCTCTCACAAGCCTTGAATCAACTTCAAACGGTATGTTCATTGCTGAAAGGGAACTGCAGACTTTTTCAAAATATTTCCTGCTGGGTTCTCCGAGGAGGCCTGCAATGTCGGGAACCTTTTCGATGAATACGCGGCATTGCTCCTGTTTGCAGTCGAGGATGCGCCAGACATTTCTCTCAAGCCTGTTTTTGCAGTCGGGACACATTCCCGGAACGTGGTTTGCGAAATACGCACGGAGCGAATCCTCCGCGGGTTTGCGATCTTCGCCGGAGGCCCTGGTGTTCAAAAGAAGCCTGTATCCCGTAATCCCGAGTTCGTCAAGGTAGTGGAGAAGAAGGGCGATTGATTCGGCATCAAGCTCGGGTGAAACCCTTCCGGCGTTTTCAGCGCCTATCTGATGAAACTGTCTTCTTCTTCCGGCGGCAGGTCTTTCGCCCCGGAACATCGGACCGATGTAGTAGACCCTTTTCTCGTTGCCGTTCATCACGTCGGTACCGGACAGGGAACGCATTATCCCGGCAGTTCCCTCTGGACGGAGGGTGAGGCTTCTTCCTCCGCGATCCTCGAAAGTGTACATCTCCTTCTGGACAACTTCGGTCTCATCTCCGATCCCCCTCCTGAAAACTTCGGTGTATTCGAAGACGGGCGTCCTCATTTCGCGGTATCCGTAAAGAGGGAAAACCCTGCGTGCAACATCTTCGAGACGATGCCACAGAGATATTTCTTCCGGAAAAATATCCGAAGTTCCTGGTGGGGGCGAGAAATTGCTCATCTTCAATGCTTTGTTTTCCGGGAGGCCTCCGCACTGACGCGGAGACGCACCGGGGAAATTCGCTTTCGGAATTTATTTTATTTTTGCAGGCTTGATCTGTTCGACGCGGTCTTTAAGCTCTTTGCCGGGACGGAACTTGACAACAACCCTTTCCGGGATCACGACTTCATTTTCAGGCTTGTTGGGATTGCGCCCCTTGCGGCTCTTGCGAACCTTGACTTCGAAAATTCCGAAGTTCCGGAGCTCGATGTTGCGGGCTCCTGCAAGTTCGTCCGAAATGTAGTCGAGTGTTTTCTGAACAACCGTTGCAACCTGGTTCTGAGTCAATCCCGTCTCCTGGGCGATTTTCACCACGAAATCTCTTTTTGTCATTTTTGTTTTCCTTATTTTTAAATCATAAATCGACACAGTGTATAACGCCAACCACATAGTAAACAGGAACTAATGCATATCTTCCTGCTGACGGGCGTTAAAATAGCCTTACAATAGGATTTTGCAAATTGCCCTGAAAGAGGTTAAAATATGAATCAGACAGGTTCAGGACAGGAAAGCCCGTTTATAAACGCTAAAAAAACAAAGGCACTATGAGTTCAGACAAAGATAAATCCAAAGACCCCGCTTTCTCGTTTGAGAAAACCCCCGCCAAAACAGGCGGAGAAGCTGAAACGGGAAACCCCGGACACGACAATGATTTCAACTTCAGCGACATTCCCGTGCTTGGCAATATTGACAGCAAAAAAGACAAGGACAAGAAAGTTTCCTTTTCCTTTGATTCCGGAAGAAGCGCAAAACCTCCGGAAAAGGAACTCGGCCTTTCCTCCTACGAAGCAATTTTAAGGGATCAGATGAAACATCCCCACCCCCAGGATCAGGAGCAAAACCAATATCCCGATATTCCGAAAACTGAACCTCAACAACAGGAAACGGATGCGTCGCAGTCGAAATGGGAAAAGATTGCCTCTTGCAGGAAACATGGTTTCAAATTGACAAGATCAGTGAAAATCCTCATTGTCTCCGCAACAGCCGTCGCCATTGTCGTGTCCGCAGGTGTTCTGTCCTTCTCCCTTTTGAAATCAAAACAGCAGGGGGCTGCCGTAAAGACCGCTCCCGCCGGCAAAACCGCAAAGCCGGATCCCGTGGCTGAAGAAAAAGCAAGGCGTCTTGCCAACCTCGAGAAAAAACTCGCGGATGCCGATACGGCCCGCAGGGAATCTAAATTCAACGACGCCCTGAAAGCATACCGGAGCCTCATGAGCGAGGACTGGAAGGAGAAAGAGCCTGTAGTTCTCTTCGGCGCGGCGGAATGCCATGAGAACATGGCGCAGGACGATGAAGCCGTCTCGTATTATGCGAAATGCATTGATGCCGGCTGGAAAGACAACGCGCAGCCGTATGTCAGGCTTTCAAAGCTGTTAAACAAAAAAAACAAATATTCCGATTCAGTCAAATATCTGGAAAAGGCGAGAGGGGCTTTCCCCGCTGACACCTACATCGGCGCGCAACTTGCCAATTCATATTGCCTTGCCGGTCAAACCGACAAGGCCGCCGCCGAATTGAAAAAGGCGAACAAGTCCGACATGTCCCTGGACATGATTAAACTGTTCGGCTCAGTGCTGCAGAAGGACAATGATAAGAGCCAGGCAAGGGAACTCTACGTCTACGGCATGAAAAAATTCCGGGATATGGACTGTTTCATGTCGGCCGCCAGTCTTTCCGACAAACCCCAGGACAAGGTGGACATAATGACTCAGGCCGTAGGCGTCGTTGATGAAAACATGAAAAGCACGGCAATCATGCGTCTTACTGAACTGCTGATGCAAACCGGAAAGAAAGACGAGGCGGCAAAACAGCTCGACAAAATAAGTCTCGACCAGTTGAAGCCCGAATCCGCGACTGATTTCCTTAAGATGCTCTTGAATTGCAACAACCTCCTGAAATTTGCACCAGAATACAAAAAGGCGATGGAGCTCTATCCGAAAGATTTCGTCATGCACCTGAACATATATGAGACTCTTATCGAAAACGGACAGGAGATTCTCGCCCTTGACACCTACAGGGAATGGTGGACTGCGAAGGAAGAACCTGTAAGCGGATACCTTTACGCAAAATCCATCGGGGTGTTCTCCTACCGTTCGCTTGATGCGGTAAACGAAGAAGCCATTCCGGCTTATGAAAAAGTCACCGAACTGAACCCCCGTTTTTTCGAGGCGTTTCTTGAACTGGGCTATCTTTACACGATGGAACGCAACTGGGCCGGCGCCGAACACGCCTATTCCGAATGCGTGAGGATAAAACCGGATGACAGAAACGCCAGACGTCTTCTCGCATTGGCCAGGGAGAGTGCCGGAAAAGGAGAAGAAGCTGTTGACGAATATGAAAGATATCTCGTAACCCTGAATCTTCCGCCGGAAGAAAAAGCCGCTGAACTTATCGATATCGCCCAAAAGCTTGAAAAGCCGGAACGCGCCGGGAAATGTCTGGAGGAACTCGGAAAAAGTCCGAAATATGCGGACGAACACAGGGTTCAGACGATGAAATTCAAGCTGACTTACGGAAAACCCAACGACAATGACTTTGCCGACCCGTATCCGAAGGCAGGAAGAAAATTCCATGAATATTATCTCCTTTCCAAAGGAAGGAGCAATGAGGTTCTGCTGATGACCGTTCCACCGGATGAATTCCCGGATTTCTGGAAACTTTTCCTCTTATGGAAAGGCGACAAGCCCGGCTGGCAGGACGGCATGAATGCGCTGGTTGCGAAAAACAAAGCCGCAAAAGACGCCACCTACAGGATAATCGCAGACATGTGGAACGGAAAAAGATCGCCGGACGAAGCAAGGAAACTCCTTAGCAAAGTCCACCCGGACAACGAGCCTCTCTTCTTCCTGATGCTTGCCGAGAAATACAGGAAAGACAAGGTTGAAAGCAAGGCGAAGGTGTGTTATCAGAAGGCCGCATCCGAACGGCGGAATCCGTTGGTTCGCATGATTGACTCTTACAGTCAGATACCGATGAGGTGACGCCTTCGCCCGATTTAAGGAGTCGTGCAGAAATAACTTTGACAGCGGACAAACATCAATAAAAACATATGGAGTTTGACATGGATGATTCATTGAGGGTGACTTTAAAAAAATACGAGCAGGGGCATCTTTTCAAATTTTTCCCGGAGATGAATTCACGCCAGCACGAAAAAATCCACACGCAGCTCAGGGAGATAAACTGGAGGGAACTCGATTCGCTTATAAACAATTATGTTTTACATGTTCCGGAAACTGTCGTCTCTCCCGACATGAGCCCCGCCCCCTATTTTCCGGCAACCCCTGAAAACGAGGATCAGAAGGAAAGGTACAGGATAGCCCTGAAACGAGGTTCGGAGCTGCTCAAAAAGGGGAAAGTCGCCGCACTCACCGTTGCCGGCGGACAGGGGACAAGGCTCGGCTATGACGGACCGAAGGGGACATTCCCTATCACGCCTGTTAAGAACAAGACGCTGTTCCAGTATTTTGCCGAAAAGATAATAAGGACGGGAAGGAAATACGAATGCCCGCTTCACTGGTTCATAATGACGAGCAAGACAAACGATTCCCAGACACGCGAGTTCTTCCAGAAAAACAGTTTTTTCGGAATCCAGCCCTCGTTCGTCCATTTTTTCACACAGGGCACCATGCCGGCCATAGGAATGGACGGGAAACTGCTCCTCGAATCAAAGGAGTCCCTGTCACTTTCCCCGAACGGCCACGGCGGCACACTGCTCGCCCTGAAGCTTTCAGGTTCGATTGCACAGATGAGGAAACTCGGCATCGAATATCTCTCCTACTTCCAAGTTGACAATCCTCTTGTCAGCGTCGCGGATCCTCTTTTTATCGGACTTCACTTTCTCGAGAAATCGGAAATGAGCAGCAGGATGCTTGCAAAAACAGGCCCCTTTGAAAAGCTGGGGAACTTCTGCATGGTCAAAGGCCGTCTCAACATCATAGAGTACAGCGACATGCCGAAGGCCCTTGCGGAAATGAGAGAGGCGGACGGACGTCTCCGTTTCATCGCGGGAAGTCCCGCAATACATATCATAAGCGTTGATTTTGTGGAGAAACTCACGGAAGGCGGCAGACTGAACCTTCCCTGGCACAGGGCCGAGAAGAAGGTCCCGTGCATTGATGCGGACGGGAAACAGATAACCCCGGACAAACCTAATGCCGTAAAACTCGAGACATTCATATTCGACGCCATTCCCTTTGCGGAAAAGACAATGATACTCGAGGCGAAACGGGAGGATGAATTCTCTCCCGTCAAAAATCCCGACGGCGTCGACTCCGCAGCTTCATGCAGAAGAATGCTTGTCGATAAAGACGTTCGCCGCCTTGAAAAGACGGGCGTAAGCGTTCCGAAAAATGAAAACGGCATCCCTGACTGCGTGGTGGAACTGTCTCCTCTGGCTTTCCTTGATGACGAGGATGTTGCGGCTTATATTGAAGGCAAAGGAATTAAATCTCCCGGACGCGGGGAAAAAGCCTATTATGATTAAGATTGTTAAATTTTCAGTTGACGATATTCTGTTTGACAGGAAGGCCGCTTCGGAAGCTGTCGGCAAGGCGTGTTCGCGAGCCGTTCCTGCGAAAGTCGCAGGAATATGCCAGCTCGATGAGACAGTGATGATTTCCATAGAGGAAACACCTGTAAAAGAAAACATCACCTACGATTTCGCCCCCTTCCCCGCCGTCAACGAGGACGAGGTTGCAGGAGAGATTAAATCACGTTACTACGCAGGTTTCTCCATGCTCGGAGTATTCAACATTGCCGGCAAAAAATGGGCGCTGTTCTCAAAAACTCCAAGCGGAAAAAACTGATAGGCGTTTTGATTTTCGTATGGGTGTACGGTAATCAGGGATAGTCGGGAAATCAAATCTGGTCTTTCTTTAATATCTTATCGTGTGTTCCCCCCTTGTTCGGGATATGCTGGGTGACTTCGGCAAGGAAGTCCAAGGGGTCGAAAACTTGGAAATTCCGATTCACTCCTGCACGGAGATCGCCGCTGGCAGGTTCCGGAAACTTCCGGCAACTGTCATGTTCCGCCTTATACACCACATGCCCGGTCGGGGTTATCTTCAGTATCCTGTGTTTTTTCAGAGTCTGAAAGAAAATAAATATATTTTGCGGTTTCCGCAAAATATCGCGGTTGAAGCGGAAGTAAATCCGGAGCCGTTTCGGAATGGTGAAGACGAACTGCCGATGCGGGACTTCCGCAAAGAATTCCTCGCGGAC
>JBAYFV010000045.1:0-14940 GCA_041666985.1 Victivallales bacterium
TGAGGCTGTATTTTTCCGTTCCTTCTTCTGACGATATTTATATCGCCCATCAGTCGGAACAAAAAAATCCAATCCTCAATCTAACTCGTCTATACGAAATTTTAAGATTTATAGAGCACTAGGGCGGTTGCATATCTTGCATTAGCCGTGGAGGAATAATGAGACAGGTCAGAATTTTGAGCGCTGATGAGGCGGTGTCGAAGATTGAGGATGGCAGTACAATTGCAACAGGGGGATTTGTCGGATGCTCGCATCCCGAATTCCTTACGGCGGCATTGGAAAAACATTTTCTAAAACACGGAAAGCCCGGAAATCTGACGCTTGTGTATGCGGCAGGACAGGGCGACGGAGGGGGGAAAGGTCTTAACCATTTCGGGCATGAAGGATTGCTCGGGCGGGTTGTCGGGGGACATTGGAACCTTGCCCCCGCCATGGGGAAACTGGCATTGGAAAACAAGATTGAAGCCTATAATTTTCCGCAAGGGGTAATCTGCCATCTTTTCCGTGAGATAGCGGCTGGCAACCCGGGACGGCTCACCCATGTCGGGCTGAATACGTTTGTGGATCCCAGGCAGGATGGCGGCAAGCTCAATTCAAAGACTGTCGAGGATCTTGTCGAGCTTGTCACCCTCAACGGGAAAGAATGGCTGTTATACAAGGCGTTCCCGATACATTTCGGACTCCTTCGCGGAACTTCCAGCGATTCCTTCGGCAACATTTCCCTGGAGAACGAGGTGATAACCGGTGAAGCCCTGTCGATCGCACAGGCTGTCAAGAATTCCGGCGGGAAAGTCGTAGTGCAAATTGAACGTCTTGTAGATGATTATTCCAGACATCCGCAGGACATTAAAATCCCCGGCATTTACGTGGATGCCGTAGTCATCGCCGACAAGGAAAAGCACATGCAGACATACGCGGAGGATTTCAATCAGGACTATCTGCGGCAGGGGGATATCCGGCAGTTGCGCCTGCCTCCGATGGAGAACGGCCCCAGACGGTATATTTCGAGGCGCGCCTTCCTGGAAATAGCCCCGGACGCCATCGTCAATCTGGGCATAGGAATGCCGGAGGGGATCGCCCAGATGGCACAGGAAGAGGGGAGGCTCGACCAAATGACATTGACTGTCGAGTCCGGCCCGATCGGAGGTGTTCCGGCGTCAGGATTGAGTTTTGGCGCGTCCAGATTTCCACAGGCGATCATTGACCAGCCGTATATGTTTGATTTCTACGACGGGGGCGGTTTGGACATCGCGTTCCTGGGGCTTGCGGAGTGCGACAGGATGGGCAATGTCAATGTGAGCAAGTTCAACGGCAGAATCGCCGGGGTGGGCGGTTTCATGAACATCACGCAGACCGCAAAGACAGTCATTTTTACGGGCACCTTCACCGCCGGGGGGCTGGAAGTTGATTTCCGGAACGGCAGGCTGTGTATTGACAAAGAGGGTAAATTCGACAAGTTTGTCAACGGTGTGGAGCATGTCACCTTCAGCGGCGCCTATGCCAAGCAAAAAGGGCAGCAGGTCATGTACATTACGGAGAGGGCTGTCTTTGAACTGACAGGTTCAGGGATTAAACTGGTTGAGATTGCTCCGGGCGTTGACATTGAGAAGGACATTCTAAGCCATATGGCGTTCAAGCCGGAAATCAGTCGAGACCTGAAGAACATGCCCGAATCAGTGTTCACGAGCAAGAGTCATCCCGCAGGATGACGGATGATTGGATGATTGGGTCTATAAGAAAACAGTGTCAGAGTGCCCAAGTAGCCAAGTGTCTTTGAAGTTGCAGTTTAAACTCGGTCACTGGGCATCTTGGAAACTGTTACCGCAGCCATCCAATCATCCATGGGACGGCAGTGATTTTTTTGAATAGCAGGCAGGTTTGGAAAAGGTTGGGGTGCGGGGAAGGGAAGAACCTTTCCTTAAAAGGTTTTCACTTCCCCGCATTCAAGATGTTCAGAGTTTTGCAGTTGGTTCAAATCAGAACAACATCAGGAGAAAATCATGAGGAAGGTATTTATCGCCGGAGCGGCCAGGACGCCTATCGGCAGTCTGAACGGCTCCCTTGCCGGGACGGGCGCCGTGGAGCTGGGAAGAATATGTGTCAGCGGGAGCTTGAAACGCGCAGGTGTTGACGGCTCTGCGGTGGACGAGGTTATCATCGGAAATGTCCTCCAGGCGGGGCTGGGGCAGAATCCGGCAAGGCAGATCGCAATTGGCTGCGGCGTCTTGAAGAAGTCCCCGTCTTTCACCGTCAATCAAGTTTGCGGTTCCGGTTTGAAAGCCATTGACCTGGCCAGGCGCGCGGTCATGTCCGGAGACGCCAATGTCGTCATTGCCGGCGGAATTGAGAGCATGAGCGGAGCTCCGTACATCTTGCCGGCATTGCGGCAGGGCGCCAGACTGGGCGAATGCGCCGCTCTGGACATTGTCATAAACGATGGACTGACGGATGCATTTGGCAGATACCATATGGGGGTCACCGCTGAGAATGTCGCCAGTAAATACGCTGTCTCCCGCGAGGCTCAGGATCGTTTTGCGTTTGAAAGCCAGCGGAAGTGCAAAGCCGCTACGGGAAAAGGG
This sequence comes from Victivallales bacterium, assembly GCA_041666985.1. Classification (GTDB taxonomy): domain Bacteria; phylum Verrucomicrobiota; class Lentisphaeria; order Victivallales; family GWF2-50-93; genus GWF2-50-93. The sequence continues at coordinate 2,580 of JBAYFV010000045.1, forward strand.
GTTTTCAAGGAGGAAATAGTTCCGGTCACTGTAAGGCAGAGGAGGACGGAGCTTGTGGTTGAAAGCGACGAGCATCCCAGGCCCGACAGCACTTTTGAAAACTTGTCAAAGCTGAAGCCGGCCTTCAAGCCGGATGGCACGGTCACCGCTGGCAACTCGTCGGGGATTAACGACGGGGCCGCCTCCGTCGTACTGTTCTCGGAAGACGGCGCCCCCTCGTGCACCGCCGGAAAAGTCCTTGTCAGGGATATTGTCTGTGTCGGTTGTGAACCGGAGTTGATGGGGATGGGGCCGGTTGCGGCGGTCAGGGCGTTGTTGTCCAGGCAGAAAATGCAGATCGGGGACATTGAGCTTTGGGAGCTTAACGAGGCTTTTGCAGCGCAATCCGTTGCGGTACTGAATGAACTTGGAATTGATGCGGGACTTGTGAACGTCAATGGCGGGGCGATCGCGCTGGGGCATCCTGTCGGTGCAAGCGGGGCGCGGATTGTCGTGACTCTGATACATCAGATGAAGAGGCAGAACGCCGGACTGGGGATCGCCTCCCTGTGTGTCGGCGGAGGCATGGGGCTGGCTATTCTTCTGGAAAACGTGTAAGCCGAGTATATGACCCTGCCAAGTCCATTTGTAGAGTTGGTCGAGTCAGGCAGGCTGGGGCGGAAAAGCGGACAGGGATTCCACTGTCATCCAAAGGGATGACGGATGATTGGATGGATGGATGGATGATTGGATGATTGGATGATTGGATGATTGGATGATTGGATGATTGGATGGATTTGAATTCAAGAAAAACCAAAGAGGAAGGATTAGGAGAAGAATTCCAAGAAAAGGCATTTTGGATTTTTTCAATGTGTTTTTTTGTACATATCTTCTTGATTTGCAACCATCCAGCAATCCATTCATCCAATCATCCATAGGGTGATAGAGTAATCAACATATAAATCAGGAGAGAAGTATCATGGAAATCAAAAATAAGCGTTGCCTGGTTACCGGAGCGGGCAGGGGGCTGGGCAGGCAAATGGCGATGGATCTGCTTCGGAGCGGGGCTTCAGTGCATGCGTGCGACATAAGCGCTGCCGCTCTTGGAAGTTTGAAAGAGGCCACGCATGATCTGCCGGTTACGTTCCATGCATGTGATATAGCGGACGAGGCGGCTGTGGAAGCAATGTTCACCGAAATTTCCGGGAGCGGCGGACTGGATGTCCTGATTAACAACGCCGGAATCACCCGCGACGGACTGCTGTTGAAAGTCAAGGACGGTGATGTCAGAACCATGCCGTTGCAGGATTTCAAGGCCGTTGTTGATGTCAACCTTGTCGGAGTCTTCCTCTGCGGCAGAGGGGCTGCCGCCCTGATGGCGAAAGGGAACGGCGGTGTCATAATCAATATCTCGTCAGTCTCCCGCGCGGGGAATTTCGGACAGACGAATTATTCCGCCGCGAAGGCCGGCGTCGACGCCATGACAGTGACCTGGAGCAAGGAATTGGCGAGATACAAGATTCGCTGTGCGGCGATCGCCCCCGGTTACATCAACACTGAAATGGTGGCTGCGATCAAGCCTGAAGTCCTGGAGAAAATCACCGCGCAGATCCCGTTGCGCCGTCTGGGCGAGATGAGCGAGATTTCCCGGACAGCGCTTTTCATCATCGAGAATGATTTCGTGAACGGGAGAGTCCTGGAGATAGACGGCGGTTTACGCATCTAGTACTCTGTAAAACTGAAAATTTTGCATAGACGGGTTAAATTTGGGATTGGATTTTTTTTTCGATCCGCCTGACGGGCGATATGAATTATGACTTTTTCAAGAATAATCTTTTGCGTTTTAATTTACTGCCTTGTCGCGTTGGGTTGCGGTTGCGCCAGCGACAGGGGTTCTGTTTCCGGATATGTGAAGGAGGCACCGGACGGATTTGTCTATCTCGACAAGGTAATCCCGGGCATTGTTCTTGAGATGCGTTACGCATCCGGGAATAATTTTACCGGCAGGGCTGTTGACGGATACGAAGCCCCGAAATGCATATTGACAAAGCAGGCGGCCGAAGCCCTTAAAAATGTCCAGGAGGAATTGAACAGGTATTCCATGTCGCTGAAAATATTCGATGCGTACCGGCCGCAGAGGGCGGTTGACGATTTCGTAAGATGGTTTAAGGACTTGTCCGACATCAGGATGAAAAGCAAATATTATCCCGATATTCCCAAGGAACAGCTGTTCCGGATGGGCTATATCAGCTTGAAGTCTGCTCACAGCAGGGGAAGCACCGTGGATCTCACGGTTGTCATGCTTCCGCAGAAACAGGAACTGAGCATGGGAGGCGGTTTCGACTTGTTCGGCGAACTTTCGAATACCGAATGCAAAAACATCAAGCCGTTCCAGAAAGTCAACAGGCTTCTCCTGAAATCAGTCATGGAGAAGCACGGGTTCGTAAACTATAAGATGGAATGGTGGCATTACACGTTTAAAGGCGAGCCTTTCCCGGACACATATTTTAATTTCCCAGTAAGATGAGATACAGCGAATGCCCCAAAATGAAACAATCCTGAGCCTGGCGCCGATCCGCGGTATTACCGATGCCGCCTACCGCAGGACTTTCGCACGCTGCTTTGGCGGCTTCGATCATGCTGTTGCGCCCTTCATCCAATTGCGGCAGGGGCACACGCTGCGATCCGGAGAGCGGCTGCAAATGTCAGTTGAAAACAAGCGGGACCTGCGCATGATTCCACAGGTGCTGACGAACAATGCGGCAACCTTTACGGCGGGATTGCGTGAACTGCACGAACTTGGACATGATGAGGTGGACTGGAACCTGGGATGCCCCTATCCGACTGTTGCGGGCCGCAGTCGCGGTGCCGGACTGCTGCCGCATCCCGGCCGCATTGACGCCATCCTGGAGCAGGTCCTCGACGGGTGCCCCGTCCGTCTGTCGGTGAAACTGCGTCTCGGATACCGGAATCCCGACGAGTTGTTTTCTGTTATTGAAGTCCTCAACCGGTATCCGCTCTCCGAGGTGATTCTGCATCCGCGTACAGCGGATCAGATGTATGGGGGCGCTGTTGACATCCAACGGGCGGTTCATGCCCGGAAACTGTGCAGGCATCCGTTTGTCTTCAACGGTGATATCAACACGCCGGAGGAATTCTGCGAACTTCGCACACGGCTTCCGGGGGTTGACAGGTGGATGATCGGTCGCGGCGCCCTGGCCTGTCCTTTTCTGCCGGCCGTGCTCAAGGGCGCCCGTTTTCCCGAAGCTGAAAAGCGGCGCCGGCAACTGCGCGAGTTCCATGACCTGCTGATGGGGGAATACCGGCACTGGTTGAGCGGCCCGGCTCATCTGCAGGATAAGATGAAGGAACATTGGGCGTACCTGGCTCTGTCATTTGCCGAGCCCGGTCCGGTACTCGCCCGCATCCGCGACAGCCGCAATCTCGAAGTTTACACCAGTGCCGTGGACTGGTCGTTCGAACAGGTTCTGAAGTGAAATGGGAATATTGCTTTTGGTGTAGGGGCAGGAGAAATTGAGAGAAGACCTTCGCCGGCACGGCGAACTCTACACCTGGAATAAGAATATTGAAGCGGATTCTTCAGTTGGCGGTCATGACGGAGATTTTGTTTTTCTCAAGCTTTGCCTTGTCCGCGCGGGATATGTTCTTGTCCGTGATGACGACTTGGACTTCGCCGACCGATGCGAACTTCGCAAGCGCTTTTCTTCCGAACTTGCCGCTTTCGGTCACAACGACAACAGTTTTGGTTCTTTGAACCGATTTGCGTTCGAGCTCCGCCAGCGAGAGGTCGGATGTAAAGAAACCCTCTTCGGAAACTGCGCCGTCGCAGCCTGTGAAAAGCATGTCGATATGGAGTTCGTCAAGATTCTTCTCGGAGAGCGGCCCGGTCAGATCCATGGAATTCCTCCTCAGGGATCCTCCGAGCAGTATCACGTTGAAATCGGTCTGGTAGAAGATTGCTGCGACCGGGAGTGAATTGGTGACAACTGCGACATTGGTCTTGCCTGAGGAGACAAGCTGCCTCGCGACTTCAAGGGTTGTCGTGCCGGTACTCAGCATGATCGTGGAATTGCGGGAAACAAGTGAAATTGCGGTTTTCGCAATTTTCTTCTGGAACTCCGTGGATCCGATGTTCGGAAAACCGAGATGGCTGCTTGCGGGTGGAACGACCCCCCCGTGCGTCCTCAACGCAATCCCGCGCTCCTCGAACATCTTGAAGTCGCGCCAGAGCGTCATGGGGGAAACCTTCAGGAGGACCGCTTCCTCCGCCGTCTCAAGCCTCCCGGTCTTGGAAAGCTTCTCCATTAAATGCTGCTGTCTTGGATTCATAATGTTAGAGTATAACATTAATGTTTTTTATTTTCAAGGAAAAATAAAAAATATATTTAAAGTAAGCTTGCGAAAGCCTGAAACAGGGGTATGATATAATCTAACATACGTAACATTACGTAACACATACAGGAGGCTGCGATGAGTAAGAGGGAGTCAGGAAGCGTACCGGAGATTGTAACTGAAACCGTTCCCGGGCCGAAATCCGTTGAATGGCACGGCAGATGCACAAAGTATTTCAAAGGGCTCAGCGAGCAGGTCAAACTGTTCCCCGTCGCCTTCGAATCCGGAAAAGGGTGCGTGCTGACGGACGTAGACGGCAACAGGTATATTGATTTCTCGTCGGGAATATATGTCACAACCCTCGGACACTGCCATCCCAAGATCAGCGGCGCCATTGCGAAACACGCAGGACAGCTGATGAACGCGCACGATTTCACCACTCCGATAAAAACACTGCTCGTGGAGAAGCTCGCGGAAATACTTCCGGGGGATCTGAGCGGATTCCAATTCTACGACTGCGGCACCGCCGCAGTGGAGGCGGGGCTGAGGATATGCAGGGCGGCGACAGGGAAACACGAATTGATTTCCGGATTCTACGATTTCCACGGCAAGACCTACGGGGGCGTTTCGCTCGGACACATAAGATCGTCCGCGTACGGGGCCGTGAGGGCGCCGGGTTCGCATATGGTTCCAAGGCCTGATCCGTACAGGCCGATGTGGGTCAAGCCCGACGGTTCGATTGACACCGACAAGTATATTGAATTCTACGAGATGTATATTGACCGGGGAACTGTCGGGAGCGTAGCGGCATTTGTCCTTGAACCGATACAGGGCTGGGGAGGCTCGATAATACCTCCGGACGACTTCTTCCCGAAGTTGAAGAAATTCTGCGAGAAGAGGGGGATTCTGCTGATGGCCGACGAAGTGCTGACAAGCTGGGGACGTACGGGCAAATGGCTGTGCATGGAGCACTGGGGCGTGGTTCCGGATGTCGTGACAATCGGCAAGGGTTTCGGAAACGGGTTCCCCGTGACCTGCGTGGCCGTCAGGGAGCAGTATGCGAAATCGTTTGAATCAATATCGGCATCGAGCAGCTACGGCGGCAATCCGATGGCGTGTGCGGCGGCTCTTGCAAGCATTGAAGTCATTGTCGAGGAGAATCTGCTGGCGAAGTCACTGCATCTCGGCGAAATCGCCCTGAAAAAAATGAAGAAAATGAAGGAAAACCATCCCATCATCGGCGATGTCAGGACGAAAGGATGCCTTATGGGGATCGAGCTTGTCAAGGACAGGGCGACAAAGGAGCCTTTCAACGAGGCGGGAAAACTGGTGTATCAGAAGGCGTTCAGAAAAGGACTGGCTTGGATACCTGCCGGACACATACTGCGGATGAGTCCCCCGATTGTAATGGAGGATGAAATGCTGGTCAAGGGGATGGAGATCATCGAGGAGGCAATCGGGGAAACAGAAAAGGAACTGATGGGGTAGGGGCTTGGATGGCTGGATGAATGGATTGCTGGATGGGTGGAATATCCAATGTCCAACAGGGAATTCCCAAGATTCAAGAATTAAAGATAAAGCAGAAGAACAGCCCTTGCGGGCTTGACTACCAACAAATACGGAATTTGGTTTGTTTGTAGTCAATGCCGTAAGGCATGTTCTCTCGAGAGGTTGAAAAAATATGAAGAAAATGAAAAAAAGAATTAGTGCCAGTTGCGGCGCATGCTGTCCGGAGGCGGAAGCGGCGCGGCAAATCGGACTCTCCAGAATGGGGGAGATTGATTTTCCGTCACGATGGGAACAGGGGGAGTTGCGGCTTTCCTTCCTGAAATCAGGGAGTTCCGGTTTTTCACTGGAAATCCGAGGTGATGATGTTGTGATCCGGGCCGGAATAACGCGCGAATTCATTGCCGGAGTTGGATATCTTTTGAGCCGCCTCAGGGCTGCGTCGGATGATTCGCTGCGGCTAGCTGACGGGAAATACGAGGAGATCCCGGAAAATCCTGTCAGGATTCATTACATGCCCGGGCATTTCGGCAACGCCTTCGAAGCGGCATGGCCGGGCGAGATGGGGCGCTACCTTGAAGATCTTGCCCTGTGGGGAGCCAGCGGCTACGGAGACTGGTTCGATCCGAACGACATGCCGGATCCCTATGCGCCACACGTGTATTGCAGCACCAGCATGACTCTCTGGCAGAGGAAAAAGGAATTTCTGCGTATGGCAAAGAGCCTGGGATTGGAGACCGTACTCTTTGTGACTCATAATGTCGGATTCGTAGACCAGATGCGTCCCGAATGGACTGGAGTCCGGAGCCATGCGCACCGTGTGCAGGGACAGGTGCTGTGCCCTTCCATTCCGGAGGCGCGTAGTGTCTGCCTGCAGAACCATGAGAACCTCTTCCGCGACCTCGCCGGGTCCGGGGTGGTGATTGACCGTCTGATTTACGGGCCGTATGATGACGGCGGATGCGCCTGCGAGAAATGCCAGCCGTATTATCCGACCTTCCTGAATATGGTTGCGGAGATTCACGGGATCGCCCGTCGTCATTTTCCGCAGGTCGCGATGGATCTCTGCGGCTGGTGGGTTACGGACGAGGAGATGCGACTGATCCGCGAATTCGTGGCAGGCCCGGCCCGGGAGTGGTTTCACGGATTCCAGTTCAGCGCAACATATGACGTCTTCGAGCTTCCGGATGTCCGCGCCGCCATTGGCGATCTGCCGCTCAGCACCTTCTTCCATATTGGATTTTCCCACGATAACAGGGATGTCTATCTTAAGACCGGCATCCATTCCGCTCCCCGGAGGATACAGTCGGTCATCCGGAGTTTTGCGGCCCGTCAGTGCCTGGGGTTCAACACCTATAATGAAAGCTTAGGCGACCATTACAATCAATTCCTCTGCAGCCGTCTCGGGCGGATTCCCGGAGCCGATGTCCGGATGCTGACTGAGGATTACTGCCGGCAGATGTATTCTTTGGGCGGAAAGGATCTCCGTACGGCTGCGGATGTTCTGCTTGACATGGAGTATCTTGACGAATCAAGAGCGGAAAAGTGGCAGGCTGCCCTCGAACGGATTCGCCCGCGCGTTCATACGCCGCCTCGACAGCGGTGGGCGTTCGAACATTTCCAGCTAAAGGCCGGTCTTATGGCGCTCGATCACACGATAGGAACTGGCGATGGCTGGAAAACTCAAGATGACATCGCAACGGTTCTGCCGCTGATCCGGCGGCGTTTTGCCATGCAGGAAACGCTGTGGCGGGATGTCTATGGCCTTGGTATCCTGCGGCACTGTTTCATCCCTGAACGCATGTGCGCTCCCTGGTATCAGAACTATATTAAAATATTTCCGGAGAATACCGGAAACATCCGTCCCGGTTCCAGGGTCAGCAAGAATGCATGAGGAGAAGCATATGGACGACGCATTCAGGGGCAGATTCAGGAGAATCGGGGTGAATGTCACATTTGACGGACACGTGGAGATACCTCAGCCGGAGTTTATCTCCATAGGGGACAATGTCAGATTCTATCACGGAGTATGCCTCCAGTCATCTGGCGGCAGGGAGATTGTGATTGGCTCCAAAAGCCACTTCGCCCCATACTGTGTGCTTTACGGTCCTCTGGAAATCGGGGAGGGATGCTGTGTGGCGGCGCATGCCGTGTTTGCCGGCGTAGGGCATCAGTATGACGATCCGTCCATCCCGTTCGCAGACCGCCCCGGGATTGCCAGGAAGATTGTCATCGAGGATAATGTCTGGATCGGTGCAAACGCCGTGATTATCCAGGGCGTGCGCGTCGGTTCCGGCAGCATTATTGGCGCAGGAGCGGTCGTGACAAAGGATGTGGAACCCTATTCGGTCATGGGAGGGGTTCCAGCCCGCCTAATCAAAAGACGGCTCATCAAGTAGAGAAAGCAAAGAACAGTCCTTGCGGGTTTAATTGTAAAACAAAGACAGGAGGTTTCTCTTGAAGACTATAAGATTCGGAATCATCGGTGCAGGCCTGATGGGGCGTGAATTCGCCAGCGCATGCGCACGCTGGTGCCATCTGACGGAAATGAATGCCAGGCCGGAACTGGTCGCGGTCTGCGACAAGAATCCGGAACTGTACGGCTGGTACCGCGACAATTTCCCGTCGGTGAAACAGATTGCCGACGATTATAAACTGCTGCTGGCCAGTCCGGACGTGGATGCCGTATACTGCGCGGTGCCGCACAACCTGCACGAACAGCTCTACTGCGATATTATCAAAGCCGGAAAACACCTTCTCGGCGAGAAACCGTTCGGCATCGACAAGAAGGCGAACGATGCGATCATTGCGTGCATAAAGGAACATCCCGGAGTCTTTGTCCGCTGCAGTTCCGAATTTCCGTTTTTCCCGCCGATGCAGAGGCTCGGGGAAATGATCGGGGGCGACGCGTTCGGGGAAATTGTCGAAGTAAATTCCGGGTTCCTTCATTCTTCAGACCTGAATCCGGACAAGCCTATCAACTGGAAACGGATGATCAATTTCAACGGGGAATACGGTTGCATGGGCGATCTCGGAATGCACCCGTGCCACTTCCCTTTCCGGGCCGGATGGTTCCCGGAAAATGTCAGGGCCGTTCTTTCCAAGCATGTCAGACAGCGTCCCGACAAAAACGGGAAAATGGTTCCCTGTGAAACTTGGGACAACGCCACTCTGCTCTGCGAAAGCGCCGATACGCGCACCGGAAACAGTTTCCCCCTTACAATCAAGACACAGCGCATCGCCCCCGGCGAAACCGACACCTGGTATTTTGAAGTCAAGGCATGAAGGGTTGCGGCAGATGGTCCAGCAAGAATCCGCGGCGGCTCGAAATCCTCGAATACAAGGGCGGCGCGCAGGCCTGGCAGCAGATTGACATGGGCTGGGAGGCCGCGTTCAAGGGGATCACCGGCGGGATATTTGAATTTGGATTCACCGACAGTATTCTCCAGATGTGGGCGGCGTTCGTTTACGAGCTGACCGAAGGGAAGCCGAAAAGCAGATTCGCGGGCTGCGTGACTCCGGAAGAGACCGCAATGTCTCACCGGCTATTCACCGCCGCCCTTAAGAGCTGGAAAGAAAAGACCGTTGAAACGGTTTAATATTTGTTCGTAGTAGGCGAATTTATACGCCGTTATCTTGTTAAGAACGTGCAATAAATTGCACTACTGCAAACGAATTTAAAACAATTTGGAATTTAAGCTCGTGAGAGCTGTTCTTGAAAGGAATGCGCATATGTCAAAAGTTTTAATTGGTTGGGCGGAAACTGATATTACGCCGGAAGGGAAGGTGGATCTTTCCGGACAGTATTACCATAGGATATCGCAAGGCGTTCATTCCCGTCTTTCGGCAACTGTTCTGGCGCTTGAATCCGGAGACGGAGAGCAGTCCGTGATGGTCTCGCTGGACCTCGTCGGGTTCCGTGCGGATTTCCGGGAACAGCTGCGCATGATGCTGATTCATGAACTGCCTGAACTTGATGTTTCTAGAATTTTCATGAATGTCATCCATACGCACAATGCTCCCGGTGTCGACCCGATAAGCGGGATCGGCTGGCTGAAGGAGCCGCCAGATGTCTTGCAGTCGGACGAGTACCGTGAGTTCCTCCTTGGAAAAATCAGGGAAGCGGTTGTTGACGCCTGGCGGAACCGCAGGCCGGGCGGCATTTCCAACGCGCTTGGTTTCGCCCGTGTCGGACACTGCCGCCGCGCCGTTTATGCCGACGGCACCGCAGAGATGTATGGCCGCACAGACCGGGATGATTTCACGGGCATGGAAGGCGGCGAGGATTCCGGAGTTGACCTGCTTTTCACATTTGATGAAAAAAGCAGACCCACCGGTGTGATACTCAATCTGGCCTGTCCGTCACAGGTCATGGAGGCGACATGCAAAATCTCATCCGACTTCATTGGAGAGACAAGGCAACTGCTCAAAAAACATTTTGGAGACAGATTCAAAACCTTAGGGCAGATCAGCGCCGCCGGCTGCCAGTCACCCCGCGACCTGACCAGAAACTACAAGGGGGAACCGGACTTCTGGCGTGAGGACGGTGTGAAGGAAATCGGTTGCAGGCTGTTGACTGCTGTTGAAAGCGTTTTTCCGCAGGCCGCTGCAAAGATTGATTTCTCCCCGGCCATGCGGCACAGTGTTGAAAAGATTTCACTGCCGCGCCGCCGTGCTTCCCGTCAGGATTTCATAAATGCGGAAATAGAACTGAAAAAACTTACAGCCGCAATGACGGAAGACGAAGCCTACAGTCAGTTCTGCAATGAAGTCGGACGCAATGAGAAAATTCCCGGCCGTCCGGGTCCATATGACAGCAAGCTCCACCATTTTGTTCTTATTCAAAATGCCAAGGCGGTGATCTCCAGATATCATGAACAGGATAAGCGTCCTTTTTTCGACATGGAACTTCATACGCTCCGCCTCGGGAATGTCGCATTTGCCACCAACCCCTTCGAACTTTATCTGGATTTCGGACACCAGATCAAGGCGCGGAGCGTGGCCGGACAGACTTTCGTGATCCAGCTCTGCGGGGATACCGGAGGCTATCTGCCGAGTTCACGCGCCGAACGGCTCGGCGGCTACGGCGGATTGATCATCAACGGCAACGTAGGTTCGGACGGCGGAAAAATACTCGTAGACAAAACACTGGTGGCAACAGGAAAGTTATGGAAATAAAAAAATCTCGGCCGATTGACGCTGTCGTAGCGGGTTATCTCGGTGTCGATATAGCACCCGGATTTTCGAAGCGGGAATCCGTCACCTTCGCCGAACTGTTCCGGCCTGGAAAACTGATAGAAACTAAAGGCCTGCACTTCTCTCTTGGCGGCGTGGTGGCGAACACAGGTCTTGCGATGCGCAAATTCGGACAGAACGTGTCGTTGACGGGATGTGTGGGAAATGATGCGCTGGGAGACATGGCCCTTGCGCAATTCGCGCAGGCGGGGGTTACCAGGGGGATACACCACGCCAGTTCGGCTGGAACAGCTTACGGCATTGTTGTCGCACCTCCTGGCATAGATCGTTTTTTTCTGGAAGACCCCGGTTGCAATCGCATTTTCACCGCTGACGATATAGACTATGAGCTGGTCGGGCAAAGCCGCCTCTTCCATTTCGGATATCCTCCCCTGATGGAGGCATTGTGGTCGAACGGCGGCTTGAAACTCAAGGAACTTCTGGAACGGGCACACGGGCATGGGGCGGTTGTTTCGCTGGACATGACCTTGCCTGATCCGGATGCACCGGCAGGAAAGGCCGATTGGCGGGCGATATTGTCCGCCGTTCTCCCGTCTGTGGATATTTTCGTGCCAAGCATTGAAGAACTTCTTTTCATGCTGGAGCCACAGCTCTATTCCCATATTGCGGAGCGGGCGGCAGGGGGTGACATAATTGACGCCATTCCGGCGGAACAGTACGTACGGATTGCGGACAAAGTCCTTGCGATGGGAGTCAAGGTACTCCTTGTTAAGGCAGGTCATAAGGGCGCATATCTGCGCACAGGGGATCTGGCGGAACTCAATTCATCAACGCTGCGCCTTTCCGATCGCATCGGCTGTCCGCACGGGGCATGGATTCCCCCTCTTCCTGTCGAGGCCGCACGTTTCTGCAACGCGTCCGGAGCCGGGGATTGTGCTGTTGCAGGATTCCTGACCGCCCTGCTGAAGGATGAAAATATCATGACGGCCGGACAATATGCGATGATGGCCGGGAGGGACAACCTCTACGGACAGGATGCATTATCCGGTCTCATGGAATGGTCGCATATGTCAAAATCATTGAGGACATACGTTTCTCGGAAATAAAATGCAGTCAGGCCTTTGTCGTAAATAATTGCCGTAAAATATCATTGAACCAAATAGATATTGACAATACTTTAAAATCGAGCCAACTGAGCCGATTTCAAAACTCAAATTTAAAGGAGCGCGGGTTTTCTTACCCGCGGAAATCTAACTCAAGCGGCGGACTGGAAAGTCCGCCCTCCGTTAGTTTTGAATCGTCTCAGGGTAGTTTTGAAATTACCTCA
>JBAYFV010000046.1:0-14893 GCA_041666985.1 Victivallales bacterium
CCGCTTGGGACAGCCTGTTCTGCCGGTGCTTGTTGATATTCGCAATGCCCGGGAACTGACATTAATCGTCGAAGATCCGCATGGCAGAAACTCTTCTTACGCATGGTGGGGCGAGGCACGATTAATCAGAAAATAACTGATAGGAAATTGCTTTCCGAGCACATGAGGTAGGTTAGAGGAAAGGCTCTGGAAGGTCAAGAGAAGAAGTGGATTCGGTATAATGAAGTCAAGGGCGGAGAAGGCGAGACACGCCATGCCTGCCGAGCAGACGGAATACGCAACAGAGGAGTCCGCATGATGAGATCCGCTGGAAAAATCAATGTAGCTCTCGTGGGACTCGGTTTCGGTGCCGAGTTCATTCCGATCTATCAACGACATCCAAACGCCACGCTGCATGCGATCTGCCAGCGCTCGGGGGAAAAGCTTGACGCGGTCGGCGACGCGTTTGGCATCGAAAGGCGCTACCGCGACTACCATGAACTGCTGGCGGATCCGCAGGTCGACGCCGTCCACATCAACTCGCCGATCCCCGACCACGCGTGGATGTCGATCGAGGCGCTCAAGGCCGGCAAGCACGTCGCCTGCACGGTGCCGATGGCGACCTCCATCGAGGACTGCGGAAAGATCGTCGAACTCCAGAAGGCGACGGGGCTCACCTATATGATGATGGAGACCGTGGTCTATTCCCGCGAGTTCCTTTATATCAAAGAGCTTTACGAGAAACGCGTCCTGGGGAAACTCCAGTTCCTCCAGGCCAGTCATCAGCAAGACATGGACGGCTGGCCCAACTACTGGCCCGGCCTTCCCCCCATGTGGTACGCGACGCACTGCGTCGGCCCGGTCTGCGCCCTCGCCAGCGCCGACGCCGCATACGTCTCCTGCTTCGGCTCCGGCACGATCCGGGAGGAGCTTGCCGTGAACTACACGTCACCGTTCGCCGTCGAAACGACCCACATCAAGTTCAAGGACTCGGATCTTTCCGCCCGCGTCTACCGCTCGCTGTTTGACGTGGCGCGGCAATACCGCGAAAGCTTTGACGTCTACGGCTCGAAGGCCTCAATCGAGTGGCCGCTCATCGAGCATGAGCCACTGATCATGCACCGCGCCAAACTTCCCGAAACCAAAATCCCCAAAAGGCTGCACACCCCCGACTACGCGAAACGTCTGCCCAAATCCATCCGCCAGTTCACGACAAAGGGAGTGTATGACCTCGCCGGCACGCACACGCACTTGAGCTTCACCCAGGGCGGCGGACACGGCGGGTCACACCCGCATCTGGCGCACGAGTTCATCTCCGCCTTGGTGGAGAAGCTCCAACCGTTTCCGAACGCGCGCCAATCGGCGAACTGGACATGCGTCGGCCTGTGCGCGCATCAATCGGCCATGAGCGGGGGACAAATAGTTCAATTGCCAACATTCACACTGGAGACAAGACAATGACAAACAGGAAAAAGGTTCGCGTCGCGGTAGCCGGTTTCGGCTTCGGGAGTTTGTTCGCCAAGCTGTTCAAGGCTCATCCCGATGTGGAGTATGTCGGGATATGCGAAACCAGTTCCGATAAGATCGCCGCGGCGAAGGCGGCGGGCTTCACGCGCATTCTCGAGGACTACCGCGAGGCGCTTGACGGAGACGCGTATGACGCGGTCCATCTCGCCCTTCCCGTCGAGCACCATGTCCAGCCGACGCTTGACGTGCTCGCCGCCGGCAAGCATTGCGCCTGCGCCGTGCCGATGGGATTCACCATCGACGAGTTGCGGCAGGTGGTCAAAGCCGAACGCAAGTCCGGCATGAACTACATGATGATGGAGACGAACGTCTACGTCAAGAGCTACCTCTTCCTCAAGGATCTGTTCGAGAAAGGCGAGTTCGGACGTGTTCAATATCTGCGAGGCATCCACAGCCAGGCGATGGAGAACTGGCCTGGGGCGTGGCTCGGACTGCCTCCCATGTGGTATGCGACGCATGCGGTGGGGCCGCTGCTCGCCCTGGTGAAGTCGCGGGCCACGCGGGTGGTCTGCCACGGTTCGGGGGACATGTCCGACGAACTGGTCAAGAAGCACCACAACCCCTTCCCTGTTGAGACGATGACCTTCACCGTGGAAAACTGCAAGGCTGTCGGAGAGGTTGTGCGCACGCTGTTCGAGACGGCGCCAATGGGAGGAGAGAATTTCGAAGTGTATGGCAGCAGAGCCAGCTTCTCATCGATATATGGGACACTCAGTGTCATGGGCGACAAGCTTGCCACGCCTGGAGGCAGGGGGCTTCCTGTGACTTTCACCCGACCCGAAATCCCGATGCGCTGGGACTTGCTGCCGGAGGAGTTCAAGCAATTCGATATGCGAGGACATGGCGACGCCGCCATGCATCTTGTCCATGAGTTTGTGCGCAGTACCGTGGAAAAACGCAAATCAGCCATCAACGCGGTCACCGCCGCCAACTGGTGCGCGGTGGGCATCCGCGCGCACGAATCGGCGATGGCGGGCGGGAAGCTGGTGGATGTGCCGAAATTTGATTGAAGCGATGAAGGAAACGCAGTATGAATGAAACAAGAACAAACACCCAGTTCACGCGGCATGAGCCGAGCCGGCTGCAGAGCCTTCGGTCTGAATCCGGGATGCCCATCCTTGTGCAGGACGCCGGCTGCCGGCTGGAAGACGAAGTTAAGAGTAACACTCTTAGCCATGACAGCTTCGTGATGAAGAAAGGGGGTAAGGGTATTCCTGGAAGAATGTTATTCCAATAATACGGAGGCTTTTGTCAGAATTCAAATTCTTGGCGATAAAGGCGGAATCATCCCCGTATGGGCGCACGGCGGCATTAACGAGCATATTATTTTATGGGACGGGGCGAATTACGAGGAGCAGAAGATCGAATTCCAGGCCAAAGGCAAATCAACCGGCGAACAGATGAAAAAATTCCTTAATGAGATAGAAAACAACATTGACACCAGCCGACATCTTGAAGATGTGAGAAAATCAACGGAAATGACTCTTGGCGCACTTTTGTCTTCCGTAAGAAATGAAATCGTGAAATTCTCACTGGTGCAAGATGATATTGGAGAAGTTCGTAGACTGATAACACGTGAATGATGAGATGAAATATGTTTAAAGTAAAACATCTACTGGCAGTATTAAGGGATCTGGAAATTACTAATGTACCGTTTGGCGCGGCGGGAAACCACCGAAGGAGGACAGATGAAGAAACTATTCGTTATCGGTGACAGCATTTCGTGCTATTACGGCAAATACTTGAAAGACATGCTGAATGGTTTTTACGGGTATGACCGCAAAGGCGGAAACCATAAGCTTGAGAATCTTGACGACTGCACCGACGGCATTAACGGCGGTGACAGCTCGATGGTGCTGACTTATTTCCGCGAAGTGTTGAAAAAAGATTTCTTCCATCCTGATTATCTGTTGTTAAATTGCGGACTGCACGATGTCAAAAAACATGGCGACACGCTGCAAATCCCGCCGGAACAATACCGTGACAACCTGAATCAGATATGTGACCTGGCAAAACAGAACGGAATTAATGTAATATGGGTTCGCACTACCCCTTTGAACGAAAACAGTCCCCACATAAGCCATAGAGAGACTGTCAGACATAAAGGAGATATTGAACGGTACAATCAAATTGCCGATGCCGTAATGTCCGCCCGGGATATTCCGGTCATTGATCTTTACACATTTACAAAAAATCTCGGTCCCGGTATTTACCTTAACAATGCCGACACGGTGCATTTCAACGAACATGCCGCCCAGTTGCAGGCGAGTCATGTTGCCGGAGCGGTGGATGTCTTGATAAATAAAGGGAACCTCTGATTTATGCAATTCCATTCATTGAAAAACTGAATAAACCGTGAATTCAGGTCTGGGAAAATATTAGATCTTCGCGCAGAAGTTTCTGATTCTTTCGGCGGATTTTTCTATGGTCTGTTCGGAACACGCATAGGACATTCTTATATGTCCTTCGGCTCCGAAGGGCTGGCCGGGAATGACCGCCGTCTTCGTTTCAGAAAGAAGTTTTCTGCAGAAATCCCAGGAATTCAGCCCGTATGAGGATACATCGCAGAAAAGATAGAAAGCTCCCTGCGGCCTGATGCATTTCACACCGGGAATGGACGAGAAGAGGCTGTAAATCAGATCCCTGCGTTTCGCAAAAGCCTGTCTCATCGTCTCAACAGGGGCCTGGTCGCCCCTAAGGGCGGCGAGAGCACCGAACTGGGCGAAGGTTGTCGGATTGGACGTGGTGTTGCTCTGAAGGGCGCAGATGCGGTCTGTCAGCCATTTCGGGGCGGCAAGATAACCTAGGCGCCAGCCTGTCATGGAATAGGCCTTGCTGAACCCGTTTACTGTAATTGTGAGATCGGCGACTTCCTGCGAGAATGATGCGATGCTTACATGCGGGAACGCCGCATCGTATGTGAGTTTCTCGTAAATCTCGTCCGAGAGGATCATGAAATTTTTCTTTACTGCGAGTTTCGCAATTTTCTCAAGGGTATCCTTCCTGTAAACTGCGCCTGTGGGATTGCTTGGCGAGTTGAGGATAAGGAGTTTTGTCTTCGGATTTACGGCGGCTTTAAGTTCGCCGGGATCCAGTTCGTAATTATTTTCAGCCTTGCACGGAATGATTACGGGTTTGGCGCCGCTTGCCTTGATCATTTCGGTATAGCTCACCCAGTAGGGGGAGGGGAGGATGACTTCATCTCCTTTTCCGCAGAGGGCGGCGATTGCCGTGAAGATGCTGAACTTCGCCCCGGGGGCGACAACGATCTGATCGGCCTTGCAGGGGACATTGTTTTCCCTGTTGAGCTTTTCGGCGCAGGCCTCTCTGAGATCGGGTCTTCCGCTTTCGGGGGTGTATTTGGTTTCACCTTTTTTCAAGGCTTCAATTGCGGCGTTTTTGATATGTTCGGGAGTGTCAAAGTCGGGTTCTCCGGCGCAAAGGCTTAAAATATCCTCTCCGGCCGCCTTCATGGCTTTCGCTTTTGCCGTGATTGAAAGAGTTGCGGACAGTTCGAGACCGCCCATTGTTCCCTTGGTGACGCTCAAATTCTTCATTTATAACCTTTCTCCGCAAGAAATTCCTTGATTATCCTGCTCAGATTGTTTTCCTGGATTTTAATAATCCCCATTTCCCTCTGGGCGTTTTCCGGGGAATCCGAGGCATGCGCAGTGTTCACCATGACATCCTGCCCGTATTCCTTCCTTATTGTGCCGCTGGGGGCTTTTGTGGGATCGGTTGGACCGAGAACGTCGCGGATTTTTTTCACCGCCTTCTTGCCTTCATATACAAGAACCATTGTTTTCACAAGGCCCGGGGCGTTGAGTTTGTTTTTCGGGCAGGTGTCGGGTCTGACGCCTGACATGAATTCGACAATCTGGAAGAACTGGTCGTCCGCGAAAGGAACCCCTGCCAAATCAGAAAGTTTCGGAGAAGCGTTTTCACCGAGTTTGATTTTAAATTCCTTTTCAATCATGTCCTTGATCCTGTCGCCGATTTTCGGGGCGAGTTTCTCCCTCAGGACACCCTGGACGGGCCCGTAGAATTCAAGGGCGTCGGAAACAGACATCTGATAGATTTTTGTCGCGATTATCCTCAGTCCGGTTCTGCTGAACATGTCGATGATGTTGCCCGGCTTAGAGCTGGGATAGCGCCAGTTGTCGGGCTTGATGATCACGAGGGTGCGTTCAAGGTCTGTCTTGTCGTCGTAGTGGAGGTCGGCGATATTCTCCTGCGTGTCTGCGAAATCCGCAAAAAGTTTGAGTTTTTCCATGGCGAATTCCTGGTCAGGGGGTAGAAGGACGGCCGGCTCGAAATATTTCAGGCTGCCGTCCCTGTCGAAGACAAGATCGGCGTAGGTGTCGCGGACAGTTTCACCGGTGATCCTCATTTCTCCGGCGCCTCTCGATTCCGGAGAGAGTCTTCCGGCGATTGTGTAAAGTTTTGAACATGCGTTCTCACCTCTGAAAAGCAGCATCAGGACGCGGCGCTTGGTGCCGTCTTCCGAGGGTGTGAAATTGTTCAGGACATAATCCGAAATGATGTCGGCGGCCTTTGAAGAGGCGGTTTTCTTCAGAAGCTCGGCGTATTTCTCGGTGAGTTCGCGTGTCGGTGTGAGCATTTGCGCGCCCACGAGTTCGAGATCGGTTCTTGCGAGAAGGCGTGCAATCACGCCCCCTGTGCGGGATTTCAGAATAGTGTACGGTGTAATGAGAATATATGAAAGTTCCAAAGCCATTGATCTGTCCTCCATGTTTGACATCTTTGAAATTATCAAGATTTAAAAGATAGCTTCTTTATTCGAAATTTCACGGAGGATTATGATTATTTTTCATACTGGCGGCAAAGTAGCCGGAGATGAAGGATAAATCAAGTGAATCAGGATAAAGGGCAATGTTTTCCCATCTGCGGGATGACTATGAAAGATTTTCGATATCCAATAGATCTTTGGGTCTGCCTGCGGCCTTCTTCATTTTTAAAAGCCAATCCCTGTTTACATATTTGAAGCCGCCTGATTCCAGGGACGAATTAAAAATTTCCCTGGGATCCAATCTTGGATATCCCGGAACATAATCATAGATGTCCAAGAATCCTAAATCGGTTCCAAGCATCATCAGATTCGTGGTTTTGATGAACGACAATGACACAGGAAACGTCTTCTCCATTCCGCTTGACGGCTCCTTTTCGTCGCCTATCCAATAAGAATTGATACTTTTCAACGCCTTAAACAAGGACTTTTCCGACAAAGCAGAACGCAGGAAAATAATGTCGGCATCCTCCGTTCCCCTGATATATCCATGAAAATTGACTGCAAATCCTCCAATAATCAGAAAAGGAATATCATGGGACTTAAGGACATCATGTATTTTGTACAGGCTTCCAGCCATCTTCAGTTTTCCTCATCTTGCGAATTTTAAAATTCCTAGACATGAATCTGCTTTTCCCTTCGGCAGACATGTTTTCCCATGCATTTTCAATCAGTCTGCACGCCCTGGCAATTCTTTCTTCGCCTGACAAAGCTACATAGGAACGAGCCATAATTCGCCTCTTTCCCATATGTCTTTTCGTTTCATTCATAAAAACCGCCTTTTACAATAACTGATAGGAATCTTGATTTTCATAATGAAGGGAAAATAGCCGGAGATGGAAAATAAATCAAGCAAACCAAGACAGAAGGCATGTGTTTCCCATCTCAACTCGTGCAGATGAAGGAGTGTTCAATAAGGAATATCCCATGTCCAAGTTAAGATTTTCCGATGGAAATTGGAAATTGAGTGCTGTGCCATGGCATAGTTCCAAACGAAGCCTGGTTGGATATTGGATATTCAAAAAATCCTTAACTTTAAATTGAACAAGACAGGGTTGTTTATGCGGACAAGCGTTCCTTGACCTGTTCCTTGTTCTTCTGTTTTTTCTTCAGCTCCGGGGGGGCTCCCTTGACCGTTTCCGCCGTGATTACGCATTCGGTGATATCGGTCTGCGAGGGAACCGAATACATGATTTCAAGCATGAGCTCTTCGAGAATTGATCTCAGGCCGCGGGCGCCGGTGCCCTTTGAAACGGCCTTGTCGGCGAGCGCCGAAAGGGCTTCAGTCTCGAAAACCAGTTTTACATCTTCCATTTCCATTAGTTTTATATACTGCCTGATAAGCGCATTTTTGGGTTCGGTCAGTATTCTTACGAGATCTTCTTTCCTGAGCGGCGAAAGTTCGGTGACCACCGGGATTCTTCCGATGAATTCTGGAATGAATCCGAACTTTATGAAATCTTCAGGTTCCGCAAGCTGGAGGATTTCTTCGCTGGTTACGGGAATCGGCCTCTTGCTATCCTCCTCCATCTGCCTGAATCCAAGTATGTGTTTCCCGACTCTCCTGCGAACCATCCTGTCAAGTCCGACAAAGGCGCCGCCGCATATGAAAAGTATGTTCGAGGTGTCAACCTGTATGAATTCCTGATGAGGGTGTTTGCGTCCGCCCTTCGGGGGGATATTTGCAATGGTGCCC
Organism: Victivallales bacterium; assembly: GCA_041666985.1. Classification (GTDB taxonomy): domain Bacteria; phylum Verrucomicrobiota; class Lentisphaeria; order Victivallales; family GWF2-50-93; genus GWF2-50-93. Next base: position 8,010 of record JBAYFV010000046.1, read on the forward strand.
TCCAGTATCTTCAGAAGAGCCTGCTGTACGCCTTCACCCGACACGTCGCGGGTGATTGAAACGTTCTCGGTTTTCCTGGCTATCTTGTCTATTTCATCGATGTAGACAATTCCAATCTGGGCCTTCTGCACATCGTAGTTGGCCGCCTGAAGGAGGCGCAGTATTATATTTTCAACATCTTCTCCGACGTATCCGGCTTCCGTCACGGTTGTAGCGTCGGAAATGCTGAACGGCACGTCAAGGAGTTTCGCGAGTGTTTTTGCGAGAAGGGTTTTCCCCGAGCCGGTAGGCCCCATGAGAAGGACATTGCTCTTTTCTATTTCAACATCGGCCTCGGTTCCGTTGAATGCCGATTTGTTCTTCTGGCAGACAAGGCGTTTGTAATGGTTGTGCACGGCCACGGAAAGGACTTTCTTGGCATGATCCTGCCCTATGACATATTTGTCCAGATCCTCTTTTATCCTCTGCGGATTGGGGATTTTCAGAGGGGGTATGCCCTGGGCGGTTTTCTTTTCGGAGGGTTTCTCCTCCTGCTTGTACATGCCCGTGCATATCTCTATGCAGTTCCTGCAGATTGTCGAACCCGAGGGGCTTGAAATGAGAGCCCCGACTTTTTCAGCCTGCTGTCCGCAGAAGGAGCAGCGCGTCTTGCTGTGGTTTGTGCGTTTTTCATTCATAGTGGTTGTTTTTATTTCCTGACAAATACATGGTCTACAATTCCGTATTCCTTAGCCTCTTTGGCTGACATGAAGAAATCACGGTCGGCGTCAATGGTGATTTTTTCCAGGCTCTGGCCGGTATGTTCCGACAATATCCCCTGGAGGATATCGCGGAGCCTTGTGATCTCCTTTGCCTGGATGTTAATGTCCGAGGCCGAGCCTTCGGCTCCTCCCCACGGCTGGTGGATCATTATCCTTGAGTTGGGAAGGGCGTATCTTTTCCCCGCCGTCCCTGCGCAGAGAAGAACGGCTCCCATGCTGCTGGCCTGGCCGAGACAGTAGGTTTTGATCCCGCAGGTGAGGATTCTCATCGTGTCATAAATCGCAAGGCCGGCGGTGACCGACCCTCCGGGAGAATTTATGTACAGATCAATATCCTTCTTGGGATCTTCGGATTGGAGGAAGAGGAGCTGGGCGACGATCACGTTGGCCACATTGTCGTCAACAGGTGTGCCAAGCAGGATGATTCTGTCTTTCAACAGGCGGGAATATATATCATACCCTCTTTCGCCCTGGCCGGTCTGTTCAACCACCATAGGAACAAGTACTGACATTGGTAAATCTCCTTATATTGTCTCAGGTGAATTAGGCAGCCGTGGGCTGCGGTTAAAAGTAATCAGTTATCAGTGTTCAGTTTAAATCCAAATATGTCTTACTGGTTATACCGGTGACTGACCACTGACGACTATAAAATTCATGCCGGTTTCGAGGTGTCCGCATTTTTAATGAGGAAATCCGTGACTTTCGCCATCAGCATGTCCATCTGAAGATCTTCCATGCCGCCGGACGAATCAAGCTGGTTCCTGAATTCCTTCTCTTTCACCCCGTAATATCTGCTGATGCCGCTGATGTGGCTGTCCATCTCGCCTTTTTCAATGGATATCTTTTCAGCCTGGGCGATTTTGCGGAGCACGAAATATCTGCGCATCCTGTCGGCGGCCGACTTCTTGGCCTCTGCAAGATGTTTGTCTTTTTCGATTTTGAATTTCTCCACGTCGGACTCTTTTTTCACTTCTCTTGTCGCGATTTGGCGGAACTCCTTGTTTTCAGCTTCCGAGAGAACTGACGGGGGAAGCGGGAATTCACCGGCTTCTGCAATCACTTTTTCCAAGATGTGTTTTTTCGCTTCGCCTTCCGATTTCTGCTTCTCCTGGAATTCAAGGCTGGACCTGATCCTTTCACGAAGCTCCTTCATGTCTTTCGCATTTACTTTCTTTACGAGATCCTCGTCGGAGCCTACTGGCACCCTTCTCTGGATTTCCATGGTCTTGATAGTGTATTTCACCTTTTTGCCGGCAACCTGTTTTTCCCTGAAATCATCGGGGAACTGGGCTGTCAGCTCGTAATCTTTCCCGGTGACGGCGCCGTCGAGAACCTTGTTGATGCCGGGGATTACTTCGGGGTCTGAAAGCCAAGCCCAGGTCTCGGGGGTTTCAAGGAGAAGCTTTAGCCTGCTTTCGGCGCCTTCCGGAATTTCAAAATCGGACTTGTATGAGATCTTCACCATGTCGCCCTTGACGGCGGGGCCTTCACTCTTGCCGAAGTCGCCATACATTTCGCGGAGGTTTTTTATCTCCTCATCTATTCTGCTTTCCTCGACCTTAACTTCCGGAACCGATATTTTAACGCCCTTGTATGCCCCGAGCCGTATTTCAGGGGAGACATTGAAGACTATCGTGAAGCTGTAGTCTTTCCCGGCCTCCAGTTTTTCCGGCTGGGCCTGTGGGAAGCTGTAGCTGACAACGTCGAATTTCTCATCGGAAGATATTTTTTCAAAGGAGGCGGTGAAAAAATTCTTGACAGTTTCCGCCTCTATGCGGGGAAGGAAGCGGTTCCTTATGAGGGAAAGCGGGGTTTTTCCGGCTCTGAATCCGGGAACCTGTGCGAATTTTGAAAATTCCTTGAGCATTGAATTGGTTTCGCTTTCAACCACTTCGGCGGGAACTGTGAACTTTACACTTTTTACGCACGGTTCTGAACCGCTCACTTCGGTTTTTATCAGATCCTTGAGAGTTTCTTTGATTGCTGTCATGTGATTTTTCAATCCTATGCTATCTTTTTGTTTATATTCAGCATTGCAAAATGCAAAAAAACGACACGATCACACATGTCTTCATTTATGCTGTGAAACTGTATTAAGATTCAAGAAACGTGTATTTTATCACGTAAACTATTAAATTCCAGTGCATATGGATAAGGATTTTAATAATTCAGATTCTTTAGGTTAATGCGGATGGAATTAAAAAAAATAAAAATATTTTTGACTTTTAACCTCTCCCAAAGTATATTCGCGCTTCATTTAAATAAAAAAACCATATTTATCGGGCTTTTCTATAAAATGGCAGGCGTACCCAAATTAATCATATTGTCGGAGCAGTTTCGAGGGAAAAGTTTTGAACTGACCGGCGATAAATATTCTGTCGGCCGCGTTGAACAGAGGGAAATCTGCATCAAGGATCCCACCGTCAGCACATATCACTGCGAATTCATTAAAAAGGGAGGCACCTACGTCCTCAAGGATTGCGGCAGCACCAATGGAACCCGGATCAACAATATTCCCATATCAGGAGAGCAGGAGCTTCAGAGTAGCGATATTCTTCAGGTCGGCGGAGTTGAAATTCTTTATGACTGCGAAGATAAAACCGTTACGACCGCCCTCAAAACACAGACCGGAATAAACCTTCAGGGTGCGCAGGTCGGAATATCAACCATAAAGGAAATGGCCAACTTCTCGCCTTTTGCAACCGACAAGAAGAAAAACGCGAAAAACCAGAAAATTATGATTATATTTGTAATAGTACTTGTTCTGGTTATTATTGCGTTGCTTGCCTATCTGAGCAAAATCATGTTTTTCAAGTCCGCCAGTCAGCCACGCACCGAGATTTCACAGCTAGCCGAGAAGGTGGTTTAGCTGTGTGATTTTGAATCAGGCGGCCAAGAGCCGCAACACAAAATATCCAATCATTATACTGTCACCCGGAGAATTTTTACCATGAACGAAAAAAACAGCAAGAATATCAATAAGGACGAATATAAGAAAGAGGAGAAAAAAAAGAGGCCCGGCATTCAGCCGGTGAAGAAAGCCGCACCCCAGATGGCCATATTTGTCTGGCTTCTTATTTTCCTCTTCCTCGGAATTCTTTTCGTCTACAACCACAACAAGAAGGATTTCGCAGAATGGGACCAGTCAGGTTTTGAGAAGGAGCTTGCCGCAGGAAACATACTGACAGTCAGCCTTTCCCCCGAGAACGACAGAGTCTACTACGTGGAAGGCAAATACAAGGCGGCTGCCTCCGTAAAAGATGCGCCTCAGGCTGAAAACGGTGAATACCTCTACAGGTCAAAGGTTGTCTACACTGAAAAACTCGACGAGATGCTGAGGGCCAGTTCCGTAATAGTGAGGAAAATAGACAACAAGGATCCGTGGCTCAAGAGCCTTGTGCTTACAATACTTCCCATAATTATCCTGGTCGGACTCCTGTATTTCCTGTTTTCACGGCAGATAAAAATGGCCGGCAAGGGCGCCATGCAGTTTGGAAAAAGCAAGGCCAGGATGATTCTGCCAAGCGACAAGAAAGTGACTTTCAACGACGTGGCCGGAGCCGATGAAGCCAAGGAGGAGACAAAGGAAATCATTGACTTCCTCAAGGATCCCCTGAAATTCAAGATGGTCGGGGGAAGAATTCCCAAGGGAGCTCTTCTCATGGGGCCTCCGGGAACCGGTAAAACGCTCCTGGCGAAAGCAATTGCCGGCGAGGCCGAAGTTCCGTTTTTCTCGATAAGCGGCTCGGATTTTGTGGAAATGTTCGTGGGTGTCGGCGCAAGCAGGGTTCGCGACATGTTTGAACAGGCTCGCCGCTATGCCCCGTGCCTCATTTTCATAGATGAGATTGACGCGGTGGGACGCTCCCGTTTTTCGGGTATCGGCGGAGGCCACGACGAAAGGGAGCAGACTCTCAATGCCCTTCTTGTTGAGATGGACGGGCTGGAAACACAGGAAGGTGTCATAATTCTCGCGGCGACAAACAGGCCGGATGTTCTTGACCCGGCTTTGCTGAGGCCGGGACGGTTTGACCGACAGGTCGTCCTTGATCTTCCGGACATAAAAGGGAGAAGGCAGATTCTTGACGTGCATTCAAAAAATATAAAAATCGAACCGAATGTGAATCTCGACACAATAGCCAGGGGAACCCCGGGTTTCAGTGGTGCGGATCTCGCAAATCTTATTAACGAGGCGGCTCTCCTCGCCGCAAGACTCGACAAGAAAGCCGCCGGAATGTCTGAATTGGAGGAGGCCAGGGACAAAGTCAGATGGGGAAGGGAACGCAAAAGCAGGAAAATCAGCGAGAACGAGAGAAAAATCACGGCCTATCACGAAGCCGGACATACGCTTGTTTCCCTTTCATGTCCTAAAAGCATGCCGATACACAAGGTTACAATCATACCCAGGGGGATGGCATATCTCGGCGCGACGATGCATCTGCCGGAAGAGGACCGCTATACGCAGAGCAGAACTGAGCTTATTGAGGAGCTTGCCGTTCTGATGGGCGGGAGATCGGCCGAGCAGATTGTTTTCAACGACATAACGAGCGGCGCCGCTTCCGATATCGAGCAGGCGACAAGAATTGCCAGATTAATGGTCTGTTCCTACGGGATGAACTCGAAAATGGGGACAATGCAGTATGGCGGACGCGATGAGCCCATCTATCTGGGCAGGGACATGGTCAAACCCCAGGGGTACAGCGAGGAAACCGGAAGGGAGATAGACGTTGAAATAAAAACCCTTATTGAGGATGCCAGGAAACGTGCGGACAAGATTCTGCTTGAAAACAGGGCGAAACTCGACATCCTCGCCAATAAGCTTCTCGAGTGTGAAACCATTGACGGACCCGAAGTCAGAAAGCTTCTCGGTTTCGAAGAGAAAAAGATTCCGGCAGTTGTCGCTCCCGAAGTGAAGACCGCTGAATCCAAACCTGAAGAAAATAAAACAGTTTAGGAGCCGAGGTAATTTCAAAACTACCCTGAGCCGATTCAAAACTAACGGAGGGCGGACTTTCCAGTCCGCCGCTTGAGTTAGATTTCCGCGGGTAAAAAAAACCGCGCTCCTTTAAATTTGAGTTTTGAAATCGGCTCAGCCGTACAGAAATAACTTTTGTATTTTCCGCCAAATGTAAAGGTTATTTCTTAACGAACCAAAGCGGGAGGGGGAGGCACTCCGACATCCGAATCAGCGTCAAGGTCGTCAGTTTTGGCATCCTTTTTCCGTTTGGCTCTGGCAATCTGGGGTTGAAACGGGCTTGTGGAAGTGTCCAGGGCCGACTTTTTCAACTGCTCCTGCAATGCGGAACTTATATCGGCCTTTATTACAATGTCGTTGCCCTCGTTGGAAAATTTGATTGCATCCATAAGCGCATCGTTAAGCTGGCTGTTTCCCTGTGAAATCATCGGGATGTAAGTCATAACCATCGCCTGAGCCTGCATTGTCAGCATCTGCGCCTTGTTTTTCTCCCTGCAGTTTATGTGAGCATCGATGTTGAGGTTGTCCCTGTTCTGTCCGGTTAAATTCAAATTCATGAATCCGCCCTGGATATTGTCAATCGGAATCAGCTGCAGCATTCCCCTGTTTCCTTCCTGATTCTGCTTCTTACGCATTCCCGAAAAACTGTCTTTTGCATCAAAAACAAACCACATCACCGAGCTCTTGTTGGCTCTTGCAGAATAATCCATCAGCTTCGTATTGGATGCGGCGGATTCTTTTTCAGTCATTGAAGCCAGCACTGCGACATCTTCAGGGAGTTCGGAAATCCCGATTACGTCCTTTCTGAGATATACAAACGATGATTTCCTGCCGCCATTGTCAATTGAATAAACGGTTTTGCCGTTGACCGCAGTTTTATTGACATGTCTGCCCTCATTGTTCTTGCTGTTTGACAGCATGGTGTCAAGGGTGTTCTCACTGATGCTGGTTTTCAGGACGGCACCGCCCTTTTTACTTTTCGAATTAAAATAGAACACGCCGGAACTGAAGGCATTGTAAATATCTATGCCGTTCAATTTCAGGTTCTCTTTAAACTGGCTGAGTTTCGGATTCTGGTTTGTCTCGACAAAATCCTTGAATTTCGGATTTGCGGCAAGCTCCTTTATGTTTACATTTCCGAACCCGTC
>JBAYFV010000047.1:0-14845 GCA_041666985.1 Victivallales bacterium
ACAGCATGGATATTCCGATTACTGAAAACATCAGCATGGGTGATTATCTGCATGGATTCAAGGCCGGACTTGCAAATGCGCTTCACTCAAAAGGCCGTCAGGTCATTGAGATGCAGATAACGGATGTCAACGCGTTCAATCTCGGGATGATTATAGCGCTTTATGAAAGGTCGGTGGCGTTTTACGCCGAACTCATTCACATCAACGCATTCCACCAGCCCGGTGTTCAGTCGTATAAACTTGCAAGCAAGGAAATAATAAGTCTGCTCATTGCCTTGGAGTCCAAACTTTCGAGTATCGGCAAGATCAAAGGAACTGCACACGAACTAGCAGCAAAGATCGGACTGGCGGAACAGGAAATCGAAGTCGCCGGACTTCTTGCGAAATTCGCAGAGAACGGGAAGAAGCGAAAGTTCCCGGGATTCAAGATTTCACGTGCATGGGATTCGGGAAAAGGCTGGGTTTACAGCGTGAAGAGCAATCTTCAACAGATGGCCTAAAAACCAAAGAAAAACAAAGAACATCCCTTGCGGGATTAACTACGAACAAAGACAGATTCATGGGAAACATATGGACTTTCTTGCGAAATCCGCAAAGCTGAAATTTACCGATAAGGAGAGGAAGGCCGCGGAGATTTATCCGTTCCTGGCGTCCGGCTACTATCTCGGGCTGATCGGCAAAGACAGGAAAAACGATCCTGTTTTCAAGCAGTGCTTTCCGGATGAAAGGGAACTTCACCGAAAAAAAGAACTTTCCGAAGATCCCCTTGCCGAAGAAAGACAGACGCCTGTCTCAAACCTGATACACCGCTATAAGGACCGGGTTGTCCTGCTCGTTACAAATAAGTGCGCCGTACACTGCCGCTTCTGTTTTCGTAAGCGGAAATGGAAGAACGGCAACAGTGCAGGCGATATCAGCGACGACAATTTGCAGGGAGCCTGCAAATACATCTCAAGGAATACTGGAATCCGGGAAGTTCTTGTTTCGGGCGGAGATCCTTTGATGCTGCCAACTCCAAGACTGAAGAAGATCCTTGACAGTCTTTCCAGAATAAAAAATATTGACGCCATAAGAATCGGCACGAGGATACCGGCTGTGCTTCCAATGAGAATTGACAAACCGCTTGTCAATATGCTTTCAGACGTGCGCGGGCTATGGATAATGACCCATTTCAACCATCCGTCCGAGCTTACAAGAGAGTCTGAACAGGCATGTCTGGCTCTTGTGAAAGCGGGGATTCCGCTGCTGAATCAGACAGTTCTGCTGAAGGGTGTGAACGACAATGCCGAAGTTCTTGAAGAGCTTTTCCGCGGACTTGTAAAGATAAAGGTGAAGCCGCATTATCTGTTCCACGCGGATCCCGTGGAAGGGAGTTCCCATTTCCGTACCGGCATCAGAAGAGGGCTGGAGATAATGAGAAAGCTGCGTCCGGTGCTTTCATCCCTGGGAACGCCGGTTTTCGCGATTGATCTTCCTGACGGGGGGGGGAAGGTTCCGCTACAGGCCGATTACCGTTCCGGCGGGAAATATTCGGGTATAAACGGCAAAAAAATCTTTTATTCCTGATTTCAGGAAACCTTTTTTTAAGAAACGCCCTTGAGAAAAAATCCCCATATGCTATTATACGGGTTGCGTTTTTCAGACACTATTTCGGAGTAATTTTTATGCCTACCTACGAATATGAATGCGATGCCTGCGGAAAGACTTTTGAATTTTTCCAGAAGATGACGGACGAACCGCTCAAAACCTGTATTTGCTGCAAAAAGAAGCCCGTCCGCAGAATGATCGGATCCGGTGCGGGAATAATCTTCAAGGGAAGCGGCTTCTATTGTACCGACTACCGGAAAGACGGTTACAAAACTGCGCAAAAAGCCGACTCGGCGAAAGTATCCGAGAGCAGTGTGAAGCCCGAGACAGGCACAAAAAAAGATACGTCAAAACCAACAAAATAATATAAAAAACGGGGAGTCTTCAATATGTTAATGAAATGCCAGCTCTGCGGTCACGAAAACCAACTCGGCGCCATCTTTTGCAGGGGATGCGGAGGCAAGCTTGACACTGAACTATTGCGGCCAAAGGTGGAGCACACGGAATCATCCGGCGGTTTTGGGAGCGTTATCAGGAAACTTATGGGGTTTATAATATTCTCCGCTCTTGTCGCTGTCATCGCCATGTTGTTTTATCCCGACGATCTCAGTAATTACTCACCCCTTTCAGGAGACAATGCCGCAAAAGCCGCAAAGGAGAAGTTTGAGTCCATACTGAAGAAAGCCGAACAGGGCTTTGGAAATGACACCTATACGCTCACAGCTCCGGAAGCGACATATCTTTACAACTCATATTTCCTTGCAAAAACAGCTGCACCCGGCTCTGACAAGCCGGCAAACGCCGCCCCGGCACCGGCCAACGCGACTCCGGCATCGGCAGAAGCACCGGCCTACAATATTGAAAAGGTTGTTTTCGATATTGACTCGGTCGGATTCGTCCACATAATCCTCAGGACAAAATTGTTCGACAAAATCCCCGTGACTTTTGAACTGAAAGGTTCAGTCGTCAACGCTCCAACCAAGGAAGTCGGCAAACCTTCAATAACCTTTAGCGCCATCGAATATAAAATGGGGCATATGCCCGTTAAATTTGCAGAGCAACAGGTGCTTGACAAATTCATGCCGACTCTCACGGGCCGGAAAATTGAACAGATATTGAAGGCAATCACAAAAATAGAAGTCAATGACGCGAAAAACTTCGTGGTGAAATTCTAATAGGTCCGCTTGGGTTTTATCACCTTCTCCCTGGGGCGGAACTTTATCCTGATTGGAAGCCCTACAAGGCCAAGGCTCTTTCGCAGGCAATTATTGAGGTAGGAAACATAGTTCGCCGTGCAGATTTTGGGGTCGTTCACGAAAAACACAAACTCTGGCGGCTCGTTCCCTATCATTGTCGCATAATAGATTTTGAAATAATGATTATGACTCCCGACAGATGTCGGTGAATTCTTCTTGACAGCGTCGCCGACAATCCTGTTAAGCAGGGAGGTCGGGATTTTCATCCTCATGTTCTCCATTATTTCGGAAAGCATTGCCGGTATCTTCTGAAAATTATGCCCATCGGCTGCGGATATGAAAATAACAGGCGCATAATCCATAAAAGTCAGAGCGTATCTGATTTCCTTGAACACATCTTCCGGCTTGTGCGATTTCCGGCACAGATCCCACTTGTTGGCAAGGATTATACAGGCTTTGCCTGATTTTGAAATCATGTCGGCAATTCTCTTGTCCTGGGCCGTAACGCCAGTTTCTGTGGTCGCCTCTACCACAAAAAGAACAACCTGCGCCCTTTTGACGGCTTCCTCGGCGCGTATGATGCTGAAAATCTCAACAGCGGTGTCAGCCTTTTTTTTCTGCCGCAATCCGGCAGTGTCAATCAGGGCCGCATGTATTGTCTCATCCTTGCACTTGAGTTCAAAATCAGTATCAATCGAATCACGGGTTGTTCCCGGAATATCGCTGACCATTACCCTTTTTTCACCGAGAAGGCGGTTGACAATGGAGGATTTGCCGACATTCGGCCTTCCGATGACAGCAATCCTCAGCGCAGGCTCCACTGGAGGCACGGCAGTTTCCCAGTCAATTTTCTCAACTATTTCATCGAGAACCGCGGTAACTCCGCGTCTGTGCACACATGAAACAGGAATCACCACAGCAAATCCCAGTTTTGCGAAATTCGCAGCCTCCTCCTCAAGCTCCGGATTGTCGGACTTGTTGACAACCACAATGACTTTTTTCCCGCTTTGACGAAGCCGTCCGGCAATGTCCATGTCAAGGGAACTGACTCCGTCGGTGACGTCTGTGACGAAAACAAGAAGTTCAGAGATCTCGATTGCAACCTCAACCTGCTCCTTTATCTCCATATCCCACATGCCGATATTTTTCTTGGCGCCCTTCAAGACACCGAGTCCGCCGGTGTCAATAATCTGGAAATGACGGCCGTCCCAGTGTGTGGATGCGGCAATCCGGTCGCGCGTCACACCGCTCTCATGATGGACAATCGCAAGACGGCGTTTAAGTATCGCATTGAAAAGAGAGGACTTGCCGACATTCGGGCGTCCCACAATAGCTACAGTCGGAAATTTAGAATCCATTTTCTCCACCATTTAATTACTAAGGCACAAAGTTGCAGAGGCACAAAGGCACAGAGTTTTTTATTGTCACTATTTCAAAAATTCATATTTGGATAATAGTTTTTCACCCAAATAAATTCTGTTGAATTTATTTGGGTGAAAAACTATAACTGGTGCAACTCGCCGCAGCGGGGGCATTTTACGGATTTGGCGGCGAACATCGGCGGGACTTTAATGCGAAGTCCGCAGGCGCAGTCAATGAAACTGAACTTGCTGGCGCGGAGAAGAATATCGTTTGCATCGCGCGTCTGCGTTACCCTGTCCACAGGTTCGGATCTTTTGATTCCCCTCAGTTCAAGCTCCTCGGCCGAACGCAAATCAGAACCGTTTATCACCGTTCCGCCCTTCACTTTGCCATATGCGTTATTGTAATCGTTGAAACCTGCGCCGGAAGCCATTCCCCTCAGAATTCTTATTCTCTCCTCCGTGGGGGGATGTGTGCTGAAAAGGGAGAACGCCTCATTGCCGCATGCTTTGTTGAGCGGATTGATTATGTACATCGGGGCGGTGACACGGGTTGCCGACTCAAGCGGAACCGTCGAACGGGAAATCTTTTCCAGGGCCGAGGCAAGCCCTTCCGGATATCTCGTAAAAACAGCCGAGGACGCGTCCGCAAGATATTCGCGGCTCCTGGAACATGCGAGATAAAGCAGGTTGGCAAGAATCGGCGCGAGTATCGCAAGGACTATTGCAACGACAAAAAGAATTATCTGAAGCTGGTTCCCGCCTCCGTCCCTGCCAGAAGAACTTGAACGGCGCTGCCCCATGCCGCCGTAAAACATGCTCCTCGTGTAAACATCGGCCACAATGACAATAACACCAAGCATTATGCCGGCAATCGTCATGAACCGGCTGTCCTGGTTTTTTATGTGCCCGATTTCATGGGCTACAACACCCTGAAGCTCGTCGCGTGAAAGTATCGAAAGCAGGCCGGTGGTCACCGCAACAGCCGCATTTCCCGGAGTTCCGACGGCAAATGCGTTCGGTGCGCGGCTTTCAACTATGAACACCTTGGGTGTCGCGGGAAGAGCGGCGGCAATCCTCATCTCCTCGACAATATTGTAAAACTGGGGTGCATCGTCATGACTGACTTCACGGGCTCCGGAAAGTGAAAGCAGAATGTTTTTCCCCTCCAGAACGGCGATGACCGTCAGGAAAAACCAGACAAGGCCGGCAAGGAAAAGCCCGCCGAGAATCCCGTCCCGGGCACCTGTTATCGAACCACCGATCACCGCTCCCAGGACAAGGAGAAGCATCCCCATTACAATTATGAGAATGGCGGATTTTATCCTGTTCTGCCGTATTGCATTCCACATAAAAAATCCCTGTGGAATTTTTTTAAAACTTGACTGACGGAGCCTCGCGCTGCGCCTGCTCCTTCAGCTCGAAAAGATCCATTGCCGTGAAACCGCCGAAACCGGCGACGATATTTGACGGAACCATCTGAATCTTCGTATTATACATCATAACCTGATCGTTGTAGGCCTGACGGGAAAACGCGATCTTGTTTTCGGTTGATGAAAGCTCCTCCTGGAGGCTCAGGAAGTTCTGATTCGCCTTGAGTTCGGGATAAGCTTCCGCAACAGCCATAAGGCGGCTGAGGACTCCTGAGAGTTCGCCTTCGGCTTTCGCCTGTGCAGCCACTCCGCTTGCCTGAACGGCGGCACTCCTCGCCTTGACTACGGCATCAAAGGTTTCCCTTTCATGTTTGGCATAGCCCTTCACAGTCTCAACTATGTTGGGAATAAGATCGTGCCTGCGTTTGAGCTGCACGTCAATCTGCGCCCATGCATTTTTCACCTGGTTCCTCAGTCCGACAAGAACGTTGTAGGTCATTAGAAACCAAAGCCCCAGCACAAGCAGGCCGCCAATCAGGATAACCGCCACCAAACCAACTGCTCCCATAGCCATCATAATCAACCCTCCCTATTTTCCGTTTAAATTCGTTTCATGCGTCTGACTTGTTTCTGAAAACTGATTTCAGGAAATCCGCGAGTCGGCCGTCGTCACCCGAGGATGTCATAATCTGCTCCAGCTCACCCCTGTCGAACCAGAGTCCCTGATTCAGCGGACACTTGTCAATTTCGACAGGCGGTTTCATGGAAAGTTCCACCGGAACCATTTTTTTCCTGCACACGGGACATTTCCTGGCCCCCTTGACCGCCGCACCTTTCCCCATATCGGAGACAATCCCGGAAAGCGAGGCGTGACTGCTGTTTTCCGGCGAAATTAAAAGCTCAAGCTCGCCTTCGTCAAGCCAGACTCCGCCGCAAAGGCCGCAGAAGTCAATCTCGATTCTGTTGAACTCAAGAATAAGCATTTCAGTATTACATGCAGGACACAACATGACTGCGGCTCCCCCTCGGCCTTGATTTATCTGGCGTCCTTGAGATGGACAAACGCACCGTATATGTAGATGTGAAACGAGATATAACTCAGAAGAAGACCAAGAATGAAAACAATAAAAACAGGCGGCTTAAGTCCTGTGTCTATTACAGACTCCTCAATGTTTCCCGGATTATAATATACCGTGACAGCTGCGTCCACTGGATATTTGTTCAGCAATTTCCTCACTTCGTCTTCAGAACCCGAATAATAGGTGTCGCCTAAATTGGCAAGGGTGCCGAAATCAAGAAAAGATATGTTGTCTGAAAAATATGTCCTGCCTCCGATGGCGTACTCATAGACAATATAGGGGTTGAGCACAGCCTCGGTTTTATTTTCCGGCATTCCGCATGCATCGGCAGCAAATGAATGGATTATCCTTCCCTTGACCGAATTCCAGTTCCTGCATTTCGAGGCATCCAATATTATTGAGATTCCGTAGCCGGAAACCACAAGTCCGGCCAAAAGAACTGCCACCGCCAGCGATTTTGTATAAAACACGTTCTTCATTGCGACAGCTTCTCCCGCCCCCAGCCATGTTAATTAAAAGTTAAAAATACATGAATTAGTACAATAAAGCAATTAAATTCTTGAACATTCGGGCTATAGTATGCGCTGATTTTATAAAACAATGGAGTTTTCACATATGACAGACAATGATGTTTTAAATCATTTCATGAAGTCCGGAGCTCTTCTCGAAGGCCATTTCCTTCTCAGGAGCGGGCTTCACAGCAACCGGTTTTTCCAGGCCGCGCTCGTACTGCAGTATCCGGACATTGCCGAGAAGCTCTGCTCCGCCCTCGCCGAAAAATTCAAAGGCGTGAAAATTGACACTGTACTCTCCCCCGCCCTCGGCGGTTTGATTGTCGGACAGGAAATCGGGCGCAAACTCGGGACAAAAGCGATATTCGCGGAAAAGGAAAATGACAGTCTCGTCCTCAGGCGCGGTTTTAGAATTTCAAAAGGCGAAAAGATACTCGTCGCCGAGGATGTTGTGACAAAGGGGGGGCGCGTTGAACAGACAGTCCAGCTTGCAAAAAGCTTCGGCGCCGAAGTCGTCGGAATCGCAGTAATTGTCGACAGGAGCGCGGGAGATGTCAGGTTTGATGTTCCGTTCAGGAGTCTCCTGAAACTGCATTTCGACACCTTTGAACCGGACAAATGCCCTCTCTGCAAAAACAACCTCCCCGTTGTAAAACCCGGCTCGAAATAGGCGTTTGCATTAACATAATTTAATTATTCGGAGTCCATAGATGATCAGCTTTATATTAAAAAAGATTTTCGGTTCGAAATCAGACCGCGACATGAAAAAGATCATGCCCCTGGTCGCCAGAATAAACGAGGTGGAAAAGTCGTTCCAGAATCTTTCCGAGGAGCAGTTGAAGGCGAAAACACGGGAATTCAAGGACAGGCTGGCAAAAGGCGAAACTCTTGACGACATCCTGCCGGAAGCCTTCGCCGCAGTCAAAAACACCTGCAGGAGACTTTGCGGCACAACCATAGATGTTTGCGGACAGGAGCTCAAATGGGACATGGTTCCGTATGATGTCCAGCTCATGGGCGGTATCGTCCTCCACAGGGGAACCATTGCCGAAATGGCTACGGGCGAAGGAAAAACCCTGGTGGCGACACTGCCGCTTTACCTCAACGCCCTTGCCGGAAAAAACTGCCAGCTTGTTACTGTCAACGACTATCTTGCAAAGCGCGACTCGGAATGGATGGGGACTATTTACCGGTATCTCGGACTTACGGTCGGATGCCTGCAGAACTCCATGATGCCCTCCGACCGCCGCGAGCAGTACAACCGCGACATCACCTACGGGACAAACAGTGAATTCGGATTCGATTATCTGCGCGACATGGGCATGGCCATGAACAAGGAGCAGATCGTGCAGAGAAACCATTACTATGCGATAATAGACGAAGTTGACAGCATCCTCATTGATGAGGCCAGAACGCCGCTTATCATATCCGGCCCCGTAGCCGTTTCCACTCACCAGTTTGATGTCTTGAAGCCCGGAGTCGACGAACTCTTCAAAAAACAGAGCTTCCTGTGTTCAAGGCTTATCGCCGAGGCCAGGGAAGAACTCAAGAAAACCGAGGAGGGAAGCGCGGAAGAAGAGGCGGCGCTGATAAAACTCATACAGGTTAAATTCGGAATGCCGCAGCATCGCCAGCTCATGCACATGCTTGAAGATGTAAGCATACTGAAAAAACTGGAGAAACTGGAGTCTTTCGTAAGAAGCGATCAGAATCGCGGTCTTCTTCAGCAGGTACAGTCGGAGCTTCTCTTCGTAATTGACGAGAAAAGCCATGAATCCGACCTTACCGACAAAGGACGCGCCGGGTTAAGTCCGGACAATCCTGAAATGTTCGTTCTCCCGGATCTTCTCGCAACCATTCATGACATTGATTCGGATGCGACGCTCGACGAAGCCGGCAAAATAAAGAAGAAACAGGAATTCCAGGAGGATTTTGCAAAACGGAGTGAAAAGATTCACAACATATCCCAGCTTCTCAAGGCGTATTGCCTGTTCGAAAAAGACGTTCATTATGTCGTTCAGGAAAATAAAGTGCTGATCGTGGATGAACATACCGGACGACTCATGCCCGGCAGACGCTTCAGCGAAGGGCTGCACCAGGCTCTCGAAGCGAAGGAAAACGTCAACATTGAACGCGAAACACAGACACTCGCCACCATCACCATCCAGAATTATTTCAGGATGTATGAGAAACTCGCGGGCATGACCGGCACCGCCGAAACCGAGGCAAACGAGTTCCATCAGATTTACAAGCTCGATGTCATTGTAGTCCCTTCCAACAAGCCCTGCGTAAGAAAGGACTCGAACGACTGCATCTACAAGACGAAACGCGAGAAGTACAAGGCTATCATAGATGAAGTCAAGGAATGCCACGGGGCTGGACAGCCCGTTCTCCTCGGAACAGTTTCAGTTGAGGTTTCCGAAATCATCAGCCGCATGCTGAAGCGTGATCGTATTCCCCATACCGTCCTGAATGCGAAAAACCATCAGTTTGAAGCGGAAATTGTCGCCAGAGCAGGACAAAAAGACGCCGTTACCGTCGCCACAAACATGGCGGGACGCGGTACCGACATCAAACTCGGAGAAGGCGTTGCCGACCTCGGAGGACTTCACGTAATCGCCAGTGAAAGACATGATTCCAGGCGTATTGACAGACAGCTCCGCGGCCGTTGCGCACGTCAGGGCGATCCCGGCTCGTCAATATTTTATATTTCCCTGGAAGACAATCTCATGCGCCTGTTCGGTTCCGACAGGGTGGCGTCAATCATGAACAGACTCGGCCTCGAAGAGGGCGAGGAGCTCCAGCATCCGCTTCTCAACAAATCAATTGAAACGGCGCAGAAGCGTGTTGAACAGCACCATTTTTCAATTCGCAAGAGAACTCTCCAGTATGATGATGTCATGAACAAACAGCGTGAAGTCCTTTACGGTTTCAGAAAAGAAGTCATCCTCTCCGACAATCCGAAGGAAGTTCTTTTTGACATCCTGGATCAGGAAATCGAACTTCATGTGGACGAGGCCTATCAGTTTGCAGGCAAGACCCCGATTGCGTTCGAAGGCGATGCACTGCTTGCCTGGCTGAATTCAACTTTCCCCCTCGGATTCATAAAGAAAGACCTGGCGTCTCAGAATGACGACGGGATTCCGGACAGGGATCTGATTCTCAAAAGGATACTTGAACGGATAGAGAAGGCTTATGAGATAAAAACGTCCCTCGAAACCCCCGAGTCCCAGAGATGGCTGGAGAAGCACACTCTTCTTGACGCCATTGACAGGCTCTGGCAGGAACATCTTTACGCCATGGACCATCTGCGTTCAAGCATCGGACTTAGGGCATACGCACAGAAAGATCCGCTTAACGAATACAAACAGGAAGCGTTTAAAATGTTCCAGGCCCTTATGACCGAGATATATCAGGAAATACTTGCCAACATGTTCCGCTCCGCGACAAGTCTCGCCGCGTTTGAAAAACTCTTCGCATCGCTTCCGCAGAATCTGGTACACGCACAGATTGACCAGTTTGGCGGAATGGGCGGCGGAGAGCAAAGCGCCGCTCCGCAAACGGGAGCGGAAGGACAACCCGCGGAATCCGCAGCCGAACCCCAAATCACATTCGTGAGGAACACACCGAGAACCGGAAGAAACGATCCATGCCCCTGCGGCAGCGGCAAGAAGTACAAGAAATGCTGCGGAAAATAATCCGGGCGTTCTTGCGCAATTATACTCCACACGTGTGGAGTATAACATCACTCCCGCATATTCTGAATTTTTTACAGAAATTCTCATTGAAAAATTAAAAACAATTATTGACAAACCACCATACCTGCATTATACTTATGCATACCCAGCAATACCTAGATAAATTTCAAAGGTGCTAAATTGATTGATTTACAGTATAAGAAAGATATCTTGTACCGAGACTTAAAACAGTCTATCCTGAGCGGTAAATATGTGTCAGGGGAAAAACTGCCCAAAGAAGAGTTCTTTTCACATGAACTTGGAGTGTCGCGGGACACTTTGCGTATCGTATTGAGAAAATTAGAGTCGGACAATTTGATTCTCCGTTTAAAGAGCAAAGGAACATTTGTCCGCAATTCCAGTAGCCACAGAAAACGTTTTTTAGTCATAGCTGAAGTCCGTGGCGGACATGAATTGCCGTGTCACTATATCCTGCCAGGCATTGAACGCACCGCGAATTCAATGAATATTGAGATTGAAATTTGCGATATTGAGTATTTCAATATGCAGTGCCACGGGGAAGTTTCCGAGCGGCTGAAAACCCGCAATATCAGCGGTATTATTTTGCTGGCCAACAACTTCAGTGGAAATGAGAAAATCATAAACTTGCTCTCGGGGCATAATCTCCCGGTATTATTACCTTTTGCCAGTCGTAAAGACTATCAGGTCACCGGTTGGGCGACATTGGCTTTTCCTGAACGCCCGGCTTGGCGCGACGCCTTGAAATATCTGCTGGAAGCTGGACATCATCGGATTATGACATTGACAACGCAAAGTTCAAACATCAGAGGCTACTCTCATGATGAATACAAAGAACTGCTAAGGGAAATCGGAGCGGAAACGTCAGAAGACTTGATAGCCTATTGTCAGTTTGACAGTGCCGCAATCCGCAAAGTTGTCGGGAAAACAATTGACCGGCCCGTGCCTCCAACTGCAATTATGTGCTATTCCGATTTCTGGGTGCCAGACGTATATCACGCAATCAGGGAAGCCGGTTTGCGCATACCGGAAGACATCGCGGTAATGGGGTTTGCCAGCGGGTTCAACTGCGAATACATACATCCGACATTGTCAACAATCAATGTCGGATTTTTTGAGCTTGGCGGCAAAGCTGTCGAGACCCTGGCAAAAGCTGATATCTGGTTTAAGCCGGAAGACCGTTCATCCGGCAACCCGTTTCTGGCCTCCGAATACCGTCTGGAAATACGAGAAAGCACCATGGTACGGCGTGTTGAAGAGAAAATAAGGACGCGCGAATTCGCGCTTCACCCTGTTTAATAAGAAGAATGATTTTATAATTCTCACACGTAAAGGAAATGAAAAATGAAAGACAGAAAAAGCTGCCCCCTGTCGGGTTTCACACTCATTGAACTCCTCGTTGTAATTGCGATCATCGCAATTCTGGCGGGAATGCTGCTTCCGGCATTGAAAAATGCCAGGGATATGGCGAAGACCATCGTATGCGTGAATAACGAAAGGCAGGTTGCCTCGGGCATATCGTACTACGTCCAGGACAGCAATGACTTTTTCCCCCCGTTTGTAAATGCGGCTGATGAAACTGCCAATTACTGGCGCTGGACCTCCCGCATCGTGAAAGACTATGACATCCCTGGACCAACTTTCCTATGCCCTTCACGCCCGGATCATCTTGTTGCCGGCGCGTCCAACCTCATGCGTTGGAGTAATGCTAAAGCGTATGGAGCCATCAAGACCGTCTATTTCTGGCAATTTCCGTCCTATGGCTATAACACTTTCTACATCGGAACCAATTGGATCGATGGAGGCGGCCCGAACACCCCTCCTGCGAAATTGACGGAGATCGCAACCCCCTCGGCAACCGTTCTGCTGGCGGAAAGCGCCACCCATGAGCGGAACGCCTCCACCCTTCTCGAAGCGGGAGGGCAAGCTGTTTATTCCGCATACTACACTCCCGGCAACGGAAGCGTGGCGAGACCTGTCCATGGGCTGCAATGTGTAATAGCCTGGGTTGACGGACATGTCAGCCCGGTCAGTGCGTCGCTCCCGTCCGGTGAAGGCGCCTATCAGAGCTTGTATGGCACCGACCGGCTTGGAGCAAGAAATACGCCAAGCGGAACATCCAAAAATTGCTGGTCGCGGAAAAGGCCGTGACACCGCCCGTATAATCCAGGAAATTAAAAAAAGCAACATTTTAAAAGGAGAAAAAATGAAACATTCCAGGATGAAGGTGTTATGCCATGTTTTTATGACACTAATGCCTGTTCTGTTCAGCAGTGTGCAGGCAAAAACAGTGTCGGTGGAATTATGGCCGGCTGAACGCCGCGCCAACAATACGCTATACGTTTTCGGCAATGACTGGAACTCACTGTTAATCACTCTGGACGCCCGGGATTTATCAGGCCAGCACAAAATTGAAATTCCTGAAAAGTTTACCGGATCAACCGTGCTGTCGGTCAGTCTTCCGAAGTCAGTAGAGTTTTTGGGAGCCGACATATACGGGAGAATGACGGACGCTTATAAGAAAAACACGAATATCGGCAAGAATTTCAAAACCAGGGAGTTTACAATAGACAACAAGACTTACGTGCAATACAATATCCCTCTTAACAACGACCTTCTCACAGCGCGGCTGTGCAAAAACAGATATACTTATAACACGCATGTCTGGTGCAAGCCGCCTGAGGTTCTGAACGACACCATATCGTGGGAGCTGGATTACGGGGGGGAGAAACTGGCAGGAGGGACAAGCCTGATTGTCAGCGCCGGCGTTGTCACATCCGATAAAAAGCTGCCTGGAAAATTCAAGTTCTATACATACGGCGAGTTAAATATTGTGCCGGATGAAAACTACGACAGGATGGCTGACTTCTATAGGCGGTTTGGCATCAGCGGGATTGAGTCGCACTGGAACAGGGGCTTGCCGGATGTGACGGGGGGTGACGATAACACGTTGCATCAGAAAATGTTCGAAGCCAATCGTCGTAAAGGCGTTCTGAACATTGCGAATGTCTCGGCTTTCGCCCAAAAGTATGCCCCCAGTTATATTCCCGACCCGACAGGCACCATGAAACTGGGGGGGCTGATACAGGCAATGGATCTGGCTTGCGCAGGGTTGGAAAGCGGTGAAGCGCGGGACGCCTGGCAAAAAGCGCATAAATATTTCGACATGATACTTTGGGACTGGGAGCCTCATTACGGCCCGCAGGCGTGGCCGGGACTCGAGGACAAGAAAGCCATAGATGCATTTGCGGAAAAAAACGGAATTGAAGAAAAACTGACTCCGGAATTACTCAGGGAAACATACCGTGAAGCGTATGGCAGGTTTCGCATGGAGCAGATTTCCCGTCCGCTCTATTCAATGAGAAAAACAATTGACTCCGTCAAGAAAATGCCTTTTCGGGTTGAACAGGGAGGGGGCGCCGTCAGAAACATTGACTATGGTGTGTATGGCTCTGATTTTGAAATGCTTAGCCCGATGATTTATGAAACCAGCCCCATAGGGTATGCAAAAAACCTGACGGGTATGCTGGCAAGCACAAAATTGCCGGCAAAGAAATTTATGCCTGATATGACAATAGGCTGGGCGTTTGCCAAGCCGTTCCGCGAAACACCCCGGGATTTTTTACTGGACACCATTGTTACCGCTGCAGCCGGATGCGAAGGTGTCGCACACTGGCCGGGACTGTTTATGATTGACGGCGCCTGGTTCGGCATACATGAGGGACTAACGCAAATCGCCCTGGTGGAGGATTTTTATCTTAATGGAAAAGCAGTCAACACTATTACCTCTAAAGGGCTGGCGTACAGAGAAGACACTATTGATTTGGGAGGGGGAAGAAAGATGATGCTGCCCACACCGGACTGGCGTGAGCCGCTTGTTTCATTTGTGCATGAATCCAAAGGTGATTTTTTATTGACGCTGTTGAATTATCATCAGACGGAAGACGCCTTTGTCCAAATCTCGGGGACACCGCTGAAACAGCGGTATCTGATCAATCCGGTGGATAAAACATATCAGATG
>JBAYFV010000048.1:0-14713 GCA_041666985.1 Victivallales bacterium
AAACATAAAAAGGTGGATGCTATTTACAGTTTAGAAGGGAAAAAAGGCGATAATCAGAACTCTGACATGGACGGCGGCGGCAGTCCGTCTTTCTGGGTTATTCTGTTGATTGTGTCCTGTGTCATGATTTTACTTGTTTGTCTTTTCGCTTATACGCAGAAAACAAAAACCGTCCAGGTTCCGGAAACTAAAAAGGAACTGAAGTCGGAAGCGGGGAATAAGGGTTCCGGTAAAAAGGCTCTTCCGAAAAGTGCGCTCGAATACAAGCTCATCTCCGGTAATTGCGCGCTCGCGGAGGAACATCTCAAATATGACAGGCCCGATCAGGCGAAAGAGGCGGCTCTAAAGGTTTTGGCTGCCGGGATAGGTGAAGATGAGCCGTTATGGGGCAGGGCTGTTGCAGTTCTCAATAAAGTCAATTCGCTCGTGATCTCAACGGATCTCCCCGGTCCGGAAAAAGAATCCTATGTAATACAGAAGGGCGACAGTCTCATTAAAATAGCCTCGGATTCCAATACAACGCTCGACCTGCTCATGAAATGCAACGGGCTAAATCCGTCCAATCCTGTGATGCGTCCCGGCAGAACGATCAAGGTTTTTAAAGGAAATTGGAAGGTGGAAGTTAGCAAAAAACGTTTTAAACTTTATGTTTATAACGGCGGAAATTTATTTAAGGTTTATAATATCGGTATCGGAAAGCCTGAGAAAACGCCTGCCGGGACTTTTGAAGTTGATGTGAAGAAAAAAGAGCCTGTCTGGTTCAAGGACGGAAAGCAGGTACCGTACGGATCAAAGGAGAATATCCTCGGAACAAGGTGGATGTCGCTTAAACCGGCCTCCGAATCCGGTGCCGGTTTGAAAGGTTACGGGATTCATGGCACATGGATGCCCGGAGAGATCGGTAAGGAGAATAACGCCGGATCCATAAGATTGGACAATGATGATATCAATGAGTTATATATGATCGTTCCATTGCACACAACAGTCGTTATCAAGGATTAAATATGGCAAATACTGTTCTGGATTTTGAAAGGCCGATTGCGGAGCTTGAAGCGAAAATAGCGGAGTTCGAAAGCCTCGGCAATTCACACAGCGTTGATGTTGACAAGGAAATGGTGCATCTCCGGAAAAAAATTGAGGAGACAAAGAAAACAATATATGAGAGCCTGACTCCCTGGCAGAGGGTTCAGCTTGCCCGTCATCCCGACAGACCCTATCTCATGGATTACATCAATAGGGTTTTTACTGATTTCCTTGAGTTCCACGGCGACCGCAGGTTCGCTGAGGATCCCGCCATTGTTGGTGGTTTTGCGAAAATTGACGGGAAGCCGGTTCTTGTAATCGGAACACAGAAGGGCCGCAATATCAAGGAGAATGTTTTCAGGAATTTCGGATGCCCGCATCCCGAAGGTTACCGCAAGGCTCTGCGCCTCATGAAACTTGCTGAAAAGGCTAAGATCCCCATAATAACCCTTATTGACACACCCGGAGCATTTCCCGGAATTGCATCCGAGGAAAGACATATCGGCGAGGCCATTGCCGTCAATCTGAGGGAAATGTTCGAATTTCCGGTTCCGATTGTCGCGGCAGTGATCGGGGAAGGCGGAAGCGGAGGGGCGCTCGGAATAGGAGTGGGGAACAAAATCCTGCTTATGGAGAACGCATATTATTCCGTCATAACTCCTGAAGGATGTGCCGCAATACTGTGGAAGGACAGGGCGTTTTCAGCGAAAGCCGCCGAATCTCTGAGGCTCACTGCAAAAGACCTTAAGGAACTTGGAATAATTGATGAGATAGTCAAGGAGCCGCTCGGAGGCGCTCACAAGGATTTTGATGCCGCCGCCGAATCTCTGAAAAAGGCGCTTAAGAAAAATATTTCGGATCTTGAAAAGCTGTCACCTCAGGAGATTAAAGAGAACCGTTATCAGAAATATCGCAAAATGGGAGTTTTCACCGAATAGGATTTCTGATGCAGAAAATTCAAATACGCATGGCTGAAAAAGGAGATATGAGCGCGATCTGCAGAATCCTCGCGCCATATGCGAGAAAAAAAATTGTCCTGCCTCGTGATCCCGTGGAAGTTGCAAGGCATATCAATAATTTCTGCGTTGCGGAAAAAAACGGGAGAATCATCGGTTGCTGCGCATTCCGCGATTACGGGAACAGGCTTTTTGAAATCAGGTCGCTCGCAGTAAGCTCCCGGAATGTCGGAGGCGGAATCGGATCGAAGATGGTCAATTTCCTGAAAGAAAGAATTTCCGGACAGGGAGATGTCAGAATATTTGCGCTGACCACCAGCGCCGGTTTCTTCAACAGGCTTGGCTTCCGGACTGTCGAAAAGGATATGTTCCCCCAGAAAATCTGGAGCGACTGCTCCAAGTGTCCCAAACTCAACGACTGCGACGAGGAAGCTGTAATGATTTAACTGTGAACAATGAAAAAAAGCTCCGAAAAAATACATCCTCTTTCAAATTCTCCAGAAGAAATAAAACGAGCATTCAAGGCGGGCCGGGGCGGCAAGACGGATCTTTTCGCCTACGGCACCCTGATGGATGACACGCATGTCCGGCTCCTTCTTAAGCGGGTTGTGCCTTCGGTTCCGGCGAAACTCTATAATTACATGAGGGTCGCGCCTTCATGGAGTTTTCCGTTCATTGTCAAACAGCATGGCGCTGTGACGGAAGGCAGGATACTCAGGGGCCTTTCTCCGGAAGACATGAAAGTCCTTGACGACTTCGAGGTGGAAGGGCATCTTTTCAAGCGCCAGATGACGGTTGTCAGAACCGCCAGAGGCCGCCAGCGCTGCATGACTTACGTCGGGAATATCAGCGTACTCGAAAGATCTTTCGGCAGAGAGGTGGAGTTCGAGGACAGGTACAGCCGTTACATCGAAAAGAAAGTGGATGCGGTTATTGCCGACATGAATACCGACAAGTCTGAAATGACAAGGCGCGTGATCCATGAACTGATGGGATCGGCCGTGGATGAAATCATACAGTCCCATTTTGACGGCAACTACATCTGCAATTACATAATGGTCCAGGCACTTGAGGAGGCGAAGCCGCCCCACCTGAAAGATCTCCTGAAAAACAGGGAGCTGCTGCCATACGCCGGAAATTACATGCGTCTCGCATGCCAGCATATTGTATTCAACCAGCTTGTCGATGCCGTCAGGCATGAATATCTCGACGCAGTGAGAATTGCGCACCCCTATTTCAGACACGGACTTTCGATACTGCTTGCGATGATCTATTACAACAGGCATTCAAAAACAATAAATGATCTGTTCATGGAGAAATCCCTGGATACGATTGTTGAAGGCAGGAATTACAGGGATTATGCGAAGTTCGCAATTGAAGTTTCGGACAGCATATACAACTCGAAGGAGATGCAGCCTGTTATTGAATTTGTTGAGGAGAACTGGTATTCGGCTCCGACACCGCTCGGCGCCGAACTTGAGTTCAGCTGTCTCGGAAAACGCGCCGTATACGCCCATCCGGGCGAGGACAGGATGTACGACGGTTTTTACTGGTTCAAGGATTTCGACATGTTTCGCAGGACGTGGCGTATGGGCGGACATGTGGATTCGCATCAGCAGATAACCGTAGGTCAGGAACGCCACCGCGGATTTTTTGAATACGCCCTTGGCCGCTATCAGATTGTGGGCGACCTCTCTCGCCCGCTTTTCGCATGCCCGTGGGGAATGTCTATTCTGATAAACGAAGCTGTGAAATTCGCAAACATACCTCCTCACAGTCTGCACATTTCAATGGAGCTTCAGAGAGGGAAAACCAGCAGCAGCATAACGGATAAGGAGCATCAGGATGAAGACCTTGTCTGTCTCCTTCTCCTCGGTGGCGATATCAGGCCGGATTCGGCGGGCAGGCTCAGGGAGTGGAGGGTTTTTGACGGGGAACTCGACACCAACGTCAATAAATCACTGAACTTTTCCGACCGCAAGTTTCATTTTGCCAAGCCGGATCAGGATGAAAGCGAAGCCTCCGATGTCATGGAATATAAGTTCATAAGGCTTAACCGTGAAAACACGGACTATGAAAGCCTGATCATCGCGCTGAAGGGATATCAGTTCGGAACAAGGGCCAGGCCGATAAAAACCCAGACGCTTGAGAAGGAAACGCCCGAACAGACATTCCTGCGTGCCTGGGCTGCAAACCCCCAGCCGCTTGACTCTTCGGCGATAAACGGATTCATCGAAAAGGTTGAAAAGGGTCTTCTCGAAGAAAATAATATTGCAAGGCTGCCTTCGACTAAGCAGACAGCGTTGAGAAGGATTGAGGAACGGCTTTTGGACCAGAATTCATTCATATCGAAATACAAACAACAAGGTCAGTAACATGAAATACGATAACCGTCCAATAGGAATTTTTGATTCCGGGCTCGGCGGATTGACAGTTGCAGCTGCGCTTAGGAAATCGCTTCCGAACGAAAACATAATTTATCTCGGCGATACCGCCCGTGTTCCGTATGGCGATAAATCACCGGCAAACATAATCCGTTTTGGAATGGAGGATGCATCCTTCTTGGTTGCAAAAGGAGTCAAACTCATAGTCATTGCCTGCAACACTGTCTCGGCGATCGCCCTCATGGAGATCCGTGCGAAATTCGCAGATGTTCCCGTGATCGGCGTACTTGATGCAGGGGTCAGGGCATGTCTCAGGGCAAAACCGAAATATGTCGCGGTGATCGGGACTAGGGCGACTGTCAGCAGTGATGCCTACCGCCGTGAGATTCACGCCGTAAATCCGGAAATAAGCGTCAGGACGATTGCATGCCCTCTTTTCGTTCCAATTGCTGAGGAAGGGCTTGCAGACAATGAGATCTGCCGTCTGACCATTGATTTCTATCTGAATTCCCTGAAGAGGGAAACCCCTGACATGCTTCTTCTTGCATGTACTCATTATCCGCTCCTGAAAAAATCCTTCCAGTCGTATCTGTCGAAGAAAGTGAAGATCGTTGACAGTGCGGACGCATGTGCGAAGTTCGCAGAGGAGTATCTGGAGAGGAATTCCCTTTCGGCGAGCAAGGCGACTTCCGGAACGGAGCGGTTCTATGTGACGGACATGCCCGACTCATTTTTCAAACAGGCGAAGAAGTTCCTCGGCCGCGACCTCGAACACTTCCAGAAAGTTTCGATTTCCGAGAGCTGAGCCGGAGTTACTTACTTTTTCAAGAAATATTTTCTGACTTTCACTGCAATTTGAGGGTTTGTCATCTTGTCGGCCGCTTCGATTCCTGCTATGCGCTTACCGAGCTTTTTTTTCTCAATGCGTTTTTTCAGTTCTGTCTTGGCCTCGCTGGGGCCGAATATGAGTATGGATTTGGCATTCTTTATGAATGCAATCACCTCGTCATAATAGACATTCATCTGTCGTGTATATTCTCTTTTCTGGGCATCTTCAGCAGGCATCTGTCGTGAGTCGGATGAGTTTCCCATCGGTAGGCTGGAGTAGCGTTTGAGTTGTTTTTCCACATTCGACTCAATTATTTTTTCCTGTTCCATTTTGCCGAGAAGAAGAACAATAACGGCCTTTTTGTGATCGATCCACAGTCCAGCATTTGTTTCCATAATAAACTCCATGTTGTTTGTCGGGTTCGGAATTTAGGGGTATAAGAGATAAATGCTAAGAAACAACGCATCCCTTCATTGTTAAAATAATGATTAAATGATTATTTGTCGACTTTTCACTTCGATTTCTTTTCAATGATTTTTGTTTTTTCATCTTTCTGGTCTTTTTTTTCTTCCTTGTAGTCTCCTATGATGGTTTTTACGAAGCAGATGTCGAATAGGAAGCATTTTCTGCAACCGACTGCGATTGCGATAGGACACAGAGTCATTTCAGCCCTCCTTTTTTTAGATGTTTCAGTTAAACTGATGCCTCAAAGTTACATATCATGCAAACTTACTGTATTTAGATTACTTTAACAATACAAGAAATCAAGCTGTCCAGATAGATACGCAACAATGAAAACACAAGTCTTTCAGGGTTTTCGCCATGAAATCCGATGGATTTTACATTAGGCACACCATGTATATTCAAATAAATGAATGTTCTTGTATTCATTTGTTTGACAAGACGCATATGTGAGCAAATATTATGCGGGTTTCAATTCTCATTCTTCCTGAGATTTATTCTGGAACTAGTTTTGACGGTTAAAACTGTTTTTTGATGTGCGCTTGTAGCTCAGTTGGTAGAGCAGGTGACTCTTAATCACAAGGTCGAAGGTTCAAGTCCTTCCAGGCGCACCACTTCTTTAGACCCATTGTTGCCATCATAATAATATATATCTATGATTGATTTGGGAGAGGTGATTTTTTTTATTGATTACCACTTTGAATTCGCCATATTATTGTAAGTTTTAAAAATAAAGGGAGGTATCATCTATGAAAGACATCGACTGGAGTTTATTGGTTAATGACATACAGGACAATAATTTCCTCTCCCAGACGGATTTGTCGGCTATGCTCAAAGTATCTCAGCAGTCCATTTCAAACTGGCAAGGTGGCACGAGAAATCCGAGTGCCGATGCAAAGCGGAAACTTGTTGAAATTGCTTCCAAAAGTGGAATTGACATAAAAAAATATAGGATGGAACCCGAAGTACGTGCTATCAGCAAGTATATTGATACTGAAAAAGGCGGGGAGCTTGTCAGAATTTTCGAACAATATACGAGAATGTCCCAGGTTAATAAAAAGAAGTTCATGGAATATGCCGTGAAGCTGTCGAGGTAAGCTTAGGGATTCATTATATCATGGCGGAATTAATTCATAAACACGGCAGGGGAAATGCCTCGGAAGTCAGGAAACTTGTCCAGGATGCGCTGGATGGGTTGGGATATTCCGACTATGTAGAGTGGAACGGAAATTCGTTTAGCGCCTCTGTAGGCCATGGATTTATTCTTGACCTCAAGGGCGATATCACCGATCATGACTTTATTGTTGAAAAATCGGAAGGTGCCATCGGAGACAAGGTTCTTTCCGAATGCAACAAGATTGCACAGAACTTGTCGAAATAAGGGCATTGTGAAACATTTTCCCGCCCGCCCCGCCCGCAATTAGACGTTGCTCGAAAAGGTAATTCCAAAATGAAATTTGTCTGAAAAGTAACACAGACATTCTTGTCTGTAGGTAGGTTCAAATTCCATTTTCAATCGCAGACAGGAATGTCTGCGTTACCCCGTTTTTGAGCCGCTGCTTATCACGCTGTTTACTCCTCATCCCGACTCCCTGCGAGGTTGCCTTGCAAAACATCATGATAATAATCCGAAATTCCAGCCGGCAAATGTCAAAGCTATTTCTTTACGGCTTCCCTTTTTTTTGGAAGCGGAATTGGCAGAACTATAAAATAATGGCTGAGTGAATATGAATAGAATTGATACCCACGATTGACGGGACTGTTCTTACCGGCCTCTTCGGCTGCGAAGACGTCCGCGTTTGAGGAAGCCGTCGTAATTGCGCATTACGAGGTGAGATTCCATCTGGCTGAGAGTGTCCAGCATGACACCGACGATAATCAGAAGGCTTGTTCCTCCGAAGAACGAGGCTACCATGTAGGGAACGTTCA
Source organism: Victivallales bacterium (assembly GCA_041666985.1). Classification (GTDB taxonomy): domain Bacteria; phylum Verrucomicrobiota; class Lentisphaeria; order Victivallales; family GWF2-50-93; genus GWF2-50-93. The sequence continues at coordinate 7,584 of JBAYFV010000048.1, forward strand.
TTTCTGCGGTAAGAATCGTCGGGAAAAGCGCAAGTGCTGTTAGAAATATTGCTCCGGCAAGAGTGATTCTCGTCATCGTGTGATCAAGAAATTCTGCGGTCGGCCTGCCGGGGCGTATACCGGGGATATAGGCGCCTTCCTTCTTCAGATTTTCCGATATCTGAATCGGATTGAACTGGTTTGCAACCCAGAAATATGAGAATATCAGAATCATGAGGCCGTAGATGATCATGTAGGGAAAACTTTCTTGTCTGACGAAAAGACCAGCCAGTGTTGAACGGGTGAACTCTGTCGGTATCCACGCGAGAATCATCGGTGGAAACATCAGGATTGCGCTTGCGAAGATGATAGGCATGACTCCGGAGAAGTTAACCTTGAGCGGCATGTAGGTCGTGCCTCCCTTCATCTTGTTGAAACCGACAATGCGCTTTGCCATCTGGATGGGGATTCGGCGCTGTCCCTGGGTGATCAAGATGGTGGCGGCAGTGACAAGGGCAAAGATTATAAAAAGAATCATTACATGTACGCCTGTAAATCTCTGGCCTGATTCATTTATTCCGGTTTTTGCCATATCAAAAAGATGCAGACAGGAGGCGGGCATTCTGGAAATAATGCTTACAGTTATTATCACGGAGGCTCCGTTTCCTATACCGTAATGAGTGATTTGCTCACCCAGCCACATGAGAAACATTGTGCCGCAGGTAAGAATGACAACCGTCATTAAAACAAAGGCAGGGCCTGGGTTGAGGACAAGATCCTGTCCGGGATGCGGCAACCCGAGACGTTCCGGCCTCATCATGGCCATTGCCGCCATTGCACCCTGAACGACACAGATAACGAGTGTCAAATAACGTGTGTACTGGTGTATTTTCTGTTTGCCTACATCGCCTTCCCGTGCCATTTTTTCCAGCGCGGGAAGAACGGGGATGAGGAGCTGCATTATGATTGAAGCGGAGATATACGGCATAATACCGAGGGTTGCTATGGCAAAATGACCGAGTGCGCCGCCACTGAAGAGGTCAAACATCCCCATAAACGAAGCGGTGTCAAGCTGCCGGTACTGTTCAAAATATTCGCTCAGAGCTTTCGGGTCAATGCCGGGGCAGGGGATGTTTGCGGCAACGCGGCTTAACGCAACAATTCCCAGCATGATGAGAATTTTATTTCTCAATTCTTTGATTTTAAAACTATTTGTAAATGCCGAAAACATAGTTAGATTCCAAGATTAGTTTTTTTTCGGAAACGGGGTTGTATGAGCGTTCGACAGAAGCTTATACAATTTCGCATTTCCCGCCTGCAGCTTCAATTTTAGCCTTGGCGGAAGCGGAAAAATTGGTGGCTTTGACAGTGAACGCTTTTGTCAGTTCTCCGGTTCCAAGAACCTTAAGTCCGCTTTTCGACTTTGGAATTATGCCTTTTTTATGGAGAACGGCATCATCAATCAGATCTCCTGCTGAAAACAATTCCTCAAGCTTGGAGAGGTTGATGATATTATAGTCTTTGTGCATATGGCTTTTGAAGCCGCGTTTAGGCAGACGTCTGAAAAAAGGAATCTGACCGCCTTCAAAATACGGACGTATTGTGACACCGGATCTTGCTTTCTGACCCTTATGCCCCTTTCCTGCTGTGCCACCGGAGCCGGAACCATCGCCTCTGCCAACTACCTTGCGGCGTTTTTTTGAAGGGCTAGTAAGTAAATCATGGAGTTTCATTATATTCAGTCCTATCGTTGTTATTCTAAATTAAATTTCTTCTTGAAAGAATTTCTTCCCTTGAACGGAGCATGGTGATGGCCTTGATGGTGGCTTTAACCACAGTTACCGGATTGGCCGACCCCATGGATTTTGCAAGAATATCACTGACACCGGCAAGTTCCAGCACGGCCCTCATTCCGCCGCCGGCTATAAGACCGGTTCCTTTTGAAGCCGGCTTAATCATCACTTTTCCCGCCCTGAATTTTGATTCGATGGAGTGTGTGATGGTAGACCCGTTCATGGGTACGGTGACAAGATTTTTCCTGGCGATTTCCCCGCCCTTGCGTATGGCGTCCGACACTTCATTCGCCTTGCCAAGTCCAGCCCCAACACGTCCTCTGCGGTCTCCGACCACTACAAGGGCGCTGAAACTGAAGTTCCTGCCGCCTTTGACCACTTTAGAGCAGCGGTTGACACTTATTACCCGTTCGTCAAACCCTGATGATTCCTGATTCCTGTTGTCCATAGTTTTTTATATCCCTTAAAATTGTAATCCGACGCTTCTTGCGGCATCGGCAAGAGCTCTGACTCTGCCGTGGTATTTGAATCCGCCCCTGTCAAAAACAATAGTCTTGATTTCGGCGGCGACAGCCTTTTCAGCAATGGTTTTACCAATCTGTTTAGCGCCTTCAAGATTCGGTTTCGCATTGAGTTTTTTGAACTCAGGACTAATTGATGATGCTGAAGCGAGAGTTTTTCCGGAATCGTCATCAATGAGCTGGGCATAGATATGTTTAGATGTGATGCTGACCGAAAGGCGCGGTTTCTGCGCAGTTCCGGACAAGTTTTGACGGAGGCGGTTATGTCTCCTGACACGCTGGTCTTTTTTTGTTTTATACGTAGACATCTCTTTAATCTCCAGAAAAATCAGGCAACAGTCTTGCCTTCTTTAATTGTTATATGTTCATTTGCATAGCGTACCCCTTTGCCCTTGTAGGGTTCCGGCTTCTTGAATCGTCTGATTGTTGCCGCAGCCTGACCCACAAGCTGTTTGTCAATACCAGAGACATTAATCTTTGTGTTGTTGTCCGTAACGGTAAGTTTTATACCCTCGGGCACATCATATACGACAGGATGCGAGTATCCGAGGTTGAGAGTCAGCTTCTGTCCTGCAAGCTGTGCCTTGTAACCTACGCCGACTATTTCAAGATCCTTCTTGTAGCCTTCAGACACTCCGACAATCATTCCTGAAATGAGACTTCTGGCGAGTCCGTGCATTGTGCGCGCTGTTCGCGAGTCGTCAGCCCTGCTGACCTGAACGATGCCGTTTTCAACTTTAACGCTGGTCATCGGAGGTAAAGCCAGGGACAGCTTTCCTTTCGAACCCTCAATGGTGATATCCCCGGTTCCAGCGGATGCCTTGACTCCCTGGGGCAGGGGCAATGGTTTTTTACCTATACGAGACATTAAATTATCCTCACATTTATTATTATTTACCAAACGTAACAGAGAATCTCTCCGCCGACATTCATGGCGGCGGCCTTTTTCCCGCTGATAACTCCGCTGGGTGTGGAGAGTATCACAATTCCGAGCCCGTTTCTGATTTTAGGAATATCCGCGCTGGCGCAATAGATTCTGCATGATGGCTTGCTTACCCGTTTAATACCATCTATTACAGGCTTTTTATTGTGATATTTAAGCTTGATTAAAAGGTTTTTTACAACTCCGTCCCCCTCGATGCTGTAGTCGATTATATACCCTTCCTCTTTGAGGACTGCCGCCACGGATGCCTTCATCTTGGAATTAGGAATGGAAATTTCTTTAATTGAAGCGCTTCCGGCATTTTTAACGCGTGAAATCATATCTGAAATATTGTCTTGCATACTCATGTTTTTTTTCTCCCTTACCAACTGGCCTTGGTTACACCGGGAATCTGCCCAGACAAGGCGAGCTCCCTGAAACATATACGGCAAACCTTGAATTTTCCGATGAATGCGCGTCTTCTGCCGCAACGACCGCAGCGGTGATAGGCCCTGGTGCTGAATTTCGGTTTTCTCTTAGCTTCTGCTATTTGACTTTTCTTAGCCATTATTGCAATATCTCCCGTTTATTTTAATTATGAGGCAAAAGGCATGTCAAGCATCTGAAGAAGGTCGAATGCCTCCTCATTTGTCTTCGCGGATGTGACAATTGTAATGTTGAGTCCGATCTGTCTTTTAACTTTGTCAAGGTCAACCTCGGGAAAAACAGTGATGTCATTCAATCCGAAATTATAATTTCCGGATCCGTCAAAACCTGTCTTCGGTATCCCCCTGAAGTCTCTAACCCTTGGCAGGACGTTATGTGTGAGTCTGTCAAGGAAATCATACATCCTCTGCCCCCTGAGGGTGACCATAATGCCAACCGGCATACCGCTACGGAGCTTGAAGCTGGCAATGTTCTTCTTGGAGTTTTTGACAACGCACTGCTGTCCTGTAATCATGGAAAAGTGCTCCTTGGCCTCTGTAAAAGCATCCTTTTCCATTTTTGTTCCGATTCCGGAAGAGAGTACAATCTTACGAAGCCTTGGAACTTCCAGATCGTTTTTATATCCGCGCTTTTTCTTTAAAGCGGGAGCCACTACTTGTTTATATGTATCGCGTACATTCGGCATTTTGTTTACCCCTTATGATGCCTTCCTGGTTTCGTCTTTTTTGTTTTCTTTTTCGCCCTTAACTTTGAGCTTTACACTGGAAATATGGACTGAAACAGCTCTCTCAATAAGTCCGCCCTTTGGATTTTCCGGAGTTTTCTTTACGGTACGTCTACCGACTTCCTGAAGTTTTTCAGGAGAAAGACCTGTCATTTCAAGCACAACCCTCTGTTTTTTACTTAGAACAGCGATAACTTTACCCTGTTCACCTTTCCATTTGCCGGAAATAGCTTCGACAATATCACCCTTTTTAATCGAAAACTTAATCATATAACCTCCGGCGCAAGAGAAATTATTTTCATGTATTTATCGCGAAGTTCGCGGGCTACTGGTCCAAATATACGGGTTCCGCGCGGATTGCTCTGATCGTCGATTATTACCGCCGCGTTACGGTCGAATCTGAGATAAGAACCGTCTTCTCTTCGTATTTTGGCAGAAGTCCTAACTATAACGGCTTTGACAACTTCCGCTTTCTTGACGGTACCGTCGGGTATGGCCTCTTTAACTGCGGCCGTGACAATATCACCAAGATGAGCGTAGCGTTTTCTCTGTCCGAGGACAGTTATAACCATAAGGCTTTTCGCTCCGGAATTATCAGCCACATCTAATCTTGTCTGCATCTGAATCATTTGCCGATATTCTCCAAAAAATTATTTTTCTGCTTTTTCGATAATTTCCAGCAAACGCCATCTTTTCGTCCTGCTCAACGGTTTCGTTTCAACGATTCTGACCGTGTCGCCGGTTTTTGCTTCTTCTTTCTCATCATGAGCAACATAGCGATTTCTGGATTTAACAACTTTTTTGTAAAGGGGGTGGGGGGCTCGTCTTTCAACTTCGACAACGATTGTCTTGGTCATTGCGTCGCTTACGACAGTTCCAACCCTCTGTTTTCTTTGTCCACGCTTAATTTCAGTTTTTTCCTCAGGCATATTCACTTCCCGGTTTTATATGGATTTATTATTTTCCGGTTAATACCCGGCTTCTTAATTCTGTTTTGATCCTGGCGATATCGCGCCTGATATGAAATATTCTGGCGCTGTTCTGAAGCTGTCCTGTCTTGGCCTGAACGCGAAGATTGAGTCTTTCCCTGAAGAGTTCATCAATCGAGTGTCCGAGTTCTTCCTTCGTCATCTGTTTTATTTCTTTGGCTTTCATAATATGTCGGTTGTTCCGTTTATAATTTTATTTTAGTGAATCGCTCTTGAGAGGAACTTGCAGCGAATACTGATTTTTGTCGATGCAAGATAAAGCGCCTCCCTTGCAATCGTCTCCCCGCATCCGCTGATTTCGAAAAGAACTCTTCCCGGTTTTATTCTCGCAACCCAGCCCTCCGGATTCCCTTTCCCTTTTCCCATACGTGTCTCAAGGGGTTTTGAGGTGACCGGCTTATCCGGGAACATCCTTATCCAGACTTTACCGCGGCGTTTCAGATGACGGTTGATTGCAACACGCGCGGCTTCGATTTCGTTGTTCGTAATATAATCACGATCCAAAGCTTGGAGACCATATTCCCCGAAATCAAGCTTATTGCATTTTCTTGCAAGCCCGGCAATACTACCGCGCTGTATTTTTCTGTGCTTTACTCTTTTTGGCATCAACGGCATGATTTATTTCCTCCACTGCCTCTTTATGGCAAATCCAAACTTTAATTCCGATTTTTCCAGCTGTAGTGTTCGCCTCGGCAAAACCATAGTCAATATTTGCGCGAAGCGTATGCAGGGGAACTTTCCCTTCCTTGTACTGTTCAGTACGGGCAAGTTCCGCTCCTCCAAGTCGGCCGGAGCACTGCACCTTGACGCCGAGCGCGCCGAGATCCATAGCTGTCTGAATTGCTTTTTTCATAGCCCGCTTGAAGCCTATTCTGCGTACAAGCTGAGCTGCTATGCTTTCAGAAACAAGCTGGGCGTTAAGTTCAGCATTCTGAATTTCCTTGACGTCCACGATAATGTCCCTTGAAACAACAAGCCGCGATACAGATGACCTGAGGTTTTCCAGGTCTGCGCCCTTCGGTCCGATAAGAAGTCCTGGACGCGCTGTGTATATGATAATCCGTATTCTGTTCGCGGATCTTTCTATCATGATTCTTGCAATTGCCGCGTTGTAATATTTCCCTTTGATGAATTCTCTGATTTTCAGATCTTCATGAAGCCAGTTCCCGAAATTGGCTTTTTTGGTAAACCATCGGGAATCCCAGTTCTTATTTACTGTTACCCTGAATCCTATTGGATTTACTTTCTGCCCCACCTTGAACTTCCTTTCCTTAGACTTTTTCGTCAGTAAGCACTATTGTAAAGTGACTTGTGCGTTTGCGTATGCGTCCAGCCATTCCTCTAGCTTTTGCGCGGTATCTCTTGAACATTGGTCCAGGGCATACTGTCGCAGTTTTTATAAAAAGGCTTTCACGTTTGAGACTGAGATTGTTTTCGGCGTTTGCTATTGCCGAGCGGAGTGTTTTCGCAAGTATTGCTCCGGATTTTCTTGGGACAAGGTCAAGCATGATCAGCGCCTCCACGGCGGTCTTTCCCTTCAGAAGATGTGCAACATCGTTCCCTTTCGACGGGGACACTCTCGAATATTTTGTTATCGCATGTATTTCCATTTTATGGTCGTGGCTTTCCTGTTTATTTATTAAACACAATTATTTAAAACAAATTCTATTTGTCGCCGGCTGACACCGGCATCCCCGGAGCAAGTGAGGCGAAGTCTCCTTCGAGAACCATTGCCGCGCATATGAACGGTCTTGC
>JBAYFV010000049.1:0-14613 GCA_041666985.1 Victivallales bacterium
AAAGAAAGGCGGGTAAGGTCGGTTCAAAACGAAGCGACAGTTTTTTATCGACGCCGAGGATAAACGGCTTCTTTCCTATATTCATCCGCCAAGGGGTGTTTTAGGGAATCGAGCATATTGACAAATTTTTCAAGACCGGTCAACGTGTTCACGTCTGTTTGGGCGACAACATATCCGCTATCTCCGTCCGTGGCCCTGGCGAAAGGCATTAAACCCCAGTTAAGGATTTTTTTCCCGTCGGCGCCGTTCCGTCTCGTCACTCTGATTTCCCGGATAATCCAGTCAGCGGCCTTAAGAAGCCTTGGAAGGAATTTAACGGTAAAATCATAATCCTTGGAATAGAGGTAATAAGAAGCGGCCAGATCCAAGGCGGAGCCTGTTGAGTTCGCCCACTTGGGACCCGTGGTTCCGATGGAGCCCGCCACCGTCTGAAACTCGCCTTCGGGCGGACATCCTGCGTCCTGGAGGCTGAAAATGTTGTCCAGCGCTTTTCTGACCACGTCAAAAAAACCCATTCTCAGCATGGGTTTCAGCATGTGCATGGCCTCCCATATCCACACATAGAACCTTTCGGAACTGCCGCCCTGGGTCGGCTTCAGCCCCGGCTCCTCTCCGTTCAAATCCACCAGCAGCTGGAGTATCTGCACCTGCTGCGCCAGAAGAATCTCATCAAAATTCCCGTATGCGCATTTAAATGTCGGTGCACATGACATTTTCCCCTTGAAAGCCAGCAGGGATTTGCCGGCAATCTCCGCAAAAGAGGCGTTTTTCAGGGCCTCAGCATAAAGAGGATCCGCATTCTTTTCATCCGCAAGCATGAAGAGGGTGAATTTATTCGTGACACCGGCGGGGATTTTTGCTGAGAACCGCAGCACATTGTCCGCTTCCAAAATCCGCATTTGCGGCTCAGCCCAGTAAGGATCGCTGCAGCTGAACTCGCGGTTGAAGGAGTTTTTGTCGGAAGCGATAATCTGTTCGAACTGGTCCCTGAAATTCCCCGGCAGAGCTTTCGCGAACGGAACTCCGTCAATAAATGCTGTTTGATCTTCGTATGACAAGTTATTCTGAGGAAGCCATTTTTGAGCGTTCCAATAATAATGGACGTAATGATACTCAAAAAGCTCTTTCTCAGGACAGACATTGAATTTTACTGTTACGAACGCCCGCCTCTCCTCATCGCACTCATTGCAAATTTCGCATTCAACTGCGGCAATGCTCTGAAGTTTATCAATGGCCGCGCAGGCATATTTGAAGGAATATTTTAAATTTCCGGCGCGATACTCCAGGTGGGGAAGAGGATATCCCCTTACCGCTGATTTCACAACCGTTCGTCTCGGATCAGGCACGAATGGGCTTTCTCCAAAAGCGAACTGCATGGCAAGAGTCTCTATTTTGCCGACAAACTCCCTGGTTCCCTCTCCTCCGGCGACAAGGTTGGGATAAACTCTTTTCCTGCACACGGTAAACGACGGCTCGACATGGATGAAATCGCGGCTGCCGGGAGGATTGACAGGATAATGTACGCTCATCGGTGGAAGCGCCCCGCCAAAATTGAAAAGTGAATTATTGTCCGTCATTTCGAGCCAGGACAAACTCTCGACTTCGCTGTATTTCATAGCCATTTCCCTTTACTGTGTCTTTTAAATTACACTGGATATTATATATTAAGGAAAGGAATACAGAATAGCTTAAAGTGTAAATTCCATAGCAATTCCTGCAAATATTGAATATCATGAGCACCACCATGTCAAATTTCATGTCAGGCGGATGGAAGCGGGATGACGCGCCTTTTCCCTACGTGAGCCGTGTCTCGCTGAATAAATTCCATTTGTCATTTAAAGGAATCAAAAAAGTATGCTATCCGGCACATTGGATCATTGATTTCACCTACAGCACCAATAGCTTTTATATGATTCGCCCTGTAATTAAAAAGTGGCGGCGGCGAATGCCCATGGAATTTCACATTTATTCTCCGGGAATGGTTTTCTTTGAACGTGATCTAAAAGAGAAGTCTGATTTTTCCATATCCGTTTTGATAAGCAACGGGGACGCCCTAGGGCTGGCAGCCCTTTGCGAAGCGCATGGATTTGCCGTCGGACATGACAGGGAAGGGAAACTTGGGGAAATGCTCTCGAAAATAGCCGGGGCGTATAACTCACAGGGAGAGTCGGGTTTCTGGGCGGCGCAGTCCCTGCTGTTCTCCGCCACCGATTACTTGAACGGGTTCACGGCGGATGAAAACGGGATCTTGAAGAAAAAGGAGGACGTTTTGCCGGAATTCCCTGAACAGGTAATCGCATTCCTCAAGAAAAACATTGCCGGAAAATTGACTTTGGATCAGATAGCCAGGCGTTTCGGCATGAGCGAGTCATCGCTCTCCCACAGATATTCAACCATGACAGGTGAAAGCGTAATGCGCATTTATATGTCTTTGCGCCTTGGACATGCGGCCTTGTTGGTTGAATACGGCGAGAGGCTTGACTCAGTCGCGGAAAAAACCGGATTTTGCTCAGCGTTCAACTTTTCCAGGCAGTTCAAAAAATATTTCGGAGTCTCCCCCTCCGCATACCGGAAAAATGTGCATTAACGGATCCTTAATCCAAAATAACGCTGGGTATCACCCCGCACTTCAAGCTCGGGATGATATTCAGAGCTACATTAAAGGGAAAAGACCGAGTGGTTGCCCATTCTGTAATGGCTCAGTAACCACGCCCCTCCCCGGAGGGCGTGGTTACTGAGCCATTACCCCATTCTCCATAAAAAAAGGAAATTTATTAAACAGCATGTTGACAAACAGGAATGGATCTGATATAATCAATCTAATGAAACGCGTTGCAGCAACGTTTTGCCTGTAGGGGTGATGATATGATTAGTATGAACGATGTGGCCAAAAAGGCCGGAGTTTCAAAATCAACAGTATCCAGAGTGTTGAACGGCAAAGCATTGGTATCACCTGGGGTCAAAGAGAAAGTACTTGTGGCCTGCAAGGAACTTAATTACAAACTGAATTTCAATATTCAGGACTTTTTCCTGAAAAGCCGTAATGGAGCCACCCGCAATATAGCTTTTGTCATGGTTGGAAAGGAATTTGCCGATCCGACGCAGGCGCATTTGATTGATGGAGTATCCTCTGCGATCAACAGATTCCATTATCATCTGATGCTGGTCAAAATCTCTGGCAGTGAGAACAGTATTTACGAGCTACCTCCTGTCCTGCGCGATGAACGGGTTGATGGGATATTGCTTGCCGGCAGATTGCAGACCAACACTGTCGGATTGATGGAGAAGCTCGGTCCGAAATGCGTAGTAATCGGGAATTATAGTGAGCGTTTGCTGCGTTCGCTCAGCAGCGTCCAGGTAAAAGTGGAGACGAAGATATTTGATTTGATTGAACGCCTGGTGAAGCTCGGCAAAAAAAAAATTGCCTTTGCAGAAGAATGCCCGGATAATTATTTTTCAACCCAAATTCTCAATGCATATAAGCAGGCATTGAACGAATTCGGCCTGGCGTTTGATGAAAATATCTGCTACTTCGGGCACGGATCTTTCTCCGGACTGTTTGATGTCATGAAACCGGTTTTTTGCAATGCCGCGCTGCCTTTTGACAGCGTGTTGTGTCCCGACATGCGGATTGCCCGGGAGATCAGCCATCTGATGTTCGGGCATTTCGGCCTGAAAAAAGAAATCGACATTACGCTGGCGACTTTCCATCAACTCGACTATTTCAAACTGCCGGTGCCGACAGTTTATGCAGACTATGATGTCGAAAAGGCGGTGGAAGCCGCCCTGCGGCAACTGATTGACCAGATAGAAGGCAAGGAAATCTCAAGGACAATATTTGTGAACTGAAATTGGAGAGTTGCTCTCTTATAATGGTGATGTAAATGTAACACAGGCATCTTGCCTGTGGCCTTGAGATAAATTAGACAAACAGGAGGATGCGATGAAAAGCATCGGAGTGAAATCTGAAATTAACAATAGGAATTTCATCTCTTCCAATGCCGCTGGGGCTAAAATCGCCAATCGCCAATTGCCAATCGGTAATGTCTTCACACTAATAGAGTTGCTGGTGGTAATCGCAATTATAGCAGTCTTGGCTGCAATGCTGCTGCCAGCATTATCTCAGGCGAAGAAAATGGCGCAGAGCTCAGCTTGTCAGAACAATTTAAAGCAGATTGGCGATGGTTTCAGCATGTATGTGTCTGATTATGGCTATATCCCAAAAGAGGGCGCAGGTGGTGGCAATGATCCTTACTGGCAGCATCAAATCGCAGATTACATGGGCTGGAAAGTAAATGCGGATGCCACGTATGTTCTGATATTCGATTCCGATATAGATTATCCAACACTAAGATGTCCGTCTGATACCAGTCCTGCATACACTGGTCATCGCGTAGCAGGGAAAGGTGGTTTGAGCTATGGCTATAATGTCCGCCTTTCGAATGTACTTATTGGAGTTGTCACGTGGGGTTGTAAAGATAGTCAAATGCAGGATCCAAGTAATACTTATATGATCATGGATGCTCCCGGTCCAAACAGTTCGTACAATAAAGCTGCCACAATTGAACTGAGGCACAGCAATTATAGAGCCGTCAATATGTTGTGGGGAGACTATCATGTCAGCACCGTGAGATATCCTGTGACCTTTGATGCAGGGGGACTCCTGAAATACTGGAGCATTGAGAAAGATTAATGACTGTTTAAAATATTTTAAGGATGCAGATAAAGAGATTGTTGAAATGGACAAGAGTATTTACTCCGCGAAATGGCCTTCCCAAAAAGGGGGAATCGTTTTTCCCGTTGAAGCCGGGGGCAAAGCGCTCTTCGCGAGCAAGCCCCTCTGCCTGGACAGCCCGCCGATTGAGGTCAACATCGGCCTCGGCGGTGTGTGCGAGGTAACCCTGAAGACGCGGGAAATCAACGGCAACATCAATTCAGCGCTCGTAACGAGTGCTGGTGCTTAAACTCGATTGAAGACATCAAAAGAAAGGAATTATATCATGACTGCTCCACAGAATAGCTTTCAAATCAAAAATTATTTCAAGAGCTTGGGATTCATGATCGGTATGATGTCGGTGTCGGTAATGACGGCAGTCGCCGCTCCTGTAGGCAGCGGAGTTAATATGGAGGCTGATGTTAAGGAACGGATTATTGCTGACATGAAGGATGTGTCATCATTAAAACAGTCCCTCGTTAAAATCAATCCGCTCGATCCATCTTTTAAGGAAGGACTCGCTTCGTTTTTAAGGGAATATGAACTTGTTAATGAAACGATATCGCATTTGAAGGATTTTCCCGCCAGCGACTTGGATCAGCTGGGTAAAGTGGTGGACCGGCTTAAAATGAAGGCTGTCTTCGCTTATGATCTGGAACGGTTTGTGGACGATATCACGGAAATTGCCGCCGCGAATGTTCCGTGGACTGCCGGCTTGAATAATGATTGCGCCAAAAACATGATTGCCAACAGCAGTTTCGAATACAGCATACAAGATCAGTTGCCGGATTTCTGGGGATGCCCCGGATTTGGAATAAACGATCCCTACTGGTCGCTTCATTTCGATGAGTGGACCCAGAGCTATGGACTTGATGAGACTGCCGCATATGATGGAAAGAAAAGCATGCGGATACACAATCCATTTGATGTGGAAAACAAAGACGGCTTATGTTTGCGCTCAAATCTGATTGGAGCAAAAACTGAAGTTGACTATACCGTTTCCGCCTATATGAAAGGCGAGCCGGGCATGAAGGTGAATTTTGCTGGAAAAGAGATCGCTTTGACCGATGAATGGAAACGATATGTTTGTCCATTTACATTCAAGGACGGAAAAGGCGCGGGTGAATTTGTGTTCAGGCGAAATTATGATGCGGACACGGTTAACATTTACCCGCTGAGCAAGGGGACATTTTGGGTTGACGCAGTGCAGTTTGAAAGAGGCTGTGAGGCAACACCTTATGGGAGCGGGGTTCGATGCCATTTATATCCGTATCATGAGGGTGGGTGGAAAAAAATGAAAGACACTTATCGTGACATGGCATTGCAGAAATGGCGGACGTGCAATGAAGAACCCATGCTTATCAGGCCTCAATATCATATCATCACATCTGAAACGGCATTGTCCTGCAGGAGTCTTGTCGGGTTTCAAAAAGACCAGTTGCGCAACAAACGGTTGCATGTGTCGGTCAAGGATGCCGGTGGCAATGAGGTTGTTTCGCAGATGTCCAATGAGTGCGTTCCATCCATGGATGTAACGATCAAAGTCGCTTCACTTTCATTGGGCGCATACACCCTGGATGCAAGGCTGTTAGACGAAGATGGAACTGGCATGGCAAGTGCGACATGCATGTTTACAAAGGCGCTGGCGCAAAAAGATGAGGCGAAAATTGATCGATTGAGCGGTATCGCCATGGTGAATGGAAAACCGTTCATACCCTTTGGTTTTTATTTTAACAGGACCGTAACTCCCGACGATGTGAGCTATCTCGTTAAAAACGGTTTTAAGACAATGTATATAACCTATAGACCCGGTAACAAGGAGATGCTGGATGCTATGGTGGAAGCGTCTACCCATGAAGGCGTTAAGATTTTACTTCGCACAAACATAGCTAATAACAGCGTGAAAAAGCTCCAAGCCTTGGTGGAGGACATGAAAACATTCAATCAGTATCCTGGTTTTATTGGTCTCAATTTTACGGATGAGCCGATTGCCACCGGTCGCATTGATGGGGTGGAGCTCCAAAACATGTATGATAAAATCAAGACGGCATTGCCAAACAAGCTTGTTTTTATGAATGACACCCTTTTGGGGGTTCCCCGTCTGTTAAAACGCCCCGATGCACCCTTGGGAAGCGATGTCATCTCGATCGACGACTATCCCCTGCCGTCTCCTTTTGGCAGCTCCTCTCCATCCGGTCTGTTTTCAATAGCCTATCATACAAAAATGGCTGCTGCGACGGCGCGCAGGGTGGGGATCCCGTTCTGGAGTGTTCCTTTTTGTGGCGGTTATGGCTATGGATACAGCAGGACATACACGCCGTCCGAAGAGGAATATTGTACCTATGCTGCGATCATTAACGGGGCGACCGGCATTTTCTATTGGGCTTATCATCCGAAAAGCAAGTCTCTTTGGGAAAAGATCAAAGCGATGGCAAAGGAGGTCGAGTTTTTGACTCCGATGATCGCCTCCCGGGAGGCAGCTCCAGAGGTGGTCTGTTCCTCGTCCCAAATCTTATTGCTCACAAAAGTCTATGATGCAAAGGTATATGTCATGGCTGTCAACGCTTCCCTGTATCCGATCAATGCTGAAGTCGGCCTTTCAGGCATGAAGCAATCAAATAAAGGAACTGTAAAGGTGTTGTTCGAGGACCGGACTGTAAACTTCAAAGACGGGGCGTTTGAAGATCGCTTCGAAGGCCATCAACGGCATGTCTATGTATTTAACGCCTTATAAAGTGGCGGGCATTATTGCGTTGACTAATTGACTGCGTCAAAATGGTTTTATTAAATTGTATAGGGGAATGTATTTTTTCGAAGGAAAATATAAAAAAGGATAGGAGCAGAAATGTCAAAAATCCGCGTTACGATCTGGAATGAATTCCGTCACGAAAACCTCTCTCGGAACCATCAATATTATCATCAGGAAACGGTGGATTTATATCCCAAAGGATTTCATCAGGCGATTGCCGATGGCATTCGCGCCGATGATCTTGACATCCGTTGCGCCTGGCTCGACCAGCCGGAGCAGGGGTTGGGCGAAGAAGTCGTAAATAATACCGATGTCATGCTCTGGTGGGGGCATATGGCAGATGAAGAGGTAAGGGATGAAATAGTCAAGCGTGTCCACAGCCGTGTGCTTGACGGGATGGGACTGATAGTTCTCCACTCTGGCGCCAATTCCAAGATATTCGGATGTCTGATGGGAAGCTCATGCACTTACCGTTGGCGTGACATAGCCGAGAGGGAACGCTTCTGGAACATTGCCCCCTCTCATCCGATTGCACAGGGAGTCGGAGAACATTTCGAGCTGCAGAACTCCGAGATGTACGGCGAGCCGTTCGATATCCCCGATGACGGCAAGGTCATTTTCATGTCGTGGTTTGAAGGAGGCGATGTTTTCCGCAGCGGGGTTGCTTTCGAGCGTGGGAACGGCAAGATATTCTATTTTAGCCCCGGTCACGAAACCTATCCGGTTTTCTACGACAAGAACGTCTTGAAGATTATCGGTAATGCCGTCCGCTGGGCCAAGCCGCAAATCTTCGCCAAGCATAGCCGCCCCAAACGCGCTCCGCTGGAAGATATTCCTTCGCGCAAACCAGAAGCCATAACCTCAAGGATAGAATCATGAACGAAGAAAAGCGTAAGTTGCAAGTGGGGATTGTAGGGCTGGGCGGATCCGGCAAATATCATATTTTCGGATTTAATAGACATCCCGGCGCATGCGTTGTCGCAGGGGCGGATACGAATCCCAAATTGCGGCGGTCGAGAAGTGAAGAGTATGGCTTGAAATGCTATGAGAACATGGAAGCGATGCTCAATGCTCATAAACTCGACATCGTCAGTATTGTAACGCCGACCTACCTGCACAAGGACTTGACCATTCAGGCGCTGAAATGCGGTTGCCACGTGATGTGCGAAAAACCCATGGCGATGAACTCAGCCGAAAGTCTCGTCATGGTCCAGGCGGCCCAGAAGGCTGGTCGGCAACTGGGAATCCATTTTAACAAACGCTTTTCTCCGCAGGCGACAGCCATGAAGAAGATTGTCGATTCCGGCGAGCTGGGAGATATCTACTTTGCACGTTCGGCATGGTGTCGCCGCCGGGGCATTCCGCATTTCGGCGAGTGGGGAAGCAAAAAAACTCTTTCCGGAGGTGGCGCATTCTCGGATATTGGAGTGCATAGCCTTGACCTAGCTTTATGGCTGATGAGTTTTCCTGAGCCTTCCTGGGTCATGGCCAGTTCGTACAACCATATTGGTGCGCAACTCGCTAAGAATCAGGGCATCACTTTTGAAGTCGAAGACATGGGGGTGTCCATGATCAAATTCAAAAATGGCACTACATTGGAATTGGAGGCGGCATGGGCCGCCAACATCAAGGAGAAAGAGTTCATCTCATTGCGTTTGCTCGGCGACAAGGCCGGACTTCTACAGCAGAGTCTGAACGGCGGCTATGAGTGCGGCGTCGCTATCTATCTTGAGAAAGACGGTTTTCAGTACGACACTACGCTTCAAACTCTTCCCAGCGACGATACCAGCCACTACGCCTTCGTCGATGCCGTCCTAAATGGCGTCCCTTTCATGGCCGGCGGGGGGGAAGGCCATGCGGTTATGAAGATTCTTGATGCGGTCTATAAGAGCGCCGAGACCGGAAAACCGATCCATGTGTTGTAAACTTTTGAAAAAAATCAAAGGGATGAAGTCATTATGAAAAAACTGACCAGTAAAGAGCGATTCAAGAGGATGTTCGAACACAAGGAAGCCGACCGGGTTCCCGTAATAGATATCCCCTGGACGGCAACAGTGGAACGGTGGCGGCGGGAAGGAATGCCAGCCAATGCGGATTATGTTGAATTCTTTGGACTTGACAGCGTGTTCGGAATAGGGACCGATAATTCGCCACGCTTTGAGGAAAAAGTCATTGAGGAAACGGATGAATATAAGATTTACACCACGAAATGGGGAGTTACGCTGAAAAACTGGAAGCACATGGCCTCAACGCCGGAATTCCTCGATTTTACGATAATCGATCCTGAAAGTTGGAAAAAAGCCAAGGAGCGCATCAGGCCGGAAAAAGACCGGATAGACTGGAAAGCCCTTGAAAAGAGTTACAAGGAAGCACAGCGAAAAGGTTCGTGGACCAGAGCCAATTTATGGTTTGGTTTTGATGTTACGCATTCGTGGATAATAGGCACCGAAAGAATGCTCATTGCGCTGGTGGAAAATCCGGATTGGTGCATGGACATGTTTGATCACCTTCTTGACGTGAATTTGAAATTGTTGGACATGGTCTGGGAGGCCGGGTATCGGTTTGACTCCGTGTTCTGGCCGGACGACATGGGTTACAAGCACAATCAGTTCTTTTCGCTTGACATGTACAGGAATCTTCTCAGGCCGTTCCACAAAAAAGCCGTTGATTGGGCTCACCGTAAAGGCGTAAAAGCACATCTGCACTCGTGCGGAGATATAAATCCCCTGGTATCCGAACTGATTGATATAGGACTGGATGCCCTGAATCCGCTTGAGGTTAAAGCGGGGATGGAGCCCATCGTCCTCAAGGAAAAATACGGTGATAAGCTTGTCCTGCATGGCGGCATCAATGCCCAGTTGTGGGATAAGCCGGACGAAATCAAAGAAGAAATGGAACGGGTTATCCCTGTGCTTAAGAAAAACGGGGGCTACATTTTTTCCTCAGATCATTCCGTGCCGGATTCCGTGAGCCTGAAGGAATTTAAACAAATCATTGCATTGGCGGAAAAATTGGGAGCATATTGAAACTGAGGGAAGATTTTTTATGGAAATGACATCGAAAGAAATAGTTCGAAGGGCCATTAGGCGGCAACGGCCGTCGCGGCTGCCGTTTGCCGGGGATCTTTTCTCCGGCGTTGGATCAAAATGTGCGGAAGGTTTTGTGCTCACAGGCACAGGGATTGATGAATGGGGATGCGTCTGGGGGCAAACGGAAGTACCCAACATGGGACTGGTTACGAAGCATCCCTTGGAGGATATCCGTAAGCTTGACGCGCACCCCCTTCCTGATTATACGGGCGACGCACGCTATTCTGATGATGAAGTCGGCATCCGGGTTGCTGAACGCGGCGGCAAATATATAATGGCCTCGATATTCATGGTGCTTTTTGAAAGAATGCATGCGCTTCACGGTTTTGAGAATACATTGGATGACTTGTATCTTGACCGCCCCGCCATGGAAGCGCTGGCAGACCGGATCGTTGACGTCCAACTCACGCTCGTGCGTGAAATATCGCGACGCTTCCCGGACAGGATTGACGGCTGGATCATGTCTGACGACTGGGGTACGCAGACCAACTCCTTCATCAGCTATGACCTCTGGATGGACTTCTTCTATCCGCGATACAAGCGGATTTTTGATGCGATGCATGTGTCCGGATGCGATGTCTGGGTGCATTCGTGCGGCAGAATCAACGACATCATTGAGGGTTATATTCTGGCTGGCGTGAACGTCGTCAACCTCCTGCAGCCCCGTGCGCTGGGGATCGAGGAGATTGGCAGGCGTTACCGGGGACGCATCGCATTCAACAGTTGCGCCGATATCCAGGCCACGCTCCCCTCCGGCGACAGGAGGAAAATAGAGGAAGACATTGAGGCTTTAATGACACATTGGGCGTCTGCGGATGGAGGGTTTATCTATACGGGTTATAGCGGTGCAGCCATTGGTGTGCATGACGCTTCGCTTGTGTCGTTCATGGACGACACATTCAGTACGTGGTCGGAGAAGCTTTACGGCCTGCCTTTGCCACCAAGAACTCCATGAACAGTGTCAGGCGAAAGCAACTGCCTATGCAATGATTTGTAATTGGAAATCAAATATCGGAATCCAGTAAGGCGGGGCAATTCCGAAATTTACCCTGCTGGTGCGGGGGGCAATAAAACAGGGTATCCAAATTTTAGTAAAAAGTTTAATATAGGACCATTCAGGGAGGAATACATGCAAAAGGCATCTACAAGGTTTAACGAAGTGGCGTATCAAACAAAACCGGCTCCGGGTGTTCCGTGGGATAAAGGTAGCCCTGCCATAAACGGGCCGGATATTTACGGGGCTTCACCCGAAAAGGACTTTCTCTATTTGATTCCGACGGTAGGAGAGCGTCCCGTCCGCTTTTTCGCAGAAAACCTTCCCGCTGGACTCATTGTCGAAAAGGAAAGCGGACGGATTAAAGGCAAGGCTGAAAAGAAGGGACAATATCTAGTTTCTCTGAAGGCTGAAAACAGGCATGGCAAATGTGCGAAGACCTTGAAACTGGTCATTGATGACAATGCCCTCGCGTTAACCCCTCCCATGGGATGGAACAGTTGGAACTGCTACCGTAGCGATATTGATAATGCAAAGATAAGGGCTATTGCCGACGGCATGGTCAGTTCCGGCTTGGCGGCCAGAGGCTACACCTGTGTGAACATGGATTCCGGGTGGCAGTCAAAAAAACGCGGCGGCAAGTTCAATTCAATCGTGCCGCACGACGGATTTCCGGACATGCAAGCGCTTTGCGACCACATCCACTCTCTTGGATTGAAGGCTGGAATATACTCAAGTCCTTATACAGTACCACTCGGAACCGATGGCTGCGGAACAAGCTCCGGAATTCGTGACACCAATTACCGGGGGGGCGTTGGAATTAACAAACACGAACACGAAGATGTCTGCCAGTGGGCGGAATGGGGTTTCGACTATTTGAAATATGACTGGTCCCCAACCGACATGATCCTCATGGAACGGATGAGCCGTGCGTTGCGGGACTCCCCTCGTGACATTATTTTCAGTGTTTGCACTGATGTTCACATTAAAGACGCATTCAAGGTCAAGGAGCTTGCCAACCTTTGGCGTTCAAACATGGATATGTTCCCTACATGGGATTCCGTTCTGAAGAATGGCTTCAAGAACAATCAGCTTATGGACGACGGATTTATAAATAATCAGGATTGGAATCCAGTAATCGGATTTGGACACTGGTTCGACCTCGACCTAACCCATCTTATGCCTAAGTTTCTGCATAGTATGCCGGATTTTTTGCCTAGGGAAGATAAAGGCTTGTCGCAAAATGAACGCATTTTTCACATTTCCTGCTGGATGATGCGTCCCAGTCCCATCCTGATCGATTGCGAACCGGCAACAATGGATGACTTCGTTTTGAGCCTGTTGTGCAATGAGGAGATAATCGCCGTCAATCAGGACTCGCTTGGCAAACCCGCCGCAACATTTTTTAATAACGACTCTTGGAAAATTCAGATCAAGCCTCTTGCCGACGGCAATTATGCGCTGGCCTTTTTCAATTTAAGCGGACAGCCTGCCATGGCGCCCAAAATAAATCTGTCCCAATTTAGTGTGCCGGAAAAGTTCAAGGTTAGGGATCTTTGGGCAAAAGAAGATATTGGCGAGTTCGAACACAATTTTGTGGTTGGCGTCGATTCTCACTGTGCTAAAGTCTTCAAGATTTTTATGCGTTGATAGATGCGCATCCGGCTTGAGGTACTGCCGAATGCAGCCAGACAGTTAATACAATGAGGTTGATAAAAAATGGGAAATTAATAGGTTTTGAAAAATATATTTTTCAAAAAGGAACTTTATGGAACTAAACTATTGGACTTTTACGTTCAGTAAGAAACAAGGAAATTCCAACGTTGCAAATTTTAAAAATTAGAGTTTTGCAATTGGCTCTATAAAATAAAGAAGATGGCAAATGAATTCAAAAGAGAGAGTGCTGGCGACATTGGCATATGAGAAAACTGATCGTGTTCCTATCAACTATTCCGCCAATCCCGGAATTGATCAAAGACTGAAAGTTCATTTTGGTCTGGCGGCTGATGATGATGAAGGATTGAAACGGGTTTTGTCTGTAGATTATCGCAGGGCTAAGGCACCATACTGCGGCCCCAAGCTGTATACGGATATTCCGGAGCGCGGGGTCAAGGTCGACAACTGGGGCGTTCACTCCCGCTGGATAGGGCATCAGACCGGAGGCTACTGGGATTTCTGCGATTTCCCGCTTGAGCACGCTACTGAAGAGGAGGTTGCAAGATGGCCGATGCCGAATCCTGATGACTTTGATTATTCGGGGATCAGTCAGGAGTGTGAGAAGTATTCGCAATACGCGATAAACGGTTCAGGAGGATATGGAGACATTATCAACGGTAACGGGATTCTCCGGGGAATGGAGCAGACGCTGATTGATCTGGTTACGGATGACCCTGCGGGCCTCCTTCTCGCCGACCGCAGGATGGAAATTCAAATTGAAATCACACGGCGGACACTCGAGGCGGGAAAAGGCAGGATTGACTTCGTATGGCTCGGCGAGGATCTGGGCACGCAGAACGCCCAGATGATAAGCATGGACATATTCAGGAAACATATAAGACCGCGCTATCAGAAATATATTGATGTCGCCAGGGCATACGGAGCGGAAGTGATGATGCATTCCTGCGGTTCAAGCAGCTGGGCCTTTGAAGATTTTATTGAAATGGGGATTACGGCCGTAGATACGTTACAGCCCGAAGCCAAAAACATGTCTCCGGAATATCTCAAGAAGAACTTCGGCGGACGCCTGGCGTTTCACGGTTGTATTTCCACTGCCGGTCCGGTTGCAACTGGAACAGTTGAAGATACCATTGATTATTGCAGGCGAACTCTCGAAGTCATGATGCCCGGCGGCGGTTATTGTTTTGCACCTACCCATGATTTGCAGGACAACTCTCCAACTGAGAACGTTGTTGCCATGTATGAGACGGCGAGAAAATACGGGAAATACTAAGGCGGGCTTTGCCCGCAACCCAATAGGATAACCACAAAGGCACAAAGTAAATTGAAAAGGCGGTGTTCCTGTCCATATTAATCCGCAAAAAAGAATGCGTAGCCGGCAATAAGCCGC
>JBAYFV010000050.1:0-14474 GCA_041666985.1 Victivallales bacterium
ACTTTTGGTTGCGAAGATTTTGAGGATTGGTTTGCATTCGGAGAGGCTTTCGATACCGGGGTATCGGAAGCCCTCGATGAATGCGAATCCAAACTCGAAAGATCGCAACCGCATAGCGGCGAGTATCTTGCGTCCGTATTTTTCCGATCCTCCTTCGGACGATATTCATATCGCCCATCAGTCGGATCGAGAAAAATCCAATCCGCAATCTGGCTCGCCAAAAGCTAAATTTTCACCCGTGTGAAGTATACAATTCGGATGTGTTTTTTTTCACGCAGTGAAAAAAAATGGCGTCAGCCTCAGGCCTTCCTGAAGGAAACTTTCTGCTTGTATATCCTGTTCGGGGGAAACCCGAAATAACGGTGGAACACTTTCGAGAAGTAATTGCTGTTTTTAAATCCGACAGCATAGGCCACTTCGGCAACAGTCATCAGCCCTTCCCCGAGAAGATCCTTCGCTTTCTTCATGCGTATCTGCGTGAGAAACTCAAAGAGGGAGAAATCGCTTTCCCTGCTGAAAATGTGCGAAAGATGGTACGTGCTCACATTAAGTTCATTCGCAATGTCCTCCAAGGCTATGGGATGCTGATAGTTGTTTTCCAGATATTCCTTCGCCTTGTCGAACAACCATGAACGCCGCTGCCTTCCATAATCTGTTTTTGCGGCCGATGTTTTCTTCTTATTCTTCTTTTCCGGATTTGCAGACATAATCCTCATCAGGATTTCAGAGAGATGCAACCTGGCGACAATGCCGCCAGATGCAGCCCCGCTGATAAATTCATGGCGGAAATGCTGGATAAGCTTCGCAAGAGATTCCTTCTGCGGCTCCGGCATTTTGGGAAGGGAGGCGCAGGAAACCCGTGCGAACAGATCCTTTTCGTATTTCCATGAGAAATGCACCATGAAAACCTCAAGACCGGAACTGATGTCAAAATCATCCCGATGCATTGTTTTCGAAGGAATGATAACCGTATCCCCGGGACCGGCCGAAATACGCTGCCTGTTCATTATCACATTGACATGTCCGGATATTATGTGTATGAGTTCGCAGGAACCGGACTGATGATTTTTTTCCGACCATACGGGATCGAAGATAAGATTCCCCATGGAACATATTTCAGGCAGGATTTCTTCTATTTCCATAATGTATAAAACCGGTCTTGTATGATAAATTCCAAGCTCCAAATCACATGATAAGCTCCAAACCCCAATAATCAAACTCAAAACAAAGAAAAAAACATTACAAAAATCCATCTTTTTTCACAAATAAGCTTCCAGGCGCTGAAGGAATGGCTTAAATGACTTTTACATTTGCCGGCCGGGATTTTGGATTGATTATCATGATGTTTGTGAGGCGCATAAACCTTCGTGCCGCCAGAGGCTTGTACGCCCCCCCGGACATGCGGGTAAACATCCTGCCTCTGGAATTTCCCAGCGGCGAATGCCCCTTGAATAATGCACAACAGAAAAGTAGACTAGGCAATTGAAAAATTACTGAAATGACATAAAACAAAGGATTTCCCCGTGAACAACAAAATAATTCGCCTTGAGGACAACAGCAGTCTTAGAATTGATCCCGTAAATCCGTCAGTGTTCCGGATAAGGTTGAGCGAGGACGGCAAGTTCAGAGAAAGCGGACTGAACAGATACGGCGTCATAAAGGACGAGTACACTGAATTTAAATATGAATGCGTCCAAAAAGCCGGAACAGTCACCATCGGAACGTCCGACGCCAATCTGGAGATATCTGCGGCGAACGGCAGGATTTCGTTGAGCGATGCCCGGGGCAGACTGCTGGTCAGGGAGACGGAGGCGGCAAAATCATCCGGCGGAACCGGGTTCCGCGTCGGATTCAGCCTCGCGCAGGATGAACGCCTTTACGGGTTAGGGGATATCTCGAGGGATCGCATTGAACGGCGCGGGCAGAAGGGGGATGTCATAGTTAAAAACGTTTCATGTTATCTGCCGATACCGTTTGTCATGAGCACAAACGGGTGGGGTGTTTTCCTGAACACCACATGGTATCACCATTTCGACGCAGGCGCGGCGGACAAGGATGTCTTGAGTTTTTCAGGCCCGTCGGGACAGCTCGACTATTACCTGATCGCCGGGAAAAACCTTGCGGACATTCTGGACAAATATACGCAGATCACCGGCAAGCCGCACCTGCTGCCCAAGTGGGGATACGGTTTGACTTACGTAAACGACGAACGCGAAGTCAGAGCCCGCGACGTCCTCAACGACGCATACAGTTTCCGGCGGGAGGATATTCCGTGCGACATGATGGGGCTGGAACCCGACTGGATGGAAAAGCATTATGATTATTCGACGGACAAGAAATGGAGCGAGACACGCTTCCATATTCCGTTCTGGCTGGGAAAGAAAGATCCCGGCACATTTCCCGGCGCGCTCGCCAACATGGGGTTCAGGCTGAGCCTCTGGCTCTGCTGTGACTATGACCTGAGCGAGCACGAGGAAGTCCTTGCCGGCCACCGGCAGCAGGAGGAAAGGCATACCGGCATGCAGAACCTGGAGGACGACCTGATCAAGGATCCGCATTTCTGCCCGAGCTACATGGACCAGATCACCAAACCCGGCGTACCATGGTTTGAACATCTCAAGAAGTTTGTGGACGATGGCGCTGAAGCGTTCAAGCTGGACGGGTCAAACCAGATATGCTTCCATCCGGACCGGAAGTGGAAAAACGGCATGGACGACGCCGAAATGCACAACCTTTATCCTTTGATATACGGCAAGCAGATGAGCCTCGGCTACAAGGGGCATACGGGAAAGAGGGCGATGATTTTCACCCCGAGCGGATATGCCGGGATCCAGCAGTATTGCGCCACCTGGTCAGGAGACACCGGCGGTGAGGCAAAACCGCTGGTGTCGTTGCTGAACCACGGACTGAGCGGACACTCCAACGTCTGTACCGACATGTCCGTGAAAAGTGAAGCCGGCATACATTTCGGTTTCTTCCAGACCCTGGCGCAGGCGTTTTCCTGGCACCATTACAATCAGCCATGGTTCCTCGGCAGGAAAAAACAGGAGATGTACAGGTTCTACGCAAAACTGCGTTACCGTCTGATTCCTTACATCTACTCGATGGCACATGCTGCGGCGCGTACGGCCATGCCCGTGATGCGCGCGATGCCGCTGGCCTTCCCAGACGACAGAAAATGCGACAAGCATATCCATCAGTACATGTTCGGCCAATATTTCCTGGTCTCCGCGTTTACCAACACCGTATATCTGCCGGAAGGCCGCTGGGTTGACTACTGGACATCAAAAGTTGTGGAAGGCCCGGTGGAAATCCCCGTTGAATACCCTGAAAACAGGGGCGGGGCGTTGTTTGTGAAAACCGGCGCAATCATTCCGATGCAGGAAGACTGTGATTTTATCGGCACCGCCACCCCGGAAAAAATCATCTGGGACGTTTTCCCCGACGGACATTCAAGCTTTGAACTTTTCGAGGACGACGGGGAGACTTATGATTACCTCAACGGCGAAACCGCTGTCACGACAGCGGAATGCAACATGCATGACAAAAAGATCGAGTTCAGGATTTCACCGCGGACAGGTTCCTACCGCAGTATGCCGGAGCACCGGATTCATGACATTGTCATCCATCTCGAGTCAAAGCCTGAAAAGGTGGAAACTGATGCTGAATGGGATTATGATTCACAGCAGAAAACACTGAGAGTCCGCAATGTCGCCGGAACATCAAAGGATATTTCAGTGGTGTGTAAACAGGCTAGATGATTTCCAGAGTCATCCCGAAGGATGCCCTGAATATTTTCCGTTTTTTTTACGAAAGGGTATTGACTTTCGTTTGCTAAACCGATAAACTTAGAAGCATACAGGCGATTAAAACATGTGGGGGAAAAGGTTTTAGCCAGATTCCTAAAGCGTTAAACCGAGGTTCATCATGGTCACAATTCAGGACATAGCGCAAAAACTTAAAATCAGCAAGACAACTGTTTCCCTGGTTCTCAATAATCGCGGGAAGGAGCTCCGGATAGGAGAGAACACCCGCAATCTGGTGGAGAAAGTCTCGCAGGAGATGGGATATACGCGAAATGAAATCGCCAGATCAATGGTTACCGGCAGGAATGACGTGATCGCGTTTGTTTCCCGTGATACCGGGGCGTGGGAGTACACCGGCAAAATAATGTCCGGAATCATGGAAGAGGCCACCCGGCAGAGATTCGCGGTGAAGGTATACCATCTGGCGCATAGCACTCCGGACAATATTACAAGACAGTTAATGGAACAGCGTGTGGCGGGGATAATTTTCCACTCCGAAAAAAACATTGACTTTGATTTTATCCGGAACGAGGCGGGTAAAAAACACATTCCCTGTGCAACCGTCAATCTGAGCAGTACAGCTACCGGCATCGGAGTCACCTCCGACGACTTTCAAGGAGCTAAGGATGTGGTGAAATATCTGAGCGGGCTGGGGCATCGGCGAATTGTCCACTTTTCCCACCAATGTATTGGTAAAAAACCTGAATATATCAGGCAACGTCAGAAAGGTTATGTTGCCGGGATGAGAGAGTATCTTGGCAAATCCGCGATGATACGAATTGAATCTTTGCCGCCGGTTTCAACAGAAAGTGAAGCTACTGATATTATTGAAAATATTCTTAACGAACCTGCCGGACAGCGTCCGACCGCAATATTCTGTGTCAGTGATGCGGTTGCGATGGAAGTGCTCCAGGCGGCATACCGGACTGGCATGAAAGTTCCTGAATATCTGTCTCTTGTCGGATTTGCGGATTTGGAAATGGCCCGATATGCTGTTATACCTTTGACCACCGTAGCCCAGCCATTCGAGCGGATGGGCAGGGAGACGGCAAACATGCTGATAGACGCGATAAAAAACAAGAGGGGAGATATTCTGGACAAGGCGGAAAACCGGAAACTGGCAGTGAGCCTTGTCGTCAGGGAATCAACGGCACGACCGAAGACAGAGGGCAGAGGACAGATGGCAGATAGAATCGGTGAGCCGGAGAAACGGCGAAGATAGCAATTACGAATTAGAAATTACGAATTACGAATCGTAAAAAATTATGAATTTTGAAACTTTGTTCTTTACACTTGGTCACTTGGACACTTGGAATCTATTATAAATTTAAGCGGGAGGTGTTGAGATGAAAGAAGAAATTTCGGAAGTTATCAGCATGGAAAGCCCCATTGCTATCTGTAAATCCTTTGCGCGCAAAGAATTTACCCTCGTCGAACTCCTCGTTGTAATTGCGATCATCGGTATTCTGGCCTCAATGTTGCTCCCGGCACTGAAGTCCGCCAAGGATAAGGGCAAACAAATCTCCTGCATTGGCAATATGCGTCAAATCTATACCGGGGTAATGTTTTATGTCAATGACTACAGCGAGTATCTTCCCTCAGGATACCCCGACTATTTCCCCACTTATCCTGTAAATGAATACCTCAACCAGAAATATTCTGTCTTGGTGTATTCGTCAGGGATTCCCGCGTACTATCTGTTTGCCCCTCCAAGCCTCTACGTTTGTCCCGCCATCACCAATGCCAGCGCTTCGCCATGCTGGAATGGCAGCGCGGAAAAAATCAACTATGTCTCCAACTACCAGAGAACCGTCCATCAGTATACAAACGAGACTGTTACTGGAGGATGGCTAACTACTTCTAATCCCGACGCAGTGCTGAATCAATACCGCAAGTTCGGGAATGTGAAAAACGGCAGCATCATTTTTGGCGAAAAAAACTATTACAGTGTAAGTGACAAAGGCAATATAGTCAGTTGGCTCCCCAGCAGCACGAATCCTTCGGCGGCGGCATGGACAAACGTATGGTCGCTTGGCTGGCTTCACAACAAGTCGAGCAACGTCACCTTCGTTGATGGACACGTGTCATCGCTAGTCTACACTGGAGGTTCTCTTTTCGACACCAACTTCATACCAGCTCAATAAATTGAAGAATTTTGCAATAGGCTTAAAAACAAAAAAAAAGAGATGTGGAATATATGAAATGCGTCAAGCTAAGTGTCATGGCTGTCCCTGCTCTGCTGGTCTTAATAACCGGATGCGTGGACGTGAAGGCGGTTGCGGACAAAGGGGAAACGCCGGTCGTAGTAGCTGATGGCGGCACACCGGAAGGGTTAAAGGTCTATCGCGCAGACAACATCCTGCGCAACGGGGATTTTAAGCAAAAAGGCCTCGGACGCGAAGCACCGTTGCATTGGAGCGGCACCTCCAGAAATGTTTTGGCCGAGAAGCCGGAGGATCTCGCACTTTACTCATTGAAAGACGGCATCTTGCGGATCCAGGCGCCGGCTCAGGGAATCTTTCAACGCTGTTATGTCACACCGGTGATAGCGTTGGACTATACGCTGTCGTTTGAGGCGGAAGTAGACACAGGTGGCCGCCTTGATTGCTCGGTTCATGGGGTCGAAACCGCAAACATGTTCAAGGGAAAGATTTTGTGGTCCACCCAGGTAAATGAAGGAAAAGGGTTTGTGGCGCATAGTTTTCCTTTCAATCCGGATCCAGGTTATGATGCGTGGGGGGTGGAGTTCAAAACGCAAGGTGCGGACGGTGCCGTGTTCAAGATCCGCAATGTCGCGCTCAAGCCCACCATGCCGGAAACCAGGGCGGACGCGAAAGAAATCTATGTCGCCGCAGCGGGGGAAAGCCGTCCGTTGCGCGGCATCGCGGTGGCGGAAAATGATTCGGCCTTCAAGCATTTCTATGATTTGAAGGCTGCCCAGTATTTGAGAAAATACCTGTATGTCAGCTTCGGACGCGTTGTCCCCATTTACACGGGAAGCAAGCCGGCCATTGAAAAGGAAAAAGGACTGGTTTGTTTCGGAAATGCTTTTATCGCCGCCGCAGGAATGGCAAAAGTCACGGCAGGCGGCTATGCCATGGAATCAAGAGACGGCAGCATCTATATCGGCGGAAAAGACGACGGAGCAGTTCAGGGCGCCTTCGCCCTTCTCTCAGGGATGGGCATGGAGTTTTTCGCCACTCTGGATGATTTCATCCCGGCGACGAACGCAGTCATCAAGCTCGCAAACGCAAAAATAATACGCAACCCGTCGTTCGCATATCGTGCTGCAGATATGGATGTGACATTATCGAAAGCTCCGCTGGGCGACAGTTGCGTGGAATTGTTTGGCAGGGGCGACTACGTGGGGCGGAGGGGTAGTGATGTCCACTACAACGGCATCCTTGTGGATCCGTTTATATATTTCAAAGACCATCCCGAATATTATGCTCCGAGCAAATATGACATCTGCTCGCCTGCATACAGGCAGACGGTGAATTTATGCTGGTCAAACCCGGAGGTTCAAAGGATAGCGACGGAAACGGCGCTGAGATGGTTCGAACTCGTTCCGGAGATGAAAATGCTGACTTATATTCAGGGTGACGGCGACAGTCCGTCCGCCCTTTGCCAATGCGACAACTGCAAGAAGTTCGGGGTCAATTGCACCGACAGATACCTGCGTTTCGTGAACATCATCGCCAAAGCGGTCAGGGAAAAATATCCGGACAAGCTGATTAACGCCTGGGCTTACTGCATAACGGCGGAACCGCCCGTGAAAATCATTCCAGAACCAAATGTCATTCTTGGATTCGGCATATGCGGCCTACCATGGGGGAAGAACGGAAGCCCGGACGAAACCCAAATCAGCGCCCCCACGTGCCTGCCGGGCGTCAATCAGGTTTCCAGCTGGATGAAGACCGGGGTTCCATGCGGTCCTTGCCTGTATTTCCCGACAACGTACGAAGCGGTGAACAAGATCAGGTTCTTCGGCGATCGCGGCGCGACAACTCTATTCCAAACCTATACCTATGCCAATCCAACAGACCTATTAACACTTTATGTCGAACGCAGGCTCGCGTGGGACTTGTCAACGGATGTGGAGCCGCTCATTGACCGTTTCATGTCTTTCTATTACGGTCCGGCCGCCCCGTTAATGCGGCAGTATTTCAATCTGGTCGAAGAAAAGAAACTGGCGTTTGCCAAGGGCATAGGCCAAGGAGACCTGGGGTCAGACTGGATCCCGCTCGTGGTTGACGACGAGGCACTGGACAAGGGCGGGAAATATCTAGACCAGGCGGAGGCGCTCGTCAAACGGGATGATGGCAGACGAATGATCCGCAAGCAGAGATTGGATTTCTTGAACAGCTATCTGCTGAGGAACAATTCCTCACTGATGCAAGGAGAGAACCTTGAGCGTTTTGCGAAGTGTCTGGCGGAATCGCTGATGCGGGCGAAAGAATTCAACGACATGGCTCCGAGACGTGGCATAACCTATCCGGAAATGATCCAGGTCACGACAGGCATTGATATCGGGGATGCCAAGCCCTGGTACAATTCCCCGGTATTCCAGAAAATAGTGGACGACCCGCTGGGAATGGTTAAAGCCAATAAAAAGGGAACCTATGAAAAAACGGAGAAAGGCTTGAAGTTGCTGATGCAGGCATGCGTTGGCGGCGAAGAGGTGATGTACTATCAGTACAAGGGAAAACCAAAGACAAAACAGCCATACAGCAAAATCTTGCGGCGTGCAACCTCTCCCAAATCCGCCATCAGCGCCACATTCACATTGGTCGGCGTGTCCGGACAAGGCGCATCCATCGAGTTCACGGGGCTGAACGACGAAAAAACCGGGACGGCGTTCTTCAAGGTGCTGCTCAACGGACAAAGCGTTTTCGACGGGAAAAACACTTTCGACGGAAATGATTGGACACAGATGAATATTTCGATACCGGCGAATGTCCTGAAAGAAGGGTTGAACACGCTGGAGATCAAGAACACGACCTCGGAGGAGATCGCCGCCGTCGCCGACATTCTCGAACCTAAAGATTACTTGTGGGGCTGGATCCTGATTGCGGATGTCCAACTGGTTTTCGCACAGGGAAACAACCCCGTCGTGGAGAATGCCCCGCCGATTTTTGATGCGTGGAAAAGAGCCAGGATTGATATTGACCCCAACGGTAAAAAAATCACTGCTGGCGGTGGATGGGTAGGTTGTGTTCTCGGCGGGTCAAATGCCGTTTATGTCTGGGGTGAATCAAAAACTCCCCTTTCCGACAAGTGGGAGGACATGACCGTCTCCGTGATTCCCGAGGAGGATTGCAATTTGACGATATACCTCCAGGGGCCTCACTGGCCGAAGGAAAAGGGCAGTAAGATTCTTGTGCCGATCTGGGCCGAGTACGACGACCTGAAAATCGAGGGAGCGACGTTGAAAAACGCCGGTTTTGAAACGCTGAACGACAAGATGCTCCCCGAAGCTTGGAAGTGCAGCCCCGGCAACGTGGTCACCGACACATCTGCGGCCGAGGGGAAAACATACATAAGGGCGAGGTACGGAAGATCGGTGTGCCAGACGGTGGCAGCCAAAGCCGGACAGGCGGTGACGATCACCGTGAAAGTGCGCAGGGGCAAATGAAATGCAAACTCCGGAACTTTTAATTTTTTTGCAATAGTCGCCATCAATCAAAAAACAAACATCGGGGTAAAATCCGATATAATCAAAAAATAAAAAGGGGAAGAACATGAAGATGAAATCTGTAATCGTGGTGGGTTTGGCAATGATGTCCGCAGCCGTTTTTGCAGGAGAAAAGATTGCGCCTGATCTCGGCAATCTCGCTCCGGAATGGAAATTAACCTCGGCGAAAGTCATGGAAGAAGAAGGACAGAACACCGGTAAATTTTTCGATGCCAGGGATATCGTCATCGAATTTCTTAAATGAGGTAGTTTTACAATTGGCTCATGGCAATCAGATGGAAGAGCAAACAGGTTTGGAAAGGGTTGGGGTGCGGGGAAGGGTCTGGGGGCAGTGGTCGGTAATCCGGGGGTCGGAGGACTGAATCGGAGAGCCGGTGAAACAGAGAAGAAAGACGACTAACAGCACTTTGACAGGATGAACTGGATTTGAAAGTTCTGGAGTTCGTAAATGCGGAAGTCCGTTTTTTTTTAACTTAGACACTCGGTCATTTGGAATCTATGTTTCAACGATGAATAAAACTTGAAAACAGGAGGATGGCATGAAAAACTCAAAGACAAAAGCCCCGAGATGTAAAATATTTTCGGCGGGAAAACATTCTATCCATGTGCCATTCACACTCATTGAACTCCTTGTGGTAATCGCGATCATCGCAATTCTGGCTGCAATGCTGCTTCCGGCGCTGAAGGGGGCAAAAGACAAGGCAAAGGGGATTGCCTGCATGGGCAACCTGAAAACAATAGGACAATGCTTTTACATGTACCAAAGTGACTGGAACAGTTGGATGCCGGCTGGTAGTAGCTGGGCATATAGATTAGGAGAATACGTTAATATGCGTGATAATGATTTCACCTCAGACAGTTTTTGTACGATGCCCAAATTTAATGCGGTGAAATCAAATATATTCCATTGCGATTCAAGCCGATTTTGGATGCCTGTCACAGCTTGCACATTTCAAGTCAGTTATGATGTGACGACTTCGGAAATACCCAATCAGCCCGGCGGCTACTATAATAACACCACCGGCCAAAATAATGATCCTGCGTTATATCAAAACAGGAAAATCACATCAATACCGGAAAATTCAATTATTGTATCTGAATTTTACAAAGACGCATCCAATAAACAGGCGACCCGTTATCACGGCCCCTCTTACACATGGAAAGGTTCCAATGGATTCAAAACAGCTTTCTCCCCTGACTATTGTCATTTAAACTCAGCCAACATGCTTTCAGCCATTGGTTCAGTGGAAACCATCAAGTGGAACACTCGTCTCGAAAACGACTGGACCCCTAAATAAAGCCGTGCGCGGCAAAGAAAGTTTCTTTAAATCGTACGGTCTAAAAAAATAATCATGCAAGGAGCAAAAACATGGGAAACAAACATCATTGTGGCATCACAAAAACAGTCATGCTACTAACTATTTGCTGTACAGCGGCCATCACGTCCAGTGCACAGATCTTTTCCGATCCACCATTTGTTCAGGCGAAATCAGACGGCAAGGAGATTGTGACGAAAACCGAGATCGTCGGGCGCGAAATCATCCGTGGCAACAAAAAGCTGGCTGTGCAGCCGGGCGGCGAACTTCTTTTGATGAGCGCTGGCTTGGAACAGTGCAGGATATACCTGTATGTTGCGACTGAAGATGGCGGCAGGAGCAACAAAAATTCAAGCGGCGTTATTCCATGCAAGGCGAGCAAGTCTGTCGTTGGAATCGATGAGTCTTCTTTTGATGCGGAGAAAATGGAATTCAACATCCGTGGGAACTTTCCGCTTATCAAAGGGCAAGTGACATCTCGTTCGGAGATGGATGGGGGGTTTGTCGAAAAAATAAAGCTGCTGGATGACGGAAAAATTTTAATCGAAATTGACATCACAGCATCCGAAGAGCATGTCAGCAAACTTAAACAGGCGGGCATCTTTTTCAGGCTTAACAAGGCGCTTTATGAGAATGAAAAGATCGTCTCCAGTTCTGGCACCGACAAGGAGAAGGAAATACAAGTGCTGCAAAAGAATCAAACAGCTGATTTTCCCGGGATGTTTGAATACGTCCCTGGCGATGACGCAAAGGGCTTCGAGGTAAAGGTCGAGGGTGAAGGCCAGTTTTGCATTCATGAATCCTGTCCTGTCGGTGACACACGATTTAATCTCAATCACAACCTGCTAAAAAATGGCGGCAAGATTTCCTTGCGGTTAACGCTGGATATGGGGACGGGGCGCATGGTGAAAAACAAAAACAGCGACAACGTATGCGCTGGCATTGACTTTAAGAGCATAGATGATTTGGAGCTCCCGTATAACCGCCTGGGGAAAAATCTTTTGAAAAACCCGTCATTCGAACAGGGGGTGATGTACTGCTTGACCCATAAGAGCGGCGCGGACAAATTTGAAGGCACGGATGATGTAACGGCAGACTCCAATCAATTTCTTTTTGGAAAACACAGTCTAAAATATAAGCTTGGAAACGGTCCTGTAAACAACATTGTCAATGTTTCGCCCACTCCCGTTACCGCCGGAACGTACACTTTCAGTTTATATGCAAAAGGCAGCGAATCGGCAAAGCAAACAATCGGCGTTATGATCAGAAGCAATCTCGTCTGGAGTGAAAATTATGCCAGCAAAACGTTCGCCCTTAACAAGGAATGGCAGCGGTATTCCATTATGTTCAAACTGACTGCGCCTACGATTCTCGCCTTATATTTGATGCCACAGCACGGCGATAACACCAGCGGCGATATCTGGGTTGACGGTATGCAATTGGAAAAGGGCGATACGGCCACCGAGTTTTCAGCTCCGCCGGTTGAGGGGGCCTTGCTCACCGCAAATGAAGAAAACTTCTTCAACATCAATGATCCCATCAATGCCAGCCTGAGGATATATTCTTCAGCGCCCGAACAAAGCGGCAAAGTGAAAGTAACGGTAAAAAACTTCTTCAGTGAAACTGTTTTTGAAAAGTCATTCCCTTTTTCAACGGCGAAAGACGGCTTATGCGTAATCCCGCTTGATTTTAACGGGAAATTCCCGCAGGGCATTTATATTGTCAAGGCGGAGTATGCGATGGCTGACGTTTTGGTATGTCGAGATTTCTTTCGGTTCGCCATCATGTCGTATGTCATGAAACAAACGGGGCTCAAAACCCTGTTTGCTGATGCTTATCAACCTCATTCAATCAGAAGAGATGTGTATCCAGGCTTGGAAACCTATCTCAAGCGTTCCCGGAAGCTCGGTGTCTTTGGCGATACAAGCGCGGGGAATATATCCGAAGCGATGTTTCATCTTTATCAGAAATATGGCATGGAAGCGGTGGATACTCTTGTGCCCAAAGTGTTCATTAGGAAGAATATTTTAACCTATAAGCTCGTGGATTCTTCCGGTAAAGAGCTTCTCGATGATTTTCGACTGGAGGCAGGCGGCAAACTTACGGAAGATTATCTGAAGCGGTTTGAAAACGTGATTGCCGAAACTGTTCGGAAATCTCAGTGGATTACCCGCTGGGAGTTCTCCGGCGAGTCGGATGCGGGGCTACCGGAACTGGCGATAAAAGATCCTGAATCCTGGGCGCGGCTGCAGATTGCTTTTTATCGTGCGGTGAAAAGCGTGAATCCCAATCTGCAAGTAGGAAACGATCAGCCAGCCAACATAGAACCGACCGGTGGAATCAGTTTCATCAAAAATGGCCTGTTACAGCTTAATGGGCGTATCAAGTTTGATTTTTTGGGCGCGCATCCATATATCACGGATGGCCCCTATGCGTTGGATTCCAACATTGAGGAGCTTTCCGCCATGGCGGAAAAGTGTGGTTATACTGCGGATACGCCGTTGTTATTCAATGAGGGATTGTCATTTGGCGTGTACAATATACCTCAGTTTACAGTTCGGATCACACCCAGCTGGAGTAGTCCGAATTGGCACCAAGGGGCGCTTTCCTATGACATGGGCTGGACGGAAAAACTTTCCGCCGCATGGTTTGCCAGGAGCTATCTGGTACTGATGAAACACAATGGACGGGTCATCAGCCAGTCATCTGGCGCCGGTGAATACAGGAATAATTATGACCTCGATTCCCGATTGACACCGCGAGCTTATCAAAAGATACCAAACACGCTTAACAATATTCTCGGGAATGCAAAATTCATCAAGGACGTGAGTTTCGCCCCCAAAACACGTTGTCTGATTTTTGAAGACGGGCAGGACAAGCGTCCCATCGCGGCCGTTTGGAGCGAATACGGTGATGGCGATTATGGATCGAAAGAAAGCCCCTGGGCAACTGCCGAATTCGACAAAAAGCAGCTGGAAATATACGATCTGATGGGTGCAAAAAGAACGTTTAAGGGTGAAGTCAAGGAACAAGTAAAATTTCCGGTTTCACCATTTCCGTTTTTCATAAAAGGCGCGGCGGGGAGCCGTGTTTCATTCTGTGAGGCAATGGCAAACGCTCGATTGCAGGGCGCAAGCGAGTTGCCGCTTGAGCTTTCTGAAAAGGTTTTAACGGCTGACCGCGTGGAGTTGACTGTGGTCAATAAAATCTCACGAAGAGTGAACGGCACCTTGACGAGCGGAACAACGCGAGAAGAACTTGCTCTGAACCAGTTTGAGAAAACAAAAATATTGCTGGCTCTGCCGGAAAAATTGCATGACGATAAAATTATTAAGAGTACGGTGCCAGTATCCCTTTCTGAAACTGAAAAGGGTGGCGCATCGGTGTCAACGGAGTTTTCTTTTGACGGCTTCGTGTGTCGCAAGACAGCGGTGCCGAAAACCATAGACGGGCATATCGAAGACTGGGCGGACATTCCAGCAATTCAAGTGAAAAACCGGCATATTGGTAAACCCGCCGAAGCTTCCGGCGTAGAAGAAAATGATTTTGACGGCTATTTCAAAACCGCCTGGGACAATGATTCCCTTTATCTGCTCGTGGTTATCAAAGACAGGATGTTTGTCCATGATGAATATGCGAAGACAGAGTCTCGATGGA
>JBAYFV010000051.1:0-14177 GCA_041666985.1 Victivallales bacterium
CAAAAGGGCGTTCCCGGTTCTCGAAGATATCCTTGGACTTTTACGACATAGTACCGGACATCCGGAACGATGTTGCGGTAGTTGAGACAACCGTAAGGTTCTTCGGTGAACTCAAGGATTCCGCGAAAGTCGCAGAAGAGACACGCGAAATCCAGTGCAAGCTGAAAAAGATCGAGGGCAAATGGAAGTTCACAAGTTTCAAAGTCGTGGAAGTGTTGAAGAAGTGAGGCAGTTGCAAAAGTCGATTCAAAAGCAACGGAGGACGTCCGCAGCAGCGGATACCCGCCAACAGGGGGAGAATCGCGGGTATGAAAAACCCGCGCTCCGTTAAAATTCGACTTTTGGAATAGCAAACAGGTTTGAAAAGGGTTGGGGTGCGGGAAAGGGAAGAGCCTTTCCTTAAAAGGTTTTCTCTTCCCCGCATTGAACATACTTTCACACCTTCAGATACCTCCCGGCGCGTCTGCCTGTAAGGGCACCGTCATCCCAGGTGAGGACGCCATTGACCCAGACCTTCAGCATCCCCTCCGAAACCCTGTGGGGATCTGCGAAGTTCGCAGTATCCTCAAGTTTGTCGGGATTGAAAAGAACGAGATCCGCAGCATGATCCGCGACAATTCTTCCCCGGTCATGCAGATTGTATATGTCGGCGGGGAGCGAGGTGATTTTCCTTATGGCTTTTTCGAGGCTCATATTCTTTCTCAATGTGTTTATGAATCTGGGAAAGGATCCGAAACCCCGGGGATGGCTTCTTCCTAGGGAATAATCAAGGGGACGCGCTGTTTCATCGGAACCGCAAGCCACATAATCCTGATTCAGAATCCTTATCATATTCTCTTCGGACATGCCTGCTGAAGCTGCAGTCGCCCCTGCGGTGTCATCCTTAAGAACTGATGCGCAGATGTCCCAGGGATTCATTCCTGACACGGATGCGAAATCCGCAAAAGTTTTCCCGAAGCCTTTTTCCGCGAACTTTGCAGTTGTGCTGATGAGCCTGAGAGTTTTCCATCTTTCTTCAGGCATCTGTTTGAGGGCTTCGACAAATTCCGCGAACTTTTCAGGATTCTGGATGTGAGCGTGAAGCTTTATGTCATCCATCCTGTCGTAGGGATCCGGCAGATAGGAACTGAGCTGAGTCATTGATTCCGTGTAGGGATATCTGTCCGCAGTCAGATGGATTCCGTTATGATGGGCCTTGGAGATCCGCTGAAAGACATCATCAATTTTATTCCAGTTCTCCCTGCCGGCCGTCTTGAGATGGCTTATGTGGAGCTTTTTCTGTCCGGATTTCATGACGGCGTCTACGGCCTCGTCAATTGACTCCAGAAGTAGCGACGCCTCGCTGCGGAGATGTGTTGTATAAGGTTTGTTTGTACGGGCAAGCTCTTCGAGGAGCAGGACAATTTCCTTTTTCTCGGAAAATTTCCCGGGAATGTAGAAAAAGCCGGAAGACAGTCCCGCCGCCCCGTTGCCTATGGAAACTCCGAGAAGGGTTTTCATGGTGTTAAGCTCGCTGGCGGAAGGTTTCAGATCGCCGTATCCCATGACGGCTGCACGGAGCGTGTTGTGTCCGCACAGGGAACTCAGGTTCATTGCGGGCCGCACCTTATCAATCAGAGTGGAATAATCATCCGCGTCGTGCCAGCTTATCTTGACATTGTAGTGCTTGTAGAGTTCCTGGAGATGTTCGCGGTTGTGTCTTGTCACCGGGAACACCGAGAGCCCGCAGTTCCCTGAAATTTCGGTTGTAACGCCCTGGGATATTTTCCCCGTGGACTCAGGCGCGGCAATGACGGAAACATCGGAATGACCGTGGGTGTCAATGAATCCGGGGGAAAGCACAAGGCCGTCTGCATCCAAGGTATTGATTCCCGTTGACGGAAGATCTTCCCCTATGGCGGTGATTTTACCGTTTTTCACGGCCACGCCGCCATTGAAAGGTGGTCTGCCGGAACCGTCTATTATCAGGGCGTTTTTTATGACAAAGTCAGCATTCATTTTAATTCTTAGAAAATGGAGTCTACATCCATGCATCCATTTAGGACTCTGATGATTTCAAGCTTCTGATTCCCTGTCCGGTAAAAAATTATATGTCCCTTGCACGTTAGACTTCGCAGCCCTGGCAGAAGTTCATCACGCGAACGTCCCATTTCCGGCATTTTGGACAGGCTTTTACAAGAAGCATATAATTTGTCAGTGAAAGCATTTGCGGCATCATAATTGTCCAAGGCCATATAGCTCCAGATATCTATCAGGTCTTCGATTGCCTGTCTGGAAATTATCAGCTTCAGATTCTTCATTTTACAAGCTTATTGCGCCCGGATGATTTTATGCCGGAAACTGTTTTTCCCGTGAACTCCTCTGATAGGCCGGTCTCCATTTGCCTTAATCCCAGACGCAACTCCGATTTAAGTTCAGTCAGCAATATCTGTTTCTGCTGGTCCCGATCCATGAGCAGGCGCAGACTTTCCCGGACGACTTCGCTTGAGGAATTGTAGAATCCGTTTTTTACTTTCCCGTGTACCCAGGAATCAAGCTCCGAAGTCAATGATACATTCATATTCATAATCCTTCATATTATTGGGGAACGTTTGAATATATGTCAATAACATGATATGTCAATGTATGACAGGACACTTCTTCGGAGATAAGAAGCCCGGCAAACCTTGAGTTGGTGTTCCTGAAATGGTCTATCCATACGGAGGTATCGACAAGGACCATCAAGTGCTCCTCCGCCTGTGTACGGGCTTGATATCTTTTTCTGTTCCACCGAGTTTGGCAAGGCGGGCGACGCCTGCCTTGGAAATAAGGGATTCCATCCCTTTCCTGACAAGCGCTGTCTTTTCCCGGATTCCAGTAAGCTCCGAAGCCTTTAAGAAAATTTCGGAGTCTATGTTAAGTGTTATTCTCATACATATTAATATGCATCATCCATATGCATAGCCAACGCCCATCTTGCAGAACTCCGCAAAAAATATTTGCGAGCTCTCAAATGGCATCTGCAATCAGATGGAATGAGCCAATTGCAAAACTCAAATTTAAAGGAGCGCGGGTTTTCTTACCCGCGGAAGTCCAACTCAAATGGCGGACTGGAAAGTCCGCCCTCCGTTAGTTTTGCATTGGCTCAAAGCAATTTTGAAATTACCTCGAATAGCAAACAGGTTTGGAAAAGGTTGGGGTGCGTCCGGATTCACTAAGAAGTTACGCCGAGACAGGGAAGATGCGGGGAAGGGAAGAACCTTTCCTTAAAAGGTTTTCACTTCCCCGCATTCAAGCTGATCCATCACGGATTGAATATCAGCACCCCGAACCTTTTGGTCTGGTGGTTGTTGGCTTTGCCGAGAGGCGGGAACTGTGAGAGAATCGACTCGGGGGATCCGCCTCTGGGGCATCCCCTTGTCAGTTCGAAACCCATCCGTGTTCCGTCATTGGGAGGGACGGTTTTCAAATCCGCCCATGGCACTGCAAGTTCAACCGTCCAACAATCCTCGCCGCGCGATACGGCAACACGGGCGTTTGAATCAAATGATTTGTCGTCGTAGGCGATCCAAGTTTGCGTCCTTGGAACGGCTTTCTCCGAGCCGTTGGGGATTGAGAACCCGTCGACGGTGGGCGATGAGGATATTGTTCCGTATAAAGAAATCTCCGTCCCGCCCGGAGGGAGCAGGCGTCCGTCCGTAATACCCCGTTGCTTGCGGCGGGGATAGGATGGACGGCAGGAGATTCTTTATTTTTACAGGTTCTTTTAAACACCAAAATCCGGACATATTTTCAAACTCCAATTAGCAAAAATCTTGATTTGTTATAAAATTATCCGTTGAGAACGGAGAATTTTATAAACGGAGAAATTTATTTATGGAAGTCATCATACGTCCCGACAAGGGAGAAGCCATTGAACTTGCGGCAAGGGTGATTGCCAAGGCGTTGCGTGAAAGGCCCACGCTCGTACTTGGTCTGGCGACAGGCAATACGATGGAGCCGTTGTATGCGAAACTCGCAGAGCTGCATAAAAACGAGAATCTGGACTTTTCACTTTGCAGAACATTCAATCTTGATGAATATGTCGGACTTGCCCCGGACCATAAAAATTCATACCGGCACTACATGAACGAACATCTTTTCAACAAGATCAATATTGATCTCAGAAACACCCATCTCCCTCACGGCATGGCAGGAGATCTTGACAGGGACTGTGAAAAGTACGAGGAGAAAATCAAGGAGTGCGGGGGGGTTGACCTGCAGCTTCTCGGAATCGGGAAATCAGGGCATATAGGTTTCAACGAGCCGCTTTCGGCGTTTTTTTCCAGGACACGCGTGAAGGCGCTGACGCCAACGACCATCGCACAGAATTCTCCCCTGTTCGACAGGCCGGAGGAAATGCCGAAAAGGGCGGTTACCATGGGTGTCGGAACAATCCTTGAAGCGAAAAGGATTGTAACTCTTGTCGTTGGGGATTTAAAGGCGGAAATCCTCGCAAAGGCGGTTGAAGGGCCGGTTACCTCGATGGTATCCGCATCGGCACTGCAACTGCACCAGAAATGCATTGTCATCGCCGACGAGGAAGCCGCCGCAAATCTGCAGGGCAGAGATTATTACCGATGGATATTTCAAAACGAGCCCGAATGGGAAGAGTTCAGATGAATTTCTCGGACGCGAAATTAATATATGGATATTTCTTGCATGGATAATGGATAAAACATTCATTGCATTGCTATTTGTCTCTTCTTAAATATTTTTCCTCCTGTTTTTCATAAATTCATTAAATTAACAAACAGGAGGAAAAATATATGCAGGCACCATTTTATGGTCACGTAAGACAGTATGAAAGCATCAAAAAGGAAATTGATGCGAAAATCAATGAAGTTCTGATGAGCGGACAGTATGTCCTTGGCCCGATGCTCAAGAAATTCGAAGGTGAACTTGCCCAGTATTTCGGATGCAAACACGCCATCGGCGTTGGAAACGGAACAGATGCGATCTGGCTTGCCCTCATGGCGATGGGAATCGGCAACGGCGACGAAGTCATCACCCATCCCAACACATTTTTCGCCACGGCTGAAGCCGCATGGATCGCCGGATGCAAGGTTGTTTTTGTTGACTGCGATGAAAAGACACGCTGCATAGATCCTTCAAAAATAGAAGCTGCAATCACTTCGAAGACAAAGGCCATCATCCCAGTCCACCTCTACGGCCAGTGCGCCGACATGGCCGCAATCAGGAAAATAGCCGACAAACACAAGCTCAAGGTTATTGAAGACAATGCACAGGCGATTGACGCCAGGGGCGACA
This sequence comes from Victivallales bacterium, assembly GCA_041666985.1. GTDB lineage: Bacteria > Verrucomicrobiota > Lentisphaeria > Victivallales > GWF2-50-93 > GWF2-50-93. The sequence continues at coordinate 5,290 of JBAYFV010000051.1, forward strand.
CCTTCAAGCAGGGTGAGCTTTCCGATGCCGTTGCGACAAGTTTCATCATCCAGAAGAACCTCGGTTGTTTCGGTGACGGCGGAGCGCTCTTTACAAACGATGACGCCATCAACGAGAAAGTCCGCAAACTTCGCAGCCACGGTTCAAGCAAGCGCGACCACCATTCATACGGTTTCAATAGCCGCCTTGATGATATCCAGGCCGGTGTCCTCAGTGCAAAACTGAAGCACATTACGGAATGGTCTGACAGAAGAATCTCTCTTGCAAAACGTTATACGGAAGGGCTCAAGGGGGTAAAATCAATCACTCTCCCCTATGCCAAACCGGGATACCGTCATGTGTTCCATCTCTATGTAGTGGAGACTAAAGACGCCAGCAAGCGCAACGATATGGTAAAGTTCCTTGTTGACAACGGTGTTGACGCCAAGACACATTATTCCATCGCCATTCACAAGCAGGAAGGCTTCCCGTGGGGCAAGGAATACAAGATTGTCGGTTCTGTTGCGAACGCCGAGAAGAATGCGGCTTCATGCGTATCTCTTCCGATGTTCCCGGAACTTACCGAGAAGGAAGTTGATTATTCCATAGCGAAGGTTCTTGAGTGGGATAAAAAGAACTCGTAAAATTTGAATAGAAAAAAATGCAGCCGCACCTCTAACGGGGTTGCGGCTGCGTAATTTAAGGACGGTTCTCATATGAAAAAATTCAATGTGATGATAGTCGGAATGGGAAAACGCGGTAAGCATCATGCCACGGCGTTCAACGCGAATCCGAATTTCCAGGTTACCGGAATATGCGACATTGATGCGGAAAAACTCAAGGCTGCGGCTCCGTCTCTCGGAAATCCCGCCACCGGAACTGATGCTGCGAAAATGGCAAAAGAGATCAGGCCGGACGTATTCTGTTTCTGCACAATGCCCCATATCAGGATGGATATGCTGAAGATTGCAGTTGACTGCGGCGCAAAAATGGTCGCCTTTGAAAAACCTGTCGCGTTGAACATGAATGAAGCCCTGAAGCTGAAGGCTCTTGTTGATAAAAGCGGGATCAAGTCTGTGGTGAGCCATCAGCACCGCTATGGAGTCCATTACCGCAAAATCAAGGAAATAGCGGAGAGCGGGGATCTTGGCAGAATCGAGATGATTTATGCAAGCGCCACCGGCTGGATGACCCATATGATGAGCCACATGGTCGACTACATACGCTGGTATAACGGAAATGACGAGGCTGAATGGGTTATGGGGCAGGCTTCTGGAAAATCAAAGCTCAGCGACAACCATCCTTCTCCAGATTACATTGCCGGAGTCATACAGTTTGCCAATGGCGTCCGCGGAATAGTCGAATGCGGTGCCGGCGCTCCGGATCAGCCTGAAGTGGCGAAATGGTGGGGGAAAAACCGCATCTGCGTCCAAGGTACTGAAGGATTTGCCGAAGTTCTTACAAATGGCGGATGGCGCGCTGTGACTTCCAAGGGAGTCCAGAAAGGAGATGGAGCCATGAATTATGATCTTGACATGCCTCCTTATATCCAGGAAATGTCCGACTGGCTTATAAGTGGTAAAGTTCATCAGTGCAATTTTGCAAACGCTTTCAAGGGCTGTGAAATAGTCAACGGGATTGTCCGTTCATCTCTTCAGGGTGGACAGATAAAGCTGCCCCTGGGCGAAGGGGCTGATGAAATTGCCGAACTCAAGGCAAAGCTTCCTGAAAAGAAGGCCATTGCAAACTCGTTCAATAAAGTCGAATTCCCCGGCTGCGAATAAGTATGCCGGGCTTTAACCCGGCATTGAATTAGAGAAGAAGGACAAGGGTGTCGGGCTAAAGCCCGGCATACTGCTTCCATATCCTGGTGTTAAGATTAAGTTCTTCGATGATCCTTCCGGCGAGATGGAGATTGTCGAAATAATCCCTGACTAGGCCGAAGTCATCGTTGGATCTGAAAATTCTGGGCTCAAAAAGGTTCCTGTTGATCGAAACTGCAAGACATACTTTCGAATCCTTGAATGACAGATAGACCGTATTGTTAAGCCTGCTGTCAGTTGTTTCCGTCTTGTATTCCGAATGGATTTCCGAGAATTCTATGAAAGTTTCACCGATTTCCCCCTGCAATTCTTTTTTTGAATGTTGTCTTTACAGGCTGATTTTCATTGGGCGACAAATATCAGAATTGCAAAAACGGGGATGGAAAGAAGGATGATTAATGCGACAAGTGAATTCATTTTCAAACTCCCCCTTTCTTCATTGCGTAAACAGCCGCACCCATCGGAACAGCATCGTCTCTGAAGCTGGAGATTTTCAACTTGATGTCATTGGGCGAAAGGGCGAACAGGTTTTCAACAAACCCCTTTTTTATGTAAGGCATCGCCTTTTGGCCGAGCGCCTCCATGACTCCTCCTCCAAACACAATGCATTCAGGAGCAATTACGGAAGCCTGGTTTGCCGCCGCAAGCCCCAGCAGATAAAACCCCCTGTCTATAATCCTGCACGTGATTTTATCCCCGGCATTATAACATTTTGCCAAAACGCTGCTTTTGACGCCTTTGAAATCATTGTCCGTATATTCACTCAGAAGACTTTTCGCCCCTTCATCAACTATGAGTTTCTGGAACTGTCTGCAAAAGGCCGTTTTACTGCAGTACGCCTCGATGCAACCTAGCTTGCCGCAACCGCATTTCCTGCCCTGGTACTCAATTATCTCATGACCCAGCTCCCCGGCGCAACCCCTGATGCCGGTGTGCAGTTTTCCGTTGACTATTATTCCACCGCCCAGCCCTGTCCCCACAAAATATCCGACGACATGCCTGAATCCTTTTGCGGCTCCGCACCTGAATTCGGCGAGGGTTCCGAGATTTCCGTCGTTCTCAAGATAGATTTTTTTTCTGAAGATTTGCTGAAACCGTGTTCTCAGGGGCTGATTCTTCCATCCTAGGGCTGGAGCATGAAGGGCGTCTCCCGTACGCGGATCAACCGATGTGGGTACTGCGATTCCTATATTTCCGACATCTTTCCAGGAAAGGCCGGCTTCTTTGAGGGCTTCTTCTGCGGACGCTTTCATCCTGAGCCCTGTACCGTCTATGCCCAGCGCCGACTTTGTCTTGCATTTCGACCTGGAAACCACTTTCATTTTATCGGACACCACGATTGCCAGGATTTTTGTCCCGCCAAGATCTATTCCAACGGTATATTTCCTCATATTCCCCCCCGTGCCTGTTTAAAATGTGAACCAATTGTGGGGCGCGTTCTCTGTAATGCGCCGCTTCAGAACGGACAGTTCGGAGAACCGTCCCCACCTTAAATGCGGCAATTTTGCAATTATCTCATGTCACAGTGTGGACGTAATCAACTTAAAAAGCTCTCCAAATTTTTTATCGGGGTTATTCCCCTTAAGGTAAAACTTGGTTTCAGCCTTATTTGCCTTGGTGTCTGGGCCGATTGCAACTTCACTGTTTTTCACTGTTAGAAACCTATATCCTGATTTTGCAAGAGAAAGCCTGATTTTATAAACTTTGATCAGATTTTGAGTGATTGCGGGGATTTTACCGTATCTGTCAACAAGTTCGCGGGCGATATTTTCAAGTTCCCCATAGTCAGAGGCGCGGCTGAGGCTGCGGTAGACATCAACCCTGAGTTTTTCAAAGGGAATGTAATCGGGGGGCAGGGCGGCGGCGATTCTGCCTTTCACGGAAGAGTGGGCGAAATCTATGAAATCTATGGATATTTCCGTCTGTGGCACGACTTTTTCAGGGTTTCCTTTAAGTTCTGTGACAGCCGCTTTAAGGAACGAGCAATACAGTTCAAAACCAATCTTATTGATGTGTCCGCTCTGCTCTGAACCGAGAATATTTCCCGCACCCCTTATTTCCAGATCCCTCAGGGCAAGCTTGAAGCCCGCGCCAAGTTGCGTGTAGCGTCTTATCGCACTTATCCTCTCCCTGACATTTCCCGACAGGATACTGTGCGGAGGCAGCAGAAGATATGCATAAGCCTGCCGCGTCCATCTGCCGACCCTTCCGCGCAACTGGTAAAGTTCAGCAAGGCCGAACCGGTCGGCCCGGTCGATTATTATCGTGTTTGCGTTGGGAATGTCCAACCCGGACTCGATGATTGTGGTGCAGACGAGAACATCGGTTTTCCCGTCGAGAAAGGCGGTCATCACCTTTTCAAGTTCATGTTCAGGCATCCTCCCGTGTGCGATTGCGAAATTCGCACCCGGAACAAGCATTTTCAGCTTATTGCAGGTGTTTTCAATTGTGCTGATGCGATTGTGGAGATAGAAGACCTGCCCCCCCCTCTGTATTTCCCGTGTAAGGGCGTCCCGGATATTTTTCTCGTCGTATTTGCATACAATTGTCTGGACGGGCATGCGAAGTCCCGGGGGGGTCATAATGGTGCTGAGGTCGCGGATTCCAGTCATGGACATGTAAAGCGTTCTCGGAATGGGGGTGGCGGTCATTGTCAGGATGTCAACGGTCGCCCTGAGGTGTTTCAGTTTTTCCTTGTGTTCAACGCCGAACCTCTGCTCCTCATCAATTATTATCAGTCCGAGATCCGGGAATGAAACATCTTTCTGGACGATCCTGTGTGTGCCGATGATGATGTCTATTTTCCCTTCGGACAGTTCCTGCAGAATAGTTTTCTGTTCCCCCTGGGTTTTGAATCTGCTGAGCATCTGAATTATAACCGGATATTCCGCAAACCTCTCCGAGAAGGTGTAGAAATGCTGTTGGGCGAGAACTGTTGTCGGTACAAGTACGGCAACCTGTTTTCCCGCCGTCACCGCCTTGAATGCGGCGCGTATTGCAACCTCCGTTTTTCCGTATCCCACATCTCCGCAGAGCAGGCGGTCCATGGGAACCGGAGAGCACATGTCCTTCTTTATTTCATCCGTTGATTTTCTCTGGTCGGGAGTTTCCGGAAACCGGAACAGTTCCTCGAATGTCTGCTGATCATGTCCGTCCTTCGGGAAGGGGAATCCGGGGTTGTGCGAACGCATGGCCTGAACCCTGAGCATGTCCACCGCAAGCCCCCTTACGGATCTTACCGCGTCAAGTTTGGCCTTCGCCCATTTTCTTCCGCCAACCCTGCTCAGGGACGGAACAATCTTTTGCGATCCCGTATATCTTGAAACCATGTCCGCATGCCACAGCGGGACATACACGAAAACGTTGTCGGCAAATTCAATCTGGAACATCTCCTGGGAAACGCCCTTTTCGGTAATGGTCTTTATTCCCCTGAAAATCCCGATCCCGTACCCCATGTGAACGACATGGTCACCCTCCTCCATGTCTGCGAAATTCGCAATCTCGACGCTTCTGAGGGAGTCTTTTATTTTCTTTGTGTATGTGTATGACGGAGTCCTCGCATGAGGTATGAAGAAAAGCTCTTTTTCGGTCAGCACGGCGAGTTTCTGATCGTTGAGAATGAACCCCGAACTTATGAAGGAACTGTCAATTTCCACATTTCCGGGATCAATCCCGTTTTCAGAACACCATGACAATATCCGTTCAATGGTGTGTTCCCCTGTTCCGAGAAGGGCGACTTCAAACCCGCCGCTGATCCATGATTCCACCTGTCCGACAGTCAATTTTCTCATGATGTTCGAGTAGGCGGCATCAGTCTCCCCTGAAATTGTCTTACGGATTTCCAGGATTGGAGGCGTACATCCGCAGTCGGTTCCCTCCGTGGATTTTGAAGATTCCACCGCATCAAGAAGCCGTATGATTCCTGAATTTTCAAATCCTCCGACAGTTTTCTCCCAGATTGAAGAGGAAGATTCCGAACCGAATCTTTCAATGTGGGTCAGGCATTCTTCGGGATGGACAATTATCAGGGTGGGCGCTTCACCCTTGAAATAATCGGTTATGTTGAATCCGGTTTTTTCGAGAACGAAGGCGTTCCTCGGGATTACGGTATATTCAGCAACATTCCTGAGTGAAAGCTGTGTTTCGGCTGAAAACAGTCTGATCGAAGTTATTTCATCGCCCCAGAATTCGATTCTTGCCGGGGATTCGGAACCGGGTGAAAATATATCTATTATTCCGCCGCGCCGGGAAAATTCGCCCGGGACATTGACTTCTATTTCATCGTCGTAATCCATTTTGACGAGATTTTCAAGAAGGAGTTTCAGGCTGATGCTTGCACCGATCCTGATTTTCAGGGTGCTGCCGAGAAGAGAATCCGCCGGAGGGACGGAACAGGTGAAAGAGGTGGCGCTTGTGATAAAACAGTCCCCCTGCCCCGAAGCCGCAAGATAAAGGGCCTTTATCCTCTGAAACTCGTTTTCCGGGATGAAACTGGTTCCTTCCTCGGTTTCAGGAATCAGTATCGGAGAAATTGTTTTCCCGGAGAGTTCGCCCCAGAGGGGGAGTCCCGCCGATATGTTTTCCGCAATAGCCAGGCTTGGAGTTATGATGATTGTCGGCCGACCGGTATTCACGATTGAACGCAGGATGACGGGGAAGATCGTTTCCGTATCCACATTCAGGAAAATCCCGTTTCCCGGAATGTTTTCGGAAATCCAGTTCTTAAAAACGCCTTTCCAGCGGGAATTTTTGATTAATTTTGACATTTTAGACAGTTAATGTATATTAAACCCCTTTTGACAAAATATAGTTCCATAAGCTTGAGTTTGCATTTCACATCAGATTAAAATAATTTGCAGGTATTATGAAAGCCAAGAAAAGCGAAAAAAAGATTAAAAATTTGTTAAAACCGTCCGTAAACAAGAGCGCAGTCAAGAAGGTGAATAAAGTCAAACCTTCATCGAAAGCTGTAAAAACGGCCAAGGTTAAAAAGCAACCTGTGAAAAAAAACAAGGTCGTCAACTTGAAAAAAACATTGGTGAAAAAGAAACCGGTCAAGGTTGCGACCGTGAAAAAAACAGTAAAAGCGCCTGCAAAGAAAGACATTAAGAAACCTGTTGCTGCAAAAAACGCTGCTGTTAAAAAAGCTGCCGCTTCCCGGAAAACTGCAAAAGCTGAAAAACCATCTGCAAAAAAAGAGCTCAAGGCTGTTGCCGCTGTTAAAAAAGTTGATAAAAAAGCTGTCACTCCCCGGAAAACTGTAAAGGCTGGAAAAACGTCTGCAAAAAAAGAGTTCAAGGTTGCTGAAGACGTGAAGGTGAAAGAGGCAGCCGGAGTCCAGGCCAAGGTAGCCGTCAAATCCGTCAAGGAACCGCCGAAAACCGCTTCGGAAATTCCAGGGAAAAGAAAAGTGGGAAGGCCCAGGAAGACCGGCACTGACGGTGAAAATGCTGCACCAAGACCCAAAAGGGAGATCAGTCCGGACGACACCTCCTCTCTTTCAAAAAATGACACGATGAAAGTGTATATGCAGGATATCGGGCAGATATCCCTTGTGACAAAAGACGAGGAAGTCGAGCTTGCGGCGAAGATCCATGGAAATGACCCGAAACTCAAGGAAGAGGCTCGTGCCACGCTCATCAAGGCAAATCTCCGTCTTGTTGTTAAAATAGCACATGATTTCAAAGGTCTTGGACTCCCGCTCCTCGACCTTATTTCCGAAGGGAATATAGGACTGATGAGGGCTGTCGAGAAATTTGATCCCGCGAAAGGCGCAAAGTTCAGTTCATATGCCGCATGGTGGATCAAGCAGTCGATGCGCCGCGCCCTTGCAAACCAGAGTAAAACAATCCGCATACCTGTTCAGTCGGCCGGTAAAATCAATAAAATCAAGTCAGCGCGTCTCAAGCTCACTGAAAAACTCGGACGTGAACCAACAGATGCCGAAATCGCAGGATTCCTTGAATTCAGCGAAAGGACTGTTGCAGGTCTCAGGCTCGCGGATCTCAGGACTTTCTCCCTTCATGATCCGATCCAGCAGGGTGAAGACGGTGAGTTCCAGGATATCATTCCGGACAGGCACGCCTCGATTCCTGACAGAATCCTTGGCGATCTTGAATCGGTCAGCCGTTTGACCAATCTCATGGAGAGTCTTGATGAAAGAGAGAAAATGATCTTGAAAATGAGGTTCGGCCTGGACGGGAACAAGCCTAGGACCCTTGAAGAAGTCAGTCAGGAGATTGGCAGGACAAGGGAACGTGTCAGACAGATCCAGAACCAGGCCTTAACAAAGCTCAAATCAATGCTTATAGATGAATCAGGTTTTGTTTACGAATAAATTTTTCCCTCAGAGGGAAGAATTTACATATGAAGATTTAAGGAAATAAAAAGACACATAGCATCTCAAAGGGGGTGAAGAAACAAATGATAGAAGTACGGATGAAAAAAGGAGAACAGATTGACCGCGCGCTTCGCAGACTCAAAAAGAAGCTTGACAAGGAGGGTGTACTCAAAGAAATCCGCAACCGTCGTCATTTCGAAAAACCCAGCGAGAAAAGACGCCGCGCGGAACGCCGCCCCAGAATGACCAACAGTATTTAATTTTATACTGTGAAAAATTTAAAACCCCGGCCTTAAAACCGGGGTTTTTTATTTGTGTGCCCGGCAGGACGCACGGACTTGAGGGTGAAAGTCCCTTACTGGCCCAAGAGGGGGGAACAGTTAGCCGGAGGCAAGGGTGTCCTTGCTGGACGAAAGACTAAGTAGAGCTTGTCCATAAAAGTGTAATTATTTAAAAGAAAAGGACTTGCATGCTGATCGTCTAAGAGGAAGAGGCTTGCGGAATACGCGGTGAGGGCCGTGAGATGCAACATATTGAGGCGTTATCTCGATGAAAGCTTCATCGGCCTGAGCAGGAGGATTGCGGAAAGCCCCGTGCTGCAGAGATTCATAGGCGCCATTGCAATGGATGAAGTGAAGGTCCCCTGCAAGAGCCTTCTCCGGAAGTATTCGAAATTTCTTCCGGCGGAAAAGATTTCCGCCCTTGTGGACAAGGTGGTCGTCCTCGCCCGGGACAGTCACGCGCGG
>JBAYFV010000052.1:0-13925 GCA_041666985.1 Victivallales bacterium
AAACCGGCATTTCTCTATAATTCCCGGATTGTTCCAGTTGTTCCGTTTGGGATTAAAGGAGTGATCTGGTATCAAGGTGAAACCAACATAGCCGACAAGCAATATGCCTTGAAACAGCAGATTCTGATTGAAGGCTGGCGAAAACTCTGGGATGAAGGTGATTTCCCGTTCTATATCGTCCAGCTGGCACCGTGCAAGGATGGCAAGGACTCCCCGTCCCCACTGCCGGATTTCTGGATGCAACAGTATAAAGCGGCGCGTAAAACCTCCAATACCGGATTGATTTCAGCCGTGGAGATTGGCGACAGCAATGAATATCACCCGAAAAACAAGCGAGATGTCGGCCTGCGTCTCGCTTTGCTGGCGTTGCGGGATACCTATGGAATGAAAGACGTTGTTGCTTCTGGACCAACTTACAAGTGGGTAAAAATAGATGGCGAAAAAATTGTGATTGCATTTGACAATACTGGTATCGGTCTGACAACTAAAAATGGACAAGTGCCAAATTGGATTGAAGTTGCGGACGCAGATAAAAAATTCGTGAAAGCCAAGGCGGTTATACAGGATGATACGATAGTAATCAACGCTTCGCCAGTAAAAAATCCGGTATATGTGCGCTATGCCTGGGATTGTCTTGCCATTCCAAATTTATGCAATAAAGAAGGTTTGCCTGCATTCCCATTCAATACCGCCGAACCGTTCTTCCAACAGAGATAATTTCAAAATTACGAAAATGAAATAATGAACGGTGGAAATAAAGGGCGGCTCGGTCTTTGGCCGATTCTATGATGACGGACGGGGTACAATACTCCCACCTTTGACAAAGAAAAAGATTATGATTTAGTCCCCTGATAAAAAAAGGGGGCGTATGAGCAGAGCGTTGAGATTGAGTATCCTGGAGTCATGCCTTGAAGTCAAAGGTGGGAGTATTGTACCCCGTGTCCACTGTTATTCATTTTGTGTAAAATTTATCCTTCACCCATTTTTTATTTCCCAATGTCCCGTCTTATCGGAACCGATTCTGGAAATAATCCCATCTTCCTGCAACTTCTTGATAATCCGAGTTATTGTTCTGCGCGATTTATTCAATTTTAATGCAAGTTCATCAATCGTAATTCTCTGATTCGCTTTAATCAATTTTACAGTGTCATTTACAGTGTCATTTACAGTGTCATTACTTTCTAGCTTCAACGGCTCACCTTGTCGTTTTTTCAGTGTCGTAAGAATCTCTTCAAGCATAAATTCAATAAACGGGCGACAATCGGTTGCTTTTGTACTTTGGCTTATGGCATCGTAATATTGTTGCTGATTTTTAAAGACGATGTTTTCGACCGGCAAATGCTCAAACAGGGAGTGCAATTTACTCAATATCAGTGACTGCCAGAGTCTGCCCAATCGCCCGTTGCCATCAATAAATGGATGTATGAATTCAAATTCGTAATGAAAAACACAACTTTTGATTAACAGATGATCGTCTGATTTTTTTAACCAATCGAACAAATCATTCATTAGATGTGGAACATTACCGGCAGGCGGAGCAACATGAATAGCCTTAGAGCCGGAAAAAACACCAACCCCACTCCTGCGGAAATGACCAGCATCATCTACCAACGATTCCATCATTAAACCGTGGGCCTTCAATAAATCATCAACTCTAAAAGGATTTAAAGACGAGAAGGCATCGTAGGCTTTGATAGCGTTTTTTACTTCCTGGATTTCCCGCAAGGGTGCTACCACCGGTTTACCTTCGATAATATCGGTAATCAAATTTTCGGATAGGGTGTTACCTTCAATTGCCAAAGAGCCCTGAATGGTTTTTATCCGGTTGATTTTTCGTAATAGCAGACCATCTTCCTGCTCCATCCGAATGGCATAGCGTTCAATTTGAGCAGAAATATCGGCAATCAGATTGATCGACTTTGGGCTAATGCTAAATGGTGGTTTATAACTTGATTTCATAACCCAATTCCAATTCCTTAAATACGGTTAATAAATTTTTTGGAAAATTTTACCCTTTCAAGACTGCAAATATAGTTCCAAACAGGATTTTTACATCATTCAGGAAGCTAATCCTTAATCCTGTTAACATATTTTATATATTCCGGGTGGCGACCAGGGGTGGGGTCAACCAGGGACGGGGTACAATACTCTTAGCCAATACTTAGCGGCTTTGGGGTCACACCTATGATCACGTAACAAGGCGTGACTGTAAAGATTTTTCTTCAAGTTTGACAATTCTCTTTCCAAGGGTCTTAGGAGCCGTAAGGAAATAACTTTGACATTTGCTGGCTGGAATTATTCTGACTCCTGATGTCTTTTGAAATTGGCTCATACTATTAACAATATCAACATAAAAGGAGCTGATGATGGGATGTAAAGTGAGGATTCAGCAAGTGGAACGGGCAAACAGCATATCTTTTTACGTCAAGTTTCCGGCAGTTTTCGCTGATGCCGTAAGCATTAAAAAAAGCGAGGAGATGGAGTGGTTCATTGAAGACAGGAGTCAATTCATCCTCAAAAGAGTAAAGGAAGTTAAGTCCTTTTCATCCAAGAGGAAACAGGCATTGATTTGACGCGTGTGCCCGCCGGGGCTTCTTGTTTTAGAGATTTCCCAATCCGGCGTAGCCAGAATCAAAGTATCAGCGTGTCAAAGTTTTTCTCTGACGTTCTGACACAGTGGTTTCCGGAAGGAAAATCACGATGAAGCTTTGACACTGTAACATAAACGATATTAGATGGATACGGAAAAGCCTTGTGCTGAAAACACAAGATTTAACTGTTAAGAAACTAAAAGAAAAGAGGCATTACTCCGCCTGAAACAAATATTGAAAATAATTGTTTCACTTCTTGACTTCTGCTACGATATTGGTTATAATCATAAGCGTAAGATGGCCATAAGCGGTATTTGCAGAGGGTAAAGGTGATTGCGTAATGGTTAACATAGACATGCCTAGGTTTTCAAGAACATTGATCCTGAATCAAAAGGAGCGCTATGGCAACAAAAACATCAGAACTTGAGTCAAAAACAAAGGAGTATGAAAAAAATGAGAAATATTTCAAAAAGTCAACTTTTAAACACCAAACTATTGGTACATATGTTCAAGTTTTTCAAAAGCAACTTTAAGGTACTAAACGATTACAAGTCTCTGCTGGTGATAACCGTAATATTCCATCTTGCCATTTTATTGTCCGCTGCGGATTCCCCGGAGTATCCGTGTTATCACGTCGCCATGCCCCCCGTCCTTAATGGCGAGGATGACGATGCGGGGTGGTCGGCATTGCCGACGGCTGGCGGCTTTTTTATCCATGGTGGAAAGGACTATGCCATTGAAAAAAGGACTTTCTTTCGCGCCGCATGGACGGACGACAACCTGTATATTCACGTCAAGTGCTATGAACCGCTGGCGGACAGGATGAAGGCCGTCAGTGCGGATGGTGACTTGCCGTGGAATGAAGACTCCGTGGAAATTTTATTTCCTGGAGTCCCCGAATTTCAGTTTATCGCCAATAGTGTCGGAGCACGCTGGGCCGGAACCGGTGGCAGAGGGGTGTCGCAAAGGAAGTGGGACGTCAGGTCAGGGAAACTGGAAAAAGGATGGTTTTTGGAAATCCGTATCCCATTTGTCGTTTTGGGGAGAACTCCGAAAGCCGGCGAGAAGTGGCCGGTAAATATCGCCCGGAATACTACGACCGGTTCGGCTGCTGAACGCGCGAATTGTTGGGCGTCATTGCAAAAGGGATTTAATGATCTGGATCGGTTCGGACGGTTTGTTTTCAGTGGTGATGTTCCTGGCGGCAATCAGGTCAAAACAGATGAAGAGCGCTTGAATACGCCTTTCCATCAATATCTCAGGGAGCAATGCGCTACGGGAATCAAGGCCGCCGGAGAAGGGGTGTTGAAGGCAGCACTGGATAATCCTGCATTGGCGGTGACGAACAAGCCTATGAAGGAAGTCCTTGCGCAGCTGACGGCTTTGCAGTCGTGCGCAGATGCCGACCCGGATGATATGCTTGTCCTGTTGATGAAATGGCGGAATTTGACGGATGTATTCCTGAAGAAAGATGCCCTCCCGGCAAGTATCCCGGGGCGAAATGCCTCGACGAAGGCAGTACGGCCTGCCGGTTTGTCGTCTTTCCTGGCTCTATCTAAACCAAATCCCGCGATTCCCTTTGGCCCATTTGTTAACAGTAACAGGCCATGTGCCGTCTATGGGCGTTACACACCGGACGGACGTATTGTCTTTGATGGCCAGTGCGTCCATCCTTGGGAGTTCATGGCTACAGGCACAGGAGTGAGCGGACTTACAATCGCTGCCGGGCGTGAGATCTCCGGCCAGCTCAACCATTCCGCCGCCTTTGGCGAAAGGTGCAATCTCCTCAGCCTTGGCAGATTCCGACTGGACTGGGGTGGTAATACCGTTGAACGCATGGAACATGATTTGCGCCGATCCGTCATCACCATCGAAAGCAAGGAAGGAGATGTTCGCCTGGAGATCCGCGCTCATAAGGAGCTGGATGTCATTCGTATTGACATTGTGGACTTGCGACAGATGAAGCAAGAGCTCCAACTGCAACTATTAAAGGATTACGCCTTCGAGGAAAGAGCCGAGGGAGACACCTGGCTGAGCTGGCATGTCAACAGCTCCAGCGTCTATCGGGCTCTCAACGAGAAATGCGGCGTACCCCCGACGGATCCGTCGCCAGACTTCCTGCTCGGCCGCTGTTTCGGGACGGCGATTGCCATGGATGTCCCGGACGGGAAAGCGCAGTGGAGATCGGGGAATATTTCCGGAAGAGGTAGGCATGTCACATTGTGGATTGCTGCCGGCTCCAACATCTCTGGATTCGATGCCTGGCGTAGCGATGTGCTTTCACGGTTGACACGGGCGCGGGCGATGGGAGACGATTTCATCGTGTCGCACGAAACTTGGTGGCGTGACTTCTGGGGGCGTAGCCGACTTGAGTTGCCTGGTGACGACGGGACGAACCTTCGCCTTCAGGCCGCTTTCGACCTGTACCGCTATTACCTCACATGCTCGGCTGATCGGCGGCGCGAGACACCGGTTCGCTGGATTAACGAATTGTTCCGCCCCGGACTGCCGTGTAACCCTTTTGACATCACCTCCATCGAGACCTATCAAATGCTGTACGGGGCTATGCGGACGGGCGACCTATCCGCTTTAGCCAGCCGTCTGGAATTCTATGTCCATGCGTTGCCACTCATGAAGATCCATGGATGCCATCGTTTTGGGCATGCCGGCACAGTCGCACCGTATGAGCACAACATATGGGGCACATTTATGCCCGGAGTCAACTGGACCGAGGCGGGGAGTCCATGGATGCGCTACAGCTGGCAGGGCAATCTCTGGATGCTGATGCTGTTCTGCGACTATGCGGCACTGAGCAAAGACACGAAGCTCATTGACGAGGGATTATTTACATACGCCTCCGAGGTGCTGGCATTTTTTCATGCACACTACCCCAACCGCCGCAACGGGCGTATTGATTTTACTCCCAGCGCGGCCGGTGAGACATTCAGCGGAGTAACGGATTCTGCCGAACTTATCACAGCAATGAAAGGCCTTCTCCCGCGGCTGTTGGCACTGGGCGAATCCCGCAGCTGGGACAAAACAACCCTTGCCCTGTGGAGTCGGATGCGAAGGGATCTGCCGGATCTGCCTCGCGGCAGCATCTGCTACGAGAATGGCGCCGAGAAGCCCATTCTGAAGTCAAGCGACCTTCTGGCACCGGCTGCCCGGCTGGATAAAATCGACCCGCCTCGACCGATCAACCGACAACACCCCGAACTTTATTCCATCTGGCCCGGCAAGCTGGTGCTTCGTGACGACCGCGAGCGCGATGCGGCGCACCGCTCGTATATCGCACGGTTCAATCAGCATATCACGACAGGCTGGGCGTTGGATCCTGTCTTTGCCGCCTGCCTGGGACTGCGCGCGGATGTCGAACGCTGGTGGCCCTTTCATTTCGACGCGACATTTACCTATCCTTGTGGTCTGGCGCAGGAGGATGAATCCCACCAGAGCCCGTCAATGCAAGGCTTGGGCACCGGAGTTATCCCCGTGCTGGAGATGTTGCTCCAGGATTACCCGGATATGCTGGTCATCCTACCGTGCTGGGATCCCAAGGTGGCAGTGCGGTATTCGCTGTTAAGTCCGTATGCTGGCAAGGTCACAGTCGATTACGATCCCGCGCATGGTGCAACCGTTCAAACCGAGCGGCCTATCCGGGTGAAATGCGGCGACGGTATTGTTCTTGCCCCCTTATACGGCAGGTGACAAAAAAAATATGGTGCCAGACCCGAATGGCCAGTGCTTTCCAGAAGGAAAATCATGATGACGCTTTGGCACTGTAACGTAAACGATATTAGGATGGATACGGGAAGGCCTTGTGCTGAAAACACAAGATTTAACTGTTAAGAGACTAAAAGAAAAGAGGCATTACTCCGGCTGAAACAAATATTGGAAATAATTGTTCCAGTTCTTGACTTTTGCTGCGATATTGGTTATAATTATAAGCGTAAGATGGCCATAAGCGGTATTTGCAGGGGGTAAAGGTGATTGCGTAATGGTTAACATAGACATGCCTAAAAATTCCAAGATAGTAAAGAAATACCCGAAAGTATTAAATGCTTTACGGTTGAAAATCCGTCGCGGGGATTATGTCGGCATGCTGCCCGGAGTTCAACAGCTGGCGCGTGATTTCGATGTGAATTTCATGACTGTCAACAAGGCTGTGAACATGCTGGTTGACGAGAATCTGCTCTACCGGATACCGAACAAGGGGACATTTGTCAGGAGAACATACCGCGTCGCCCTTGTATTCCTGTCTAGAAAAGACGGCAGGAATCAGGGAAGGCTGACTGTTTACGATGATCTTATTCATGGAGTTGAAGAGGCTCTGAATGAAAAGAAACTGACAATGGTTTTCAAGAACATTGATCCTGAAACCGAACTCCTGAGCTTGAAAAACATGAAGAACGAATCCGACGGAGTCATACTCCTCGGAGATCTAAATCCAAGGCTCGATAAGACCCTCGATGACTTTCCCGCTGTCCGTGTAATGGGGGCGGCAGATGACAATGACAACCGGGATCATGTGACTTTCAATAATTATTCCATTGGCCGTCTTGCCGCTGAACATATGCGCCGTAAAGGTCACAGTGAATGTGCTTTTGTATGCAGCAATGACCGGCAGCTCCTTCTCGATCGCGGCACAGCTTTCTGCGAGACTCTCGCAAAGGCGGGAGGTCATGCCAGTATGATTATACCGGGAATTCCCAACATCGTTAATGGTCTGAAAATAGATGCGATAGCCGGGCAACTCGCAAAAATGCTCAATGAAAAACCTGTGCCGACAGGTCTTTTCATCCCAGCCGCCTGGATGGCCGGCAGCATTTGTTCCTTTCTCAACAGCCGGGGCGTAATTCCTGGAAAAGACATCGAGATTGTCACCTGCGACAAGGAACTCATGGAACTGTCGAAATTAACTCCTCTGCCGGCCTACGTTGATACGCATGCCGATCTTGTGGGCAAAAAGGCCGTCGAAATGTTGAGCCGGAGAATTGAATTTCCGGACAGCCCTCCGAAAAAGATCCTATTGGAGCCGGAGTTGATGGAGAACATGAGCTGAGTCAATTTTGGGAGATGTCTTACATAATCAATCACGGGAGGTTCAAATGTGGAATGAAAATTGGAAATTGAAAATCATCAATCGTTTTACGCTTATTGAGCTCCTGGTGGTGATTGCGATCATCGCAATTCTGGCGGCGATGCTGCTGCCGGCGCTCAAGAACGCAAAGGACACGGCCAAGTCAATAGTGTGCATAGGAAACTTGCGGCAACTGTGGCTTGGTGAAGACAATTATTGCGGAGATTACAACGACTATTTTCCATATTATAAAACGACTCCCGGCGTATGGTATTTATTATTGGCAGGGACGGATGCGGCTTCTCAACCATTAGGCTCGTCGGTCTACGTGCCACACGCCGGCTATGGGACAAAGCAGGGTGTATATTTTTGTCCGTCCAACCTGGCGAACACATCGGCTGGCGGCTCTCTGGGATGGACTACCTACGCTTCTAACGGCTTCCTGTGTGTCTACGGCAACAAACGCAGCATGGTCAAACCCGGTATCTTGTTGTTAAAGGACGCCTATAATATGTTAGACAATTCAACTTATTATTATAGCTGGGGCAATGACTATGCGAGTTCCTGGAAACACACCTGGGGTGTTCATGGCAACGGAAAGAGTCAGAACGTGATATTCTGCGACGGCCATTCGGAGGGTGTCCGGGTGGCGCCGCATGCCGCTTCCGGTGACTGTGGAGAAATGAAATCAGCATGGTTCCGTCCTTGATAATCCGGATGTGATCAATTAAACGAACTTTGAAAGGGGCGGAAGATGGACGTGAAAGGGAAATGGTTCATGAGGCTTGCAGGAACGGTCTTGGCTGGATACGCTGCGGTAATGGGCTATAGTCTTATGGCGGAGGAAAGTTCATCCTTTGCCCTGATGAAGGACGGGAAGCCGAATTGTTCCATCGTCGTCGATCCAAATGGGGCAAGGTCGGCACGCTTCGGCGCCTGCGAACTGCAATGGCACATAAAGAGAATGACCGGGGCGGATATTCCGATTGTGACCGCGCCGGAGCCGCAGACGCAGGGCTTCCTCATATATGTAGGGGATAGTCCGGCGCTTAAGGCCGTCGAGGGCTTCAGCTCCGAAAGCTTCAAGTCGCAGGAATACGTTGTGTCCGTAAAGCCCGGCAGGATCGTCCTCGCCGGAAAGGACTCCGACGACAAGGGCGCATTCACCTACAACATGGATGACCCGTTGAAGATGACGGGGATTCCCGACCTGTGGGTCTCGAACGGTTCGCTCTATGCGGTCTATGATTTTCTTGAACGCTCCTGCGGAGTTCGCTGGTTCAACCAGACCGAATCCGGAACCTTCATTCCCGATACGGAAAACCTCTCCGTTCCCTGCGGCGAGCTGCGCCGCACACCGGCTTTCATCTATCGTAACGCCTGTTATTCCGCCCGGCCTAATTCCCATGACAGCTACAACCAGTATGTCGCCCTTTGGAAATCGGATGCTCCAGAATACAAGGAATGGGATTCCATGGCCTATTCCGGACTCCGCGGGAAATATACGGATGACAGGCAATACACCAATGCAAGGGGAAACCTGGCACACCTCTATCTTCTTAGAAGCCGTTGCGGCGGAGAGCGCATTGACTGCAACCATTCGTTCTACGGTTATTATGACCGTTTCTGGGAGCAAAATCCCAAGAGGCCGGGAGTGTTCGAAGGAAGCCGTCCGGAATATTTCGCCCAGGGATACGATCCGAAAGCCCAGCCTCCCAATCTCTGCTATACTAATCAGGCACTGATTAAACAGGTGGCAAAGGATGCCGCCGACTATTATGACGGCAAAAAGTCCGGACAGGAATTATCCATATCCTGGTGTCCAAAACTTCCCAACCCCTTCCCGTTGGAGCCCATGGACTGCACCGGATACTGCAAATGTGACAACTGCGCCAAGTTTTTAAAAGCGAAAGAGCGTACAGGTGATAGTGACTACTGGTTCACCTTCGTCAACAATGTGTCTAAGGAGCTGAAGAAAACCCATCCCGACGCCAGCCTCATAACCCTGGCCTATTCCACTCATTCAAAACTCCCGTCTTTTGAGCTAGAACCCAATATAAATGTCCAATACTGTTTTGGGGCCAACCGGATGCCTTATGGCACTTTTGAATATGAAAGTGGACTGGCAGGCCTTGCGGAGTGGGCAAAGGAGAAGAAGATATCTGGAAGGCAACTTGGCCTTTGGCTCTACTATTGTTATCCGCTTGAAGGAGCCAGGAATGGGGGGTTCAACTGCTTTCCAGCTTTTTTCGCGCATACTATCGCCAAACAGATGAAGCTCTTCCAGAATTACGGCATCTATGGAATGTTCCACTGCGGGTATGGACAGGAAGTGGAGGCCTATGTCACGTTCAGGCTGATGAACGATCCGTCGCTTGATATCGACACACTTCTGGAGGAATACTTTATGCGGATGTACGGCAAGGCCGCCGAACCCATGAGGCAAATGTATCTGGAAATGGAAAAAATCTACTGCGACCCGTTATTGCGTCCCAAAGAACGGGTTGGTGGTCCGGCGCTGAACTGGGGATGCCTGGGGACGTCGGAGCGGATGGAGAAATGGGGCGGACTGCTTGCCGAGGCCGATAAATTAGCCGACACTGGTGTCGTCAGGCAGAGGCTCGCATTATTCCGGAAAGGCACTTGGGACTATATGAAGGAAGGTCTCGCCAAGTATCTGAAAAGCAGGACATCCAAAACGACGACATCATTCGGGGTTTGCTGCCCTTTCGTGCTGGGCGAAGCGCCAAACGGAGACTTGAAGAAGGTTGACTGGCGCGACACCCAGGAATTCGACGGTTTTAACGGCGGGCTGAAGGACGACGGCGACATCAGCCTGCGCAAGATAAGCGGGAAGATGGCCCATGACGGCAAGTGGCTTTACCTCGCTCTCGCCGAAGACGCCCCCGGCGGGAAACCGAGTCCCGGCGACACGTGGGAAATCCTCCTGCCCGACAGGCAGTCCGACACTTCGTACAATCTGTTCATAGACAGTTCCGGAAAAATCACAGGAAGGACTGTTAAGTACGGCGGTATTCCGCAGGAGTGGCGCGAACACGGAGCCAGTGCCTTGACGAAAGCGGTGGACAATCACCGGGAGACGCTTCTGGCCCTGCCAATACCGGTGGAACGGCTTGACAAGAATGGCGCCCTGTTCATGAACTGCCGGAGAAATCACGCGACCGGCGAGGATAGTCCCGTCTGGGTCGCCACCGGCGGTGATTTCGAGTCTGGTAAGACTGGGGTGTTTATTTATTTTGACAAGGCGCCGGTGGTGCAATCAGCGGCGGCGCCGTCCAAAAAACCGATTATGGACTGGGATTTTTCCGGGACGGGCAGGATTGCCAGGGATCGCTCCAGCCACGGTAATGACGGGATTATTGTCGGAACCGTCAACCGCGTCAATAACGGCGTGGAGTTCACCGACGGCGACCAATATGTCGAGGCCGCATCTTTGAAAGGGCGACTCCCGGAGAAATATACGCTCTCATTCTGGCTGATGTATCCTAAAGCGAACCATGCTGGAGGAATGCCGATTCTCTCCTTGGAGTCGTTCCGGGTTCTGTTCGTAGCCGTACCTTATCAAAAGATCCTTATAAATTGGAAAGACAGCGGCGGAAAAGTCGTCGGCAGAGGTCCGACTGGAGTGGAATTGACTCCAAGGATATGGCACATGCTCACATTGGTCAATGATGGCGACAATGTTGTGGTGTACGAAAACGGTCGCTCGCGCATTTCGTTTAAATCAAACGAATTACCCTTCCCCGGCCCAGATGCCGTCCTTCGCTTTGGTGGCGAACCGAAAAATCCAGCGTGGAAGACTTTCCTTGGAACGCTCAGGCATATCCAGCTTTACGATCGGTCGTTGCCGCCGGAGGAAGTCCTGTCCAAATACCAGGCGGAATTCCCGGAATACCGCGCGAATCCGAAATGACCTGGCAATCGTCAAGGATGGCAAGCCGCAGGTGGGTATTATTGTCGCTGCCGTGCCGGAACAGGGAAAAACAGATGCCGCTGAAAAAAGGAGAAATGATTTATGACGCAGTATCAATTTCCGCAGAATATGTTTATTCTGAAGTCTGAGTCTCAAGATAACCGATGCTACCAGTACGCTGTTGCGGAACTGCGGCGGTTGCTGGAACGGATCGGCCTTCATACCCAAATCCAAGCCGCCACCGGGCCGAAGACCGGCAACTGGCTGTTGCTCAGTTCAACCGCGGCGCCGCCGCCGGCAGCTTCGCCGGTTGGTTTGAAGCATGACGGGTTCTCCCTGAAAATCAGTGCCGGAGGAGTGGCGATTGCCGCGCTTGAGCCAAAGGGGATTCTCAACGGTGTTTATGAATTGGCCGAGCGTCTGGGATTCCTGTTCCTGATGCCGGGCGAAGCGGGCGAATGGATCCCTGATCTTAAGGGGCTGTGTCCGGCGCTTGTTCAGGAAAGCGTCAAACTCAATCCCCGGTTTCCGCACCGCGGAGTTTTCGGCGGCAGCACCACAGCGCCGTTTACGGTAGAGGAGTGGTTTCGTTTCTTTGCCAAGCTAAAATTCAATGCCACTTCCCAGAATGAAGGTGACGCGTTTATTGCCACGGAGACCGGAATCCGACTGGAAATCGGTTTGCATGGCATGTCGGAACTGCTGCCGCGTAAGCTTTTTGAAACCCGACCAGAGTTGTTCCGGATGTTCCAGCCGGAAGATTTCAGCGGCAAACGGACGAGTGATTCCAATTTCTGTTGCAATCATCCCGACTCCAAGCGGATCGTCCAGGAAAACTACCGGAAGAAAGTGAAAAGTCTCAAGGGGATTTACGCGGTTCATAACTGGGCCGATGATTTGCCGGCTGGCGGCTGGTGTATGTGCCCGCTCTGCCGTTCCTATACTCCGACCGACCAGAGCATGATCTCCATGCGCCATTTTGCCGAAGTGATCGCAGAGGAAAAACTGCCGATCCGTGTGCCGGTGATTGCATATCACGACACCATGTATCCCGGCAAACTGGTGCCTGCTCCGAAGGAGGGTTTCCTCCTCTATGCACCCCGTGAACGCTGCTATGCCCATGCCATCAACGACCCGGCATGCGCCAAGAATCGCTTCTACTTCAAAGCTTTGCAGGAATGGATGGCGAAGTTCGCAGGGATCGACGACGCCCATACTTTTGAATATTACTTCGACCAGATTCTCTTCCGAGGGCTTTATCCGTTCATCCCAGATGTGATACTCGGAGACATGGCGGCATACGAGAAAGCGGGAATCCAAACACATCTGTCGTTGCAGGTCGGCGGACCGGTCATTGCACCGGAATTCAACATGCTGGTTTTTTCACGGGGCCATTGGAATGCCAAACTGACCGCTGACGGTTTCGTCGCTCGGATCGCCGGTGAGCTTGCCCCAAATAATCCGGGAGCATCCGCAGCGTGGAAGACGTACTTGCAGCGGCGGCGGCGCGTATTCGCCTCGGCGATGCGCCTCTGCGATCACTCCAATGACATTTATTTTGATTATCGCTGGCTTCCGGAAACCGCGCATCCATTTGGCGCGAAAATGGCACGGGCGTATGCAAATGCATCTGTAGACCTCGACAAGGCTGGGCTGGAACTGATGAAAAAAATCGGCTGCCGTTCGGGAAGAGTCAAAACTCTTGGGCTCCGGGAAGCCGGACGTGCGCATTTTGAGACATCCGATCTGAGGGTGATGGCGAGTCAGCAGGATGGCGTGAACAACATCGCAAAATATATAGAAACCGCTTCTCATGCCGCGTTGCGGCAGGGATTGAAATCCCTGCAAAAGGCGGTGGCAAGGCTGGAACAATCAAGGCGGGCGGCGGAAAAAGCTGGTTTGCCGGAGACAGCATATTATTACGCGTTAAACAAGAATTGGTTGCAGCGGGAGTTTACCGCCAAAATAAAGACATATGAAAAAGCACTCAAGAAAAACGGAGGGAGATAAAATGAGCGGTCAGCATGGTTTAAACGGTACGCGTAAAGAAAACCGCCAATAAGAGCGGAATATTTCAGGGAGTTAAAATAATCCGAGCAGACAAAGCCATAGGGGGCGGCCTTTAAGGCTTAGCAGTCGTATTCATAAATCCGATGACGTTGGCCGAGGTGGTTTCGGATGCCGGGGGCTGTCGGCGGAGAGACGGGCATACCCTAAGCGGTATGTCCCTTTCCGCCGACAGCGTCCGGTGCCGAAAGCACCCGGTCCCGAAGGGATGGGGCAACAGCAGGTCTGCGCGCTCCCGGACTACTTGGCCAAGACC
>JBAYFV010000053.1:0-13875 GCA_041666985.1 Victivallales bacterium
CACCGGACGCTGTCGGCGGAAAGGGACATACCGCTTAGGGTATGCCCGTCTTTCCGCCGACAGCCCCCGGCATCCGAAACCACCTCGGCCAACGTCATCGGATTTATGAATACGACTACTAAGCTTGATAGGTATGGGGTATCACCCCGCAGCCAACCTCGGGATAATATCCCGAGTTACCTTGACAGGAGAAAACTGAGCCAGTACGGGCAGAGGGAAAAAAAGATGGTCGAATTAGCGACAAACCTGTGGAAGAAAAGGGATGGCGTGCTTTATATTACTGCAATTACTCATGAAAAAACATCTATCAAGGGGGGGGCAGCCTATGAAACTCAGACAGATTGTCAGCGAGCTGGCTCTAACAGAATATTCTGTTGATGAAAAAAAACTTGACACGGAAGTGCGAACCGCCTACTGCGGCGACCTTTTAAGCGATGTGATGGCCCATGTTCCGGAGGACTCGGCCTGGTTTACAGTCCTCGCCCACCTGAATATTGTCGCAGTCGCGCAACTGAGGGATGTTGCATGCGTGATTATTGTGAACGGCGCGGAACCCGACAAGCAGACCATTGACAAAGCCCGTGAACAGGATGTTGCAATATTCGGCAGCAAGGAGAATTCCGCGCAGCTTTGCATGAAGCTCTCCGGCAAGCTTTGATTCATAGTCCACACGTGCGAAGTATAATCCATCCCTAGATTTTTCATTTATTCAAATGAAAGACAATAAGGACGACTGTAATTGCAATTGAGGTTGCCATGACCCGGTTCGACCTTCATATTCATACCGCTCTTTCCGCATGCGCGGAAAACATCATGAGTCCGGGACAGATTCTGTCAAAAGCAAAAGAGGCCGGCCTCGGCATGATAGCGATCACAGACCATAACGCTTCGGCGAATGTCTCCGCATCAATTCAGTTCGGGAAAAAACTCGGAATAAAGGTGATTCCCGGAATTGAAGTGACTACCCTTGAAGAAGTGCACATCCTGGGACTGTTTGAAAACCCTGATGAACTCGAAGACTTCCAGAAACTTGTCGATTCAGCTTTGCCGCCTGGGAAAAACATCGCCGAAATATCGGGGCATCAGCTTATTTTCGATTTCAGCGACGAAATCATAGACATGGATGAAAACATAAGGAATATCGGATTATCCCTACCGGGTGACCGGATAGTTTCCGAGATCAAGAAAAGAAACGGCTATGTGATCCCCGCGCATATCCACAAGAGGGTATACAGCCTTATAAGCCAGCTGGGATTCATAGATCCGAACGCCGGTTTTGACGCTGTTGAAATCGCCGCTCCGATGTGGAGCCGGGACGGTTTTAAAATAGGACAGAGAATTGAGGGTTATCCGGTAATATCCGGTTCAGATTCTCATTTTCTCGAATCTGTCGGACATTTTCACATGGAAATTCCAGAAACCGCGGATAACCTAAAAGACCTGATGGAAATAATAAAGAGGAAGAAATAGTGCCAGAGTATCATGGTGTCAAAGTTTTTCCCGACACATTGACACAGTGATTTTCCGGAGGGAAAGCACGATGACACCCTGACACAAAAGGTACAGGCACAAAGTTCGCCCCCCAAACTTAAAACTTAAAACTTGGAACTATGAAGGATTTATCATTACACATACTCGACATCGTAGAAAACTCCGTAAAGGCCGGAGCAAAAACGGTGACTCTTGAATTCAGCTGGCATGACACCTTTTTCTCATTCCGGATTGCCGACGACGGCCCCGGTTTTCCAAAAGGAGTGAAGGAGGATCCATCCGATCCGTTCAGAACGACACGGAAGGAAAGGAAAGTCGGGCTCGGGCTTGCCCTCCTGAAAGATTCCGCCGAGCAGTGCGGCGGAAAAGTAAAAATCGGCGAAGGGGAAAAATGCGGTGTGAAAATAGAAGCCGACTTCGATCTCAGCCATATTGACTCCAAGCCTGTCGGAGATGTCGGGGATCTCATCGTCACATGCATGACCGCCTGGCCGCATACGGACTGGATTGTGAAAGCCGGAGACGAACACGAGGAAATCCTGAATACCGTTCAAATAAGAGCGGAGCTGGGCGACATCAACATGAACTCCCCCGAGATAAGGAATTTCCTGTCTCGGCAGCTTTCCTCGGATTTCCAGCCGATGCGCGACTGGCTCGGCAAAATCAAAGTAAGCTTGAAATAGCACAGGCGTTCCCGCCCGTGTCTTCCCGCAGACAGGAATGCCTGTGCCACGTCTTGCCTCTTGTTTGTTGATTTCCTCCCTCAAGCGACAAGACAGTTGAAAATCCACAAGTTACAGATAGTTTTACCCCCTTTTTATTATTTTTTGGCGAAGAATACAGGTGTTTGGATTCGAGGCGCGAGTCCCTTATTCGCCGCGGCAAATAAGGGGTGAAGCAACGAAGAAGACAAATACTTGGAATTCCGCCCCGAGGGGCTGGCGTTCTTTTGGCCGCATCATTTGTTCGTTATCCCGACTCCATACGAGGTCGGGACTCCTCGCAAACACCATGATAATCAATCCGGAATTACAGCCAGCAAATGTAAAAGTTATTTCTGTACGGCTCCTTTGCAAAAAAAGATTATGACATTAGATTAGCGCTTCCATTTTTATAGAGGAAATTGTAAGGGCGGTCGGAATACAGGAGTCGGAATTAAGTTTTAAGGTTCAGGTTTCAAGTTTTAAACATGAGATTTTTTCTCCTTAAATTCGGTCACCCCTACGCTCTGACACTTTTAAAACAGGAGGAATTATGAAAAGCCTTGATGAACTCCGCAAAATAAAAGATGAAGTTAAAAAGAGCATGGAGATGCGCTCGGGCGGACAGCGCGTAAAAGTTGTAATCGGCATGGGGACATGCGGGATAGCCGCCGGAGCGAGAGACACTATGAAGGCGTTCATGGAGGCGATCGAAGCCGCCAAGCTTTCAGATGTGGCCGTCACCGCCACCGGCTGCGCGGGATTCTGCGAACGCGAACCCCTTGTCGATGTCGAAGTCCACGGACAGAAAACGGTACGCTATGGAAAAGTTGACAGGGAAGCCGCCAGGAAAATAGTCACACAGCATATCATCGGCGGAAATGTTGTCACGGAACTTGTCTTTGCCTGAAAGGAAACCGACGATGCCTACAAAATGTGAATGCGGAGAAAAATGCCGGAATCCGCTCTACGACGAACTCGACAAATTCATAAATTCCCATAAGAAGAAAAAGGGACAGGAGATACTGATACCGGTTCTCCATAAGGCCCAGGAGCTTTTCGGTTATCTTCCGATTGAAGTCCAGGAGCATGTCGCAAAGGCGCTCGGGCTGACCTCAGGCGAGGTTCTCGGCGTTGTGACATTCTATCATTACTTCACAATGCAGCCCCGCGGCCGGCACACCATAAATGTCTGCATGGGTACAGCATGTTACGTGAGAGGCTCGAAAAAAGTCATGGAGTCTCTTGTGAACGAGCTTAAGGTGAAGGTCGGGGAAACCACTCCGGACAGGCGTTTTTCAATTACGATCCAGCGCTGTTTCGGCGCCTGCGGACTTGCGCCTGTCATCATGATAAACAATGATGTTCACGGTCGCGTCACACCAAAGAAAATTTCAGGGATTCTAGCAAAATACGAATAGAGGTTAACAACAATGGCAGCCAGGGCTCAAGTTTTATTATGCGCAGGCGGCGCCTGCATATCTTCCGGCACTGAAAGCGTTAAAAGCGCCTTCGAAAAAGAATTGACAAAACACGGACTCACCGATGAAATAGACCTGATTACGACAGGATGCATGGGAATGTGCGAAGTCGGTCCGATCATAATCATCTATCCCGAAGGCGTTTTCTACCAGAAAATCAAACCTTCCGACGCAAAGGACATCGTCGAGGAACACCTGCTCAAGGGGCGCGTCGTAGAGAGGCTTTTCTACAAGAAACCGGCCACGCAGGAACTCATTCAGGCGATTAACGGAATCGATTTTTTCAAACTGCAGAAGAAAATAGCCCTCCGCAACTGCGGAGTCATCGACCCTGTGAACATCAGGGAATATATCGCGAACGGCGGGTATGAATCGCTCGGCAAGGCCCTTACGGGAATGACCCGTGAACAGGTTGTCGCCGAAGTCAAGACGTCGGGACTTCGCGGCCGCGGCGGAGCCGGGTTTCCGACCGGACTCAAATGGGAGGCGTGCGCAAAGGAAAACTCCAGACAGAAATATGTCGTCTGCAATGCCGACGAAGGAGATCCGGGCGCATTCATGGACCGCAGTCTTCTTGAAGGCGATCCGCACAGCATAGTCGAGGGAATGGCCCTCTGCGGTTTTGCCGTCGGTGCAAACCAGGGCTACGTTTACGTCCGCGCCGAATATCCCCTCGCAATTGAAAGGCTAAATATCGCAATCAACGATGCACGGAAACTCGGCCTGCTCGGGAAAAATATTTTCAGTTCGAAATTCAACTTTGACATTGAGATAAGAATGGGCGCCGGCGCATTTGTCTGCGGCGAGGAAACCGCACTGATGCACTCAATCGAGGGCAAGCGCGGCGAACCGCGTCCGAAGCCCCCCTTCCCCGCACAGAAGGGACTTTTCGAGAAACCCACCGTCCTCAACAATGTCGAAACATTCGCAAACATCCCCTACATAATATTCAACGGCGGCGCCGAATACGCGAAACTGGGAACGGAAAAGAGCAAGGGCACAAAAGTTTTCGCACTCGCAGGCGATGTGAACAATACCGGCCTTGTCGAGGTTCCGATGGGAATGCCGATGGGAAGCATCATATATGATCTCGGCGGCGGAATTCCCAAGGACAAGAAATTCAAGGCCGTCCAGATCGGCGGACCTTCCGGAGGCTGCATCCCGCAGGAACTCCTCAATACTCCCGTCACATATGAATCACTTCCGGCTCTCGGCGCAATCATGGGATCGGGCGGTCTCATTGTCATGAACGAAGACACCTGCGCCGTAGACCTTGCAAGATATTTCATGGAATTCATCGCCGAAGAATCATGCGGCAAATGCACGCCGTGCCGTGTCGGCACACGAATAATGCTCGACCTTCTCAACAAAATCTGCGAAGGCCGCGGCACAATGAACGATCTGGAGCGTCTTGAACAGCTCGCAAACACGGTCGGAAAGACATCCCTCTGCGGACTCGGTCAAAGCGCTCCCAACCCCGTGCTTTCAACTCTGCGCTATTTCCGCAAGGAATATCTCGAACACATAAATGAAAAACACTGCGAGGCGGGAGTCTGCGGTTCAATGATGTGGGCGCCGTGCGTAAACGCGTGTCCCGCGAATGTAAACGTCCCCGCATATCTCGGGTATACAAAATACGGACGCTTTGACGATGCGCTCCGCGTCCATCTCCGCAACAATCCGTTCCCATCCGTATGCGGAAGGGTGTGTCCGCAGTGGTGCACAAAAAAATGCCGCCGCGACGACCTCGAAGGCTCCATCGCAGTACGTGCCGTCAAACGCTACATCGGCGACCTTTTTGAAGATTACACTGATCTTTATCCCGCAAAGGAAAAACCAAACGGCAGGAAAGTCGCCGTTCTCGGTTCCGGCCCCGCCGGCCTGAGCTGCGGATATTACCTCGTGCTGCTCGGCTATGATGTGACCGTCTTTGAAAAACAGCCCGAAGCGGGCGGCCTCATGCGCTATGCCATTCCGGACTACCGTCTGCCGAGGAAGACACTTGCCAAGGAAATAGGCAATCTTGAAAAACTCGGACTCAAGATCATAACCAATTTCACGGTCGGAAAAGACAAATCCATCGGCGAACTTCGCAGAGACGGCTTTGAAGCCGTATTCGTTTCAGTCGGAGCCGGCAAAGAAATCATGCCCCGCGTCAGCGGCGTTGATCTGCCCGGCGTCCTCCCCGGGACAAAGTTCCTTGAACGCGCAGCCAAGGGCGAAAAAATAAATGTAGGGAATGATGTCATGGTTATCGGCGGCGGCGATGCGGCGATCGACTGTTCCCGGATTGCGCAGAGGTTCGGCGCAAAGAATGTTTCAATAGTCTACCGGCGCACACGCAAGGAAATGCCGACAAATCCGCTTGAAATCCGCGAAGCCGAAATAGAAGGCGTCAAGGTGGAATTCCTCGGGAACATCGTGGGCATAAGGAAATCTGAAAACAACAGGCTCGTGGCCACAGTCAGGAAATACCGTCTCGGCGAATTCGACAAGACCGGACGCCGCGCCCCGGAAGAGATTCACGGTTCCGACGAGGATCGCGAAGTCGACACAATACTTCTCGCCATCGGACACAAACCCGATCCCGGTTCAATTCTCACAGGCGACGACATCACCGCAATCCATGACGGTGCGCTGAAAGCCGACGAGAAAACCGGAACAACCCCCGTCCACGATGTTTTCGCGGGCGGAGACTTTGTCCTCGGACCCTCGACAGTGATTGAAGCCATCGCCGCCGGCCAGCATGCCGCCAAGTCAATTGACAGGAAGCTCATGCCCGGACGGAAAGAGTATTTCTGGGAGAAGTTCACCCTGCCTGCGGTTGACTTTGATCCCGAGAAGGAAATAGCGGAAACCCCGCCTGTCGAATTCCCGATGCTCAATCCTGAAGAACGTCTCGTCAGTGTCGAGGTCGAGAAGACCATCACGAAGGAAGCCGCCTGCCGGGAAGCCGGACGCTGCCTCAGATGCGACTACAGGTGAAAAATCGCAACAGCAGGATGCGGAGAACCAATATCTTTTTGCAAAAAGCGGGGTAGGAAGCATTGAAAAAAACCTTACCCGAAGCTACATTGCGGTTGTTCTATTTAGTGAGGGGGGTTCATATCCATGTTTTACAATTTCAAGTGCTCTGCCTGCAAAAACGACATCCAGGCCGAATACAAGTACGTTGGCGAACTGGTGTCATGCCCCATCTGTGATTACGCCCAGGTCATCCCCGATCCGCCCCTGCCAGTGGATTCCATATTCAACGGCTATAAGATCACAGGGGTACACGCTTCAACACATCTCTGGACCTCGTACAAGGCCGTCGGCAAGACCGAACTGCCGGGACAGGAAGTGCTCCTGAGGATCCCAAGCGAATTCTACCTCAAGAACGACCCGAACGCGGAAGCGTTGTTCAATATCATCATGAGGGCCGGCTCGACCGGCATTGAAGGTTTCCCGGCCCTCCTTGACAGGTCCCTGATCCCCGGCAAGATATTTTTCGTCTATGAATGCAATCACAATGCGAAGACACTTTCGGGATTTGCCTCGAGGGCGACGCCTATCAGAAGTTCCGATTCCATGAAGATAGTGAGAAAGATCGCCTGTTCCCTCAGCAAGGCCTGGGAAAAGGAGCACCTCATACATCAGAACTTGAACCCGTCAAACGTCCGCTTCGACGAGGACGGCAACATTTCCATCCTCGAATTCGGACTTTCCAAGTCGCTTCTTTGCAATTCACGCCTCATGAACAACGGCTTCAACATATGGGACTACAGGTACATGAGCCCGGAATTCATACTTTACGGACAGGCGTCCGATCAGAGATGCGACATCTATTCCCTCGGCGGGATATTCTATCTTCTCCTCACTAGCTGCCATCCGTACAGTGAACTGGCACCGCAGGAAGTTCCAAGCGCACCGTTGCCGGATCCGCGCAAATTCAACTATGAGGTTTCCGCCTGCCATCTGGCCATCCTTGAGAAAATGATGGCGAAAGACATCAACGCCAGGTTCCAGTCCTGGAACGAACTGATTTCATGCATAGACGCATCCTGCCCGGAAGTGATTGAGGCCCCCCAGCCTGCGGCCTCCCCATCTGCGAAGATAAATATTTCCGCACTGACAACAGGCCGGTTCGAGGCTTTCGGCCAGCCTGCAGGCGAATTCCCGGATGAGAAAAGGAAGACGATCCAGCAGAAAACCCTAACGCTCAAGAAAAAAAAGCTCACGGATACAATTGCGAGATTCAGTCCGGAGCTGGTAGCCGGCATCAACAGGCAATGGAATCAGGGAATTTCGAAACCCCATGCTCCCGGCAAATCACCCTCAGCCAGGGTTTTTCTGGTCGTAGCGGGCGCAATAGTTGCAACGGTTATGATAGTTTCAATAATTGTCATCGTCAACGTCGCCACAGGCCAGAGCACTCCCCCGCTGCAGCCGGCGCAGGCACAATCCATCATTCCGAAAGTCATCGGTTCGCCGAACGCCGCCGGAAAACCCGGATCCGAAGAACTGGCCCAGAAAACCCGGGTCACGGCGAAAAACGCCAAGGCCCCCTCTTCTGCAAGTCCTGAAAAAACCTTCAGGGAGATATGCGAGTTCTACGATGTCAATCCCGTCGCAAACATGACGGAGGCGTGTAAACGCCTTGATTCACTGAAGGGCGAAGCGATAAAGACCAATGATATGAATCTGATACAGGCCATCAACGACAGGCAACAGGCGATTGAGTTGCTTGAAAAACGGAAGATTGATACCGTCATTGAAAAGCTCAGGACGGAAACCGCCCCTCTTGTCAAGGGAGGCGACCATGCCAGGGCGTTTGAGATAATAGAGAAATATTCCGGCGAGTTCGCAAAGGAGAGCTTCAATGAGCGGAGAATGCTGATCGTGTCGCTCAAAAATGCGGTTTCAGAAATGAAGGCATCCTCGTTCAAAGCCAATCTTGACTCACATATAAGCCTGGGTGATTTTGAACAGGCCGACCTGCTTGCCAGGGATTTCAAAGGAAAGACCGAAGACGAAACATTGAAACGGCGCCAGGAGCTTTCGAATTACATCGAGGACAGGAAAATCAAGTTCACCAAGGATCTGTCTCCGCTTTTCAATGATGCCGCTGACAACTTCCTTGCCGGAAAAAACGAACTTACGCTGGACAAAACAAGGGATTTCCTCAACATTGCAGGGATTTCAAGGGAATCTGCGGGTTTCGCAGGAAATCTTCTGGAAAACATTTCATCCTTTAAAAACATCTCGCAGGCCGCATCGCCGCTCGACGAGAAAATCAAGGCGTGCGATTCCCTCATCAAAGGGGACAGCTCCATTCTCAAGGGAATGCTCTGCATGCAGGAGAAATCATGTGACAAGGCGAAAGAGTTCTTCAAGGGCGTGAAATGCAATCTGGGCGCCGGCTTCATCCGCGCCGCGACCGAACGTGAAGCGGAATTCACCTTAACCGCGATACTGTCAAAACATGACATGACCTTCAATCCGGAAAAGCCGGAGCAGTTCCTGTTCGAGCTCACACAGAGGAAAATCCAGGCTGCAAATGCGACAAGCCTTATTTCAGCCCTGTCGCAATACAGTGACAGATACAGGGATACGTCCTTCGCAAAAAAACACGAGAACATAATCGAGGCTGTCAGGAAATCCTGCAAACGGGCCGGCGCCGAGGATACGGACAAATCCGGAAAGACATTCACCGTGCAGGCCGACACGCCTCAGGAAGGGGCTGACCAGATTGTGAAATGCCTCTCGGAAAAGGTTGACGGGATTTCAATCACCCTGAAGCCCGGCGAATACCACTCCCCGAAGCTCAAGGAACTGCGCTTCAGCCAAAACGGCGTAAAACTGCTGGGAGAAGATGAAGTCATAATTAAAAACAACATTTCAATCACCGGAAAAGACATGGTAATATCCGGAATAACCCTTGACGGCGCATGGATCGCCTGCGCCGACGGCGCAAAGAACATAACTTTCAAGAATTGCGTCTTCAAGTCAGACCTTGCAAAAATCCTGACATGCTCGGCAATCTCCTTCCAGAACTGCCTGTTCAAGGGACTTTTGATTGAAAACTCCAGCTCCGTCTCTCTGAACCACTGCACCATACTTGCAGCCCCCAACGCCCCGGAGAAGTCAGCCGCATTATGGATAAAAGGCAATACCGACATTGAAATCGACAATTCAATCATATACGCCGACGGCTATGGCATCGCGTTCACAAATCCCGATAATTTCAAAGACAGGAGGATCAGCAACACCCTCTGGTTCGGAGAAGAGGGCCTCTGCGCCATCATTGTCAACAACAAGATTGATGAGAAGGGGAAAGTGGAGAGCGACAAGAGAATAAAGCTTTCGAAATATTTCAAAATCAGGAACAACGTCCACGCCCCTCCTCAGTTTGTCGACGACAGGAAAGGAATCTGGCGTCTGGTCAAGGGCGTGCCGGGAACGAATAAATCCGATGACGGCAAGGACTGCGGCATGACGAAGCGGTAGGCATTTTGTTTTTTCTCCGCATTCATGAATTCCGTTTCGAAATTTATCGCCTGTCCCCGAAAAGCCTGAGAAGCATGAGAAAAAGGTTTATGAAGTCAAGATAGAGTGCAAGAGCGCCCATGACGGCGCCTTTGCGGCCCGCCTCGGATCCTTCATCAACCGTGGCGCCCAGTTCCTTTATTCTCTGAGTGTCATAAGCGGTGAGCCCCACAAATATCAGAACGCCCGCGCAGCTGATAATCAAGCTGAACATGTTGTTAGTCCAGAAGATGTTGACAATTGTCGCGATTATCAGCCCGATAAGGGCCATGAAGCAGATGTTTCCGACTGAGGTCAGATCGCGTTTTGTGAAATAGCCGTATGCGCTCATGACGCCGAACGTGCCGGCCGTTATGAAGAATGTCGAGGTGATCGAAGTGGACGTGTATGCAAGGAATATTACGGAGAGAGTCAGGCCGTTCATGACTGAATATGCGAAAAACACGGCTGTAGCCGTTGCGGCCGACATTTTTTCAATGAATCCCACAAGAGCCCCGACTACGAGGAGTTCGCCGATCAGAAGACCGTAGAATATTATTTTCATCCCTACAATCAGCTTCACAAGATTCGGCTGGGACGCGACATACATTGCAACCAGCGCCGTAATCACAAGCGCAAAAGACATCCACGCATAGACCTTTGATATAAAAGTCTTCACTTCGACTGCGGATCTTGTTGATACTGCGTCATAGGCATCCGGGTTGTACATAATAATCTCCTCCATAGTTGAATTAATTTAAGCGTGAAATATAATATAACCCTCTAACGTTTCAACACCACGGAGTGAATTGCAAAAGAATTCTGATTTTCTGCAAAAACAACGGAGAATACCATGATAAATCCCATTATCTCCGGCACCGTTGAAAGACACGGCGCTGAACTTAAGCGACTGTCCTTGAAAATCCACAAATGCCCCGAACTTGGACTGGAGGAATTCAATGCATGCAAATGGCAGACGGAACTCCTGAAAAGAATG
The DNA here is from genome assembly GCA_041666985.1 of Victivallales bacterium. Lineage (GTDB taxonomy): Bacteria > Verrucomicrobiota > Lentisphaeria > Victivallales > GWF2-50-93 > GWF2-50-93. Next base: position 11,178 of record JBAYFV010000053.1, read on the forward strand.
GGGTTTGAAGTCCGGTCGCCCTACTGCGGTCTGAGAACTGCGTATTTCGCAAAGTCCGGCAAAGGCGACCCCGTATTCTGTTTCCTTGCCGAATATGACGCCCTCCCGGAAATGGGGCATGCCTGCGGACACAATCTTATCTGCTCCGCTGCAATCGGAGCGGGAAAAGCCCTCGCCGAAACCCTTAAGAAAGAGAAAATCCCCGGAACCGTAATAGTGATGGGAACTCCGGCAGAAGAAGGCAAGGGCGGAAAAGTTCAGCTTTTAAGTAAAAACGGATTCGACAATATTGATGCCGTAATAATGGCGCACCCGCTGTACCGCACACAACCATGGCACGGTTTTCTTTCCGTCGAAAGATTCAATGTCTCATTCCACGGGAAATCATCACATGCCGCAAATTCTCCTGATAAAGGAAGAAACGCCCTTGATGCGGCAATGCTCCTTTTCCAGGGTATAAACGCGTGGCGACAGCATCTTCCGGAAAGCAGCAGGATTCACGGCATAATCACATCCGGCGGAGCGGCCCCGAACATAATCCCCGATTTCTCATCGTGCGGTTTCTACCTCCGCGCAGAAAAAGAGACAGGCATGAAAGAGATGATAAGACGCTTCAGGGATATTGCGAAAGGCGCAGCCCTGATGACAGGCACTTCATGTGAAATCAAGAACGGCGGAGAAGGTTACAAGAGCGGAAAGATCAACAAAACACTCAACGACGAGTACTTCCGTGTCACCGAAGAACTGGGAATGAATCCTGTCATGACTGAAAGAGGCGGAAGGGCCTCCAGCGATTTCGGAGATGTCTCGCAGCTTATTCCGGGCACTCATGTATATTTCGGAATCTCGCCCAAGGAAAAGCCCCCACTGCATTCCGCGAAATTCGCGGAGGCCGCAAAAAGCGATTACGCTCTCAATACGATGCTGAAAGCTTCAAAGGCCATGGCGCAGATCGGCTACCGCTTCTTCACGGATCCGGATTTCAGGAAGGGAATCAGGGAGGATTTCAGGAAGAATCCGTGATCAGCGGTCTGCTGCGGTAGCCGCAGTTTTATCAATAAGAAACTTTTGCCATATAAGTAAGGCGGCTCTTTAGACCGCCATCTTGTCGGGCTTAAGCCCAAGATACTTTTAAGGCAAGTTTCAGGAGAGTTACCAGTAATCAGTCTTACGCCCACCGGTCACTTCCTTGACTTGCTCAGCGCTATGAGTTCCTTTTTCTTTTCGCTGTATTTGCAGCGAAGCAGATTCTTCCCGTTTTCGTCCTGGCATTCCCCGATATCCTTCTGCAGCAAAATGTTTTCATTCACCAGGTGATGCTTCTTTATGGTGACAATACAGTCGTTCAGCGCTTTCTCCCTCATCTCAGGGCTATAGTCGTTCTGCAGTGAAAGCAGCCTGCTGATGGGCGGACACGGCTCGTTGCATAATTTACCAAGAAGAAACTTGGCGGAGTTCTCCCATTCGCCGTTGAGCGTCATGGAAATCACAGTTTCGAGCGCATGTCCTACGGGAGTCCCGCTTATCATCTCGTTGGGAAGTTCCTCGGCAAGCCTCCTCGCGACATCGCCATGGGCAAGCGCCAGTTCCAGCAGCGTCTCCTCCGCCCTTGTCAGGACGGTCTCCTCTCCCTGCTGATCCGCCTTGACCGCATCGCTGCCCTGAGCCGGAACATATCCCTGATTGACATTTTTCCTGTTGAGTTCGTTGTAAACAATATTTTCGGGAATCTTCATAAGCTGTGCGAATTTCGCGGCAAAAGAGGATCTGGCGACCGGACTTTCGATTTTAGAGATGTAGGAGAGCACTTCGGAAACAATCCTGTCCTTGCCCCACGGAGAGCCGGCATCAAATTCCTTCACCGCCCTGTTATAGACATAATCGAAGAACGACATGGCTTTTCCGACAGATTCGGAAAGGGCTTCCGGCCCGTTTGCCTTCAGGAATTCATCCGGATCCTTCCCGTTCGGGAATGAAATGATCCTCACCTCGAATCCGAGGGGGAGCAGTATTTCCATAACCCTGAGTGAAGCCTTTACTCCCGCCTCGTCGGCATCAAAACACAGGAAAACCTTTTCGGTGTAACGGCGCAGGATCCTGGCCTGTTCGTCCGTAAAAGCCGTTCCCTGCGGGGCGACCGTATTGCAGAAACCGGCACTGTGCATCGCTATCACATCAAGCTGCCCCTCGCAGAGGATGACATACTGTTTCTCCCTTATCGCCTCCCTGGCCATGTGCAGCGCGTAAAGAATGCGGCTCTTCTTGAAAACGGGGGTTTCGGGACTGTTCACATACTTCGCGCCGACAGTTTCCTTTTCAACTGTTCTCGCGCTGAATCCCACAACTCTTCCCTGTTCATCCCAGATCGGAAAAACAAGCCTGTTCCTGAAACGGTCGTATGTTTTTCCGTTCTCCTCGTTCTTCACGACTACGCCGGCGAGAAGTATTTCCTCCTGGGTATAACCTTTTCCACCCAGAAGCCTGAGCGCCTCATCCCAGGAGTCCGGAGCGGCTCCAAGCCTGAATTTAACCAGAGACTCATCGGGAATCCCGCGGTTTCTGACATATTCGGCGACTTTCGTGTCCGGCTTCTCCGAAAGCAGTCTTGAATACCAGGCGGCAAGTTCCTCGTGGATTTTGTAAAGTTTTTCGCGCTGGCGTCCGGACTCGCTGATTTTCCCGTCATAAACCCCGCCGC
>JBAYFV010000054.1:0-13786 GCA_041666985.1 Victivallales bacterium
CAAGCAAACGGAATAAAAGGGAGCGCATGCGACCGATTATGCCGGATTGCGACTTGATATTGAAGGGGTTCCGCCTTATCCTATGGTTCATGTTATAAAGTGCAGAAGAACCCCTAATAGTGTCCTACTTGGGCGTTATTCCGGGTACCAGAAAAGAAGGAATTTGAGTTCAAAATGGGATGGTGAAAAAGATGGTAGCGGGGGTTGGAATCGAACCAACTGCCTCCAGGTTATGAGCCTGACGAGCTACCAATGCTCTACCCCGCAATATTTGGTAAGCGAAATAAATATATAATAGATATTGTTTTTTACAAGCGTAGAAGGGATTTATGAGGCAAAAAATGGAATATACCCATGTTGAAGTTTACAACTTCAGTGTGTTCTTGTTGGTGTTCATCCTGATAGCCCGTAAATCCGCAAAGGTTCTCAACTGGAACGCGATTGCGAATATCGCGGCGAAAAGCCGTGGAGTACCCAGAATCCTGAACCGCTTCCTTCTCAGGGCAAGGGATGTCGCCATCTACTCCAGCCATACACAGATAGATTCATGCTGTGTCGTGGAAATGTTTGACGTGCAGAAGATAGACGAACTCGGGCTCACAAGGCTTGACCGCAAGGTTCTCGAATATCTGGGAGAGGTAATCAGACCCCTTGGAATTTCTTCTGTCGCTCAGGCTGTCGGGGAAGACGACGGAACCATTGAAAACATCGTGGAACCGTGGCTCTTGAAACTCAGGCTGATTGTAAAGACTGCGCAGGGCAGACAGATAACTGAGCTTGGCTTGAAACATATAGGTCGGTCATTTCAAGAAATGAGGCTAGTTGGATAATGTTGAACAGATATTCTGCTTTTATCTTTCTCGACATAATTACCTTTTTCTTGGCTTTTCAGCTGTATTATAAAGGCAGATTCAGTGAATCCATCACCTCCAGTAGGCTTTACACGGAAATCTTCTCCATCGTCGGGCGTTAATTCTTGAACGACCCACATGCCTGAAAGTAAGGTGCGTATTACCGCTTTCCCCTTTTCATCAATTGAATTAGCTATAATTCTTTTCGTCGAATGACTTTTTCTTTTTTTAACTTGGAAATTTGCCAGTCTACGCCTTTAACGGAAAGTTCCAGCTTCTCTGACAATTCCATAGTGGTTATTTTCGAGTTGCTCCTAATGAGATTCAGTATTTTCTCCCTAGTTATCTCCGCAGTAGTCATTATGGATGATGGCATTGATGACGGTCTCTCTCAGTGCAACTGTATCCCAGTATGGACGGTTGATACGCCTTCCTGGTGTGATTTTGTTGATGACTCTGTTTTCCACGCCTTCAAGTCGGTCAAGAACGGACTTGCAGGTCTTGACCAGACAGCAGTAGCCGTATTCCTTGCTGTCGAGCAAGTCAACACGGGGCTCCGGCATACTTCGCCACTTGGACTGAATTCCCGTTCTGGTCGGCAAGAAGATAGGCTGCATAGTTGTATGCGCCCTCATCAGTCAGGAGCTCCAAATTGGCCGCAAACTTGTCGCTCAGGGTCAACTTCGCTTCCTGATAGTAGATTTTCAACTGTTCAAAAGAATGATTTTTATTGTGTCTTTCCCGTCCTTGACCTCGTGTATGACATCAAACAGGCCAAGGCAGGAAGGGGAAATATTGTTCTTCAGTCGGTCTTTTATTTGGAGTTGGACAGAATCAACATCCTGTATGCCGTACACATCGTCAGTCTTGCCGTCAATCCCCAGATATATGACTCCGCCGTCACGGTAGTTCAGGAATGCGATGGCTTCCTTTTCCAGAGAGTCCGTCAGCTCACGTTTGTATTCTATGCGATTGGATTCAGTCACTCCGAGTTTCCTTCTTTATTTTCTCCAGCTCCGCCAGGGCGAACCCATTTGTCAATTTCGCTCCGTTTGAACCTATGGAATATTTTCGGGATGGACATTCGCAATTCGTGAATTGCGATTATGATGCCCTCAACACGGTAACCATTCGGCTCATAAAAACTTCCAAATAATTCATCGAAAACTTCAAGACCTGAGTTGCTCCCTTCGTTCATATGCGCGGGGGGGGGGAGCCGGGAAGTCGTCTTTTTTGTCTTTGCATACTTGAATTCCGCTCCACCTCTGGCTATGTTTCCCCAGCTATGAAAATCAAAATTTCTTGTCAGTTTATTGGAAAACTCAAGGCAGATGTTTCCTGAAGCAATGACGGGAATTTAAACAGTGTCGGCAAGTTTGGAAAAACATGGAAGGGGGAGCTATGCAACAGGTCATAAGCAGCATGATCGGTTATACGGTCAGGGGGACTGACGGAGACTTGGGGGAAGTGAGGGGGTTCTACTTTGATGACGCGACTTGGAGTGTCCGTTACATGGTCGTGGAAACAGGCAAATGGCTGTCAGGACGCAAAACACTGCTTTCCATTGCCAGCCTGGAAAAGATTAATTGTGCGTCCCGCACTTTCAATGTCAACCTCAACCGCGAACAGGTGCGCAACAGTCCGGACACCGACATTGACGAACCTGTCTCACGCAAATACGAGATCGCGTTGCACGGGCATTACGAATGGAATTCTTACTGGAGCGGTGGTTTCTATGTTCCGGGGTACGGGGTCGACACTTTTCTGCCGACAGACGGTATTGAGCGAGAGGATGAATCTTCGTTCAAGGTTCACAAAGTTGATTCCCGCCTCTGCAGTACGCAGGAGATGTCCGGCTACCGTATTCATGCGACCGACGGGGACATCGGCCATGTGGAGGACTTCATTGTGGATGAAGGCGGGTGGGATATTCGCTATCTCGTAGTTGACACGCGGAACTGGCTGCCGGGCAGAAGGGTCATCGTGTCGCCGCAATGGATTAAGCGGGTGGACTGGGAGGATTCCAAGGTGTTTGTAGACGTCTCACGTGATGCCGTCAAGAAAAGCCCCGTATATGCCCCGTCGAAACTCATCAGTCTTGATTACGAAAGAAAACTTCTCGAACATTTGCGCAAGCCGGAAGATGCCGCATGGGTTACTTTCAAGATTCATGCGCCCGAGGGGGCGAAAGTCTTTTTGGCGGGAACTTTCAATAAATGGGATTCCTCCTCCATCAGGCTTGAAAGGGGTAGCCATGGCGTATATGAGACAACAGTCCTTGTTCCGGCAGGCCGGAGCGAATACAAGTTCATAGTCAATGGAAACTGGTGCAATGCGCCGGATTGCAAGGAACAGACTCCCAATGCGTTCGGAACTGCAAACAGCGTGCTGTTCGTCGGACAGCACGAGGGACATCATAAGGGGCATCTGCACACCTTCTCCCGGTTTTCAGCAGGCCAGAACCGTCCTTTATGGTCTACGCCTACGGGAGGGTGATACCCATTGCCATCATGTTTTGGAGGTTCCATTTATATTTCTATCTGAAGCCCGAGTTCGATGACGCGCCCCGGAGGAATCTTATAGAATTTGCTGGCGTCGAAGGAGTTCTTTGACATGAAGGCGAAGATTCTCTTCTCCCATCTTGCCAGAAGCGGGGCGTTCTTCACCAGCAGGGTCTCCCGGCCGAGGAAGAAAGTTGTCCTCATCGGATCAAAATTGATCTTCTCGTATTTTATATTCTGAAGCACTTTCGGGATGTCGGGATTTTCGCTGAACCCGTATTTCACCATTATGCGGTATATGCCGCATCCGAGTTCGGTTATTTCCGATCGGCCCGCATCGGGAACAAACGGTATGTCCTCATTCTTTATTGACATTAGCACTGTGGTGCTGTGGAGGATCTTGTTGTGTTTGAAATTATGGAGAAGCGTCCTTGGTATGCCGCTGGAATTGCCGCTGAGGAATACAGCCGTTCCTGAGACCCGGAGCGGTTTGTTGTGTTCGATGTCCTTCATGAATATGCCTACCGGCAGCGACTGTGATTCCATTTTCTCCCTGATGACCGCCCTGTTGTGTTTCCATATGGTCATAAGGAAATAAACGACGGCGGCGATGAACACCGGTATCCAGCCGCCGGCTTTGATTTTGAGGAGGCACGACAGGAAAAATGCGATGTTCGCAATAATGAAAAAGCTCGCCACGGGAACAAGTATTGTCATTCTGACCGGCCATATTTTCCTGGCGATGAAAAGGGCGAGCACGGTTGTGATCAGCATTGTCCCGGAAACGGCGACGCCATATGCTCCCGCAAGGTTTCCGGAGCTCTTAAAGCCGAGTATGAGGGAAACAGTGCCGATGAACAGCGCGAAATTGATTGAAGGCAGGAAAACCTGTCCGATTTCCATTGATGAAGTGTGGATTATGTGCAGGCGCGGGCAGAGTCCGAGCTGGATCGCCTGTCTTGTGAGCGAGAATGCGCCTGATATTACGGCTTGTGACGCTATGATTGTTGCGAGTGTCGCAAGTGCGACAAGCGGGTAAAGCAGAATCTTGGGCGCGATCCTGTAAAACAGGTTTTCCGAAAGCAGGGGGTTGTCGAGGAGAAAGGCGCCTTGCCCGAAATAGTTGAGAATTAGTGCGGGGAGGACAACGGAGAACCATCCGTTCCTTATCGGCGCCTTGCCGAAATGCCCCATGTCGGCATAAAGGACTTCACCTCCAGTTATTGCAAGCACGACAGTTCCGAGCACGGCGAATCCCTGGAATTTATTGTCGAGGAAAATATTGACGGCATGTGCCGGATTTATGGCGGTGATGACAATGGGGTTTTGGATTATTGCAGAAAAACCGAGAATTCCGATCACCGAAAACCATACAAGGAGGACGGGGCCGAAAATAGAACCGATTTCAGCGGTTCCCTTCCGTTGATACACAAAGAGCAAGGCAAGTATGGCGATGGAAATGTAAATGATATACGGCTGGAATGCGTTGGTTGCGACATTTAGCCCCTCGACGGCGCTGAGCACCGAGATCGCGGGTGTGATAATTCCGTCGCCGTAGAGCAGTGCGGCGCCGAAGATGCCCAGCACCGAAAGCGTCACGGCCCATTTTCCGGCATGTGATTTTTCATGGATGATAAGCGCCATCAAGGCGAGGATTCCGCCTTCCCCGCGGTTGTCGGCCTTCATCAGGAACATCAGGTATTTCACTGAAATTATGAGTATCAGTGACCAGAATATCAGTGAAAGGATGCCCAGGATGTTTTCAGTTGTCACCGGGATGCCGTGCGAGCCGGCGAAACATTCCCGGAAGGCATAGAGGGGGCTGGTTCCGATATCGCCGTAAACGATTCCCAGTGCTCCCAGGGCGAGCAGGCAGATGTTTTTCCGCACGGAAGACGGATCTGACGGATGTGCAGTATTGACGGCTGTGTTCATTGAAGATTGCAGTAATCCATGTTTTTCATTTTGGCTTATTAAACAACTCATCGGCGCGTGAATTAAACAGGCTAATATAGTTCAAAAGCCCGAAAAGAAAAATTTTAGCTTTCCGTTATTCGGGGTAATCGGATTGAAGAAATCAAAGGGCACGTTAGATTAAGGACTCGTCGCGAAATAAACTTTGCATTTGGCGGAAGATGCAGGTGTTTGTATTCGAGGCGCAAGCCCTGCGCGTATTAAACATACGCAAAGGGCGAAGCAGCGAAGAAGACAAATACATGGAATTCCGCCCCAAAGGGCTGGCGTTCTTCCGGCCGCTTGTCACGCTGTTTGCTCGTTGCATATCTCCAGATATGCTCCTCGTTTGCATCATGATAATCGATCCGGAATCTTCGTCAGCAAATGTAAAGTTTATTTCGTGACGAGTCCTAAGGCCCTGTTTTGCGGATGGAAAATTGAAAATCAAAAATATTTAACTAAAACTGGAGGGTTGTTGTGATAGGAAAACGTAATCTGGTATTTCTCGGTGCGCCCGGTGCTGGCAAAGGTACTCTTGCGCAGATTCTCTGTCAGGAAATGAAACTTGCCCATATTTCCACAGGAGATATTCTCAGGAATGAAATTAAAAATGGCACGGAGCTGGGCAAGAAGGCCAATTCGTATGTGACATCCGGCGGGCTTGTCCCCGACGATCTCGTCACCGACATGGTCGGAAAAAGGCTTCAGGAGAAGGACTGCCAGAACGGTTTCGTCCTTGACGGTTTTCCCAGAACAATTCCGCAGGCCGATCTCCTTGAAAAAGTAATGGCTAAGAACGGAATGAAACTCGACAAGGTCGTCTACTTTGAGGCGACCGAGGATATTCTTGTAAAAAGGCTTACCGCCCGTCTGCTTTGCAGAAAATGCAACACAAACTTCAATACGGTTTTCAGCCCTCCGAAGGCAAAAGGAATCTGCGACAAGTGCGGAGTCGAACTCTATCAGAGGCCCGATGACTCGCTTGAAACGGCAAAGGACCGCCTGAGAATTTACAATGTGCAGACAGCCCCCCTTGTTCCCTACTACAAGAATAAGATGCTGCTTGCAACAATCAATGCCGAGCAGTCGAAGGAGAAATCATATCCTGACCTCCTGAAGGTTCTGGCCTGACAAGAAAATTGAATATCCAACATCCAACAGGGAATATCCAATTGTCAAGTTGAATTGTGGATGGGTTTCCGATGGAATTTGGAAATTGAGTGTTGGGTGTTGGATATTCAGGAGAGGGTTCTGATGGGCGACAAGAAGGATTATGTGATTTACAATGAAGCGGAGGTTTGCGGAATTCGCAGGGCCTCCGAAGCGGCCGCGCAGGTTCGGGAACGACTGCCTTCCATGGTCAGGCCCGGGATGTCAACAAAGGAAATTGACAATATAGGCGCCGCATTCATCCATTCGATGGGCGGAGTTAGCGCTTTTCTTGGCTACAGGGGATATCCGGGTATCATATGCATCTCGATCAATGACGAGATTGTACACGGAATCGGAAGGGCGGACAGGATTGTCAAAGACGGGGATCTTGTCAGCCTTGACATAGGAGTGAATGTCGGCGGTTTTATCGGGGACACCGCCACGAGTTTTGTTCTTGGTGGAACAACGGACACCGACACCCTCCGTCTTCTGACCTTCACGAAAAAGGCGCTTGAGGAAGGCATAAAAGCGGCGGTTCCCGGAAATTGTGTCAGGAACATCAGCGAAGCCGTTGAAAAAGTTGCGAAATCCGCAAAACTGGGAATAGTCAGGGAATATTGCGGGCACGGCTGTGGCGCATGTCTCCATGATCCGCCGGAAATTCCGAATTATGTGACTGCAAACAGGGGGCCGCAGCTCCGTCCGGGGATGGTTCTTGCGATAGAGCCCATGCTTAATCTTGGAACTTCCAGGGTAATAACTGATCCAGACGGCTGGACAGTTCGGACAAATGATGGTAGGTTATCAGCTCATTTCGAGCATATGGTATTAATAACAAAATCAGAACCGGAGATTTTAACTTGGCTAAAGTAGATGCAATTTCAGTCGAAGGAAAAGTAAAAGAGCTTCTGCCCAACACGATGTTCAAGGTCGAATTGGAAGGAGGTCATGTCATTCTTGCGCACATCAGCGGGAAAATGCGCCTCAATTTCATTCGCATACTCCCCGGTGACACGGTGATGGTTGAAATGTCCCCCTATGACCTTGCCAAAGGAAGAATCATCTTCAGAAAAAAATGAGCGAATATTGAATCCTTAGATTATGAGCAAACTGTACCGCTTCGGAATATCTCTGGAAAAAACGCTGATTGACGCGTTTGACAGTCATATCAGAAAACAGAACTACAAGAACCGTTCCGAGGCGATTCGCGACCTGATCCGTAACGAGCTTGTGAAAAAACAGTGGGCCGAAGGCGGAATTGTCGCTGGTGTGATTGTGATGACCTACAACCACCACAAACGCGAACTTGTCAGCAAAATGCTCGACATCCAGCACGATTTCCAGGAACTCGTAATCTCAACCCAGCATATCCATCTCACCCACCACAACTGCCTCGAAATCATAGCCGCGAAAGGCAAGGCCGTCAGGATAGAACAGCTTGCATCAAAACTCAAGTCTCTTGTCGGCGTCAAACATGTGAACCTCAGCATTTCGTCCCTCGGAGATGAAACTCGTTGAGCGGGAACAGAGCCAAAGGGCCGGTAATCAGAAATCAGTTTGTACTCAAGACGGTTCTGGACGCGCAGTACGCAATTCCCTCGGATCGGGCAATCCCGTTGAGTACGTGGGCATGATAATTGAAACTATTTTTATTCCCAGGTAGCACGAAATAAACAAACATGCTATTCTTGTCGCTGATCGGGAGATTTGACAATGCACATGGCTGACGCACTTTTATCACCTGCCGTAGGCGGCGTATTCTGGCTCGCATCTGCGGGGATTATCGGATATTCTTCCCGGAAAATAACGGAAGAGAAAGAACAGGTGTCCGTGAAAACGCCGTTGATGGGCGTGATGGGGGCCTTCGTTTTTGCCGCCCAGATGATCAACTTCACCATTCCGGGCACCGGCTCGAGCGGCCATCTCGGAGGCGGACTGATCCTTGCGGCAATGCTCGGCCCCTGCCGGGCTTTCATAACTCTCGCCTCTGTGCTGGTCATACAATGTCTTTTCTTTGCCGACGGCGGCCTTCTAGCGCTAGGATGCAACATTTTCAACCTCGCGTTTTTCCCTGCGTTCATAGCATATCCTTTCATTTACAAAGTCATCGCCGGAAAATCCCTGAATTCCGGAAGACTTGCCGTTGCAAGCGTCACTGCGGCCGAGGCCGGACTGCTCATGGGTGCATTTTCAGTCGTGGTGCAGACATCTTTTTCCGGGATTTCGGAGTTGCCGTTTGGCACTTTCATCCTCTTCATGATGCCGATCCATTTTGCCATAGGAATAGTGGAGGGGCTTGCAACATGGGGGGTTCTTCAGTTCGTCGCCAAAACACAGCCTGTACTGCTTTTCGATACGGGGAAAGCAAGTTATCCCGCCATGTTGATTACAGCCTTTGCAGTTGCGGCCGTGGCGCTCGGAGGTTTCATTTCCTGGTTTGCCTCGTCTCGTCCGGATGGTCTCGAATGGGCCACGATGAAAGCGGCGGGAATTGAAGAACTGGCCGATGCCGGCGATAAAATCCACAGATTCACTGCCGAAGTCCAGGATAAACTCGCATTTTTCCCGGACTATTCATTAGGCAGGGTAAGTGAAAGAGAATGCCCTGGGGCTGTCGCCCCTGTCAAACTTGCTACGACAATCGCCGGAACAACGGGTGGCGTTTTTGCTTTTTTGGTTGTCGGCGCGCTGGGGCTTCTGCTGGGAAAAAGAAAACAAAGCCGGAAATGCTGGAGGAAACTGAAAAAGTGATCATGCCCCGGGAACAGAACATACATGAGTCCTTCATTCCGGATGTCAACCACAGGGCGTTGATCATTGTATGGAGTTTTTTTGTTTTTTTTGTTCTGACGCTCGGGAAATACGATTTCAGCGGTGTCCTGGCTTATGCGGCTTTTCCTCTGTTTGTCGTTCTTGCCGGCAATATGCCGGTCAAAACAATCCTTAAGCGCCTGGTGCTGCTGTCCCCGTTCATCATAATGGTTGCGGCGGCAAATCCGTTTTTTGACAGAAGGCCGTTTCTCAGCCTGGGTGAAATTACGTTGACGGCCGGAACGGTTTCCGGAATTGTCATTGTCGGGAAAAGTTTTGTGTTGATTACGGCGATTATCACCCTTTCGACGATAGTTCCTTTCCACAGGCTTTGCGACGCCCTGCGCGGTTTCCGCGTGCCCGAGGTGTTCATAACTCAGCTCCTGCTTCTCTGCAGGTACAGTTTTCTGCTTGTCGAAGAGGCGACGGCCCTCCAAAAGGCCCGGAGCATGCGGTCTTTCGGCGGGAACGGAAAAGAATTTTTCACTACGGCCAAGATGATTGGCTCCCTTCTCCTCAGAGCCAACGAAAGGGGAGAAAGGATTTACAGGGGAATGCTTGCCAGAGGTTTCAACGGGACAGTCCATCATGCAGGCGCCGAACCCCTCAGGTGCAAAGATGTGCTGTTTGTCGCCGGTTCAGTCATGCTTTTTGCCGGGATCAGGGTGATTGTGTGAGCGAATCTGTTAAAATTGAACAACTCGGATTTTCATATCCTGACGGCACTGTCGCCCTTGACAACGTCTCCGTTGAAATAAATCAGTCCGAGAAAGTCGGGATAGTAGGAGCCAACGGAGCTGGAAAATCCACGCTTGTGAACCACCTCAACGGATATTTTCTCGCGCAGAAAGGCTCAATTCACATAAACGGGATACCTCTTTCAAAAAAGACGCAGGAGGACATACGCCGTCATGTCGGAGTGGTCTTCCAGAATCCGGACGACCAGCTTTTCATGACACGCCTGTATGACGACATTGTTTTTGGCCCGAAAAATCTCGGGATGTCTCCGGAGGAAACGGACAAGGCGGTTGAGACGGTCTTGCATGATCTGAATTTATGGGAGCTGCGGAACAAGCCTTCCATGCACATGTCGCAGGGGCAGAAAAGATTTGCGGCGTTCGCAACCGTGCTTGTAATGCAGCCTTCGATAATAGTGGTTGATGAACCTACCTCGGATCTCGATCCGCGCAACCGGCGGAAACTGATCCGCCTGATGAACAGCCTCAAATCCACCTGCATAACCGTCTCGCATGATCTGGATTTCATATGGGACACCTGCGGGAGGGTGCTTGTCATGTCCGCAGGGAAAGTGGTGGCTGACGGCAAAACAAAAGAAATCCTGAGAGACAAATCACTGCTGGAAGGCAATTGCCTTGAACTGCCGATTCGCCTGCAGCCATAGCCGTGAACTTGGTAGGAATTTTGACTTTCCCCCTCCTGTCTGCCGGATAATTTTCCTGCCACTCAGCTTTTTCTCATTCATCTGTGCAGGTTGAGATGGAAAACTTATGTCTTGCGCCCCGGTTTACTTGGTTTGTTTTCCACTTCCGGCTACCTTCCAGCTGATTGCAGATGCAATCAGCTGGAATCGCAAACAGGTTTGGAAAGGGTTGGGGTGCGGGGAAGGGAAGAACCTTTCCTTAAAAGGTTTCTACTTCCCCGCATTAAGCTATTCAGGGTTTTGCAATTGGCTCATGCGAATATAGATTACAGGAACAATCTGAAAGTGACAATATGAAAAACGCTGATAAGATTTCATTCATCGGAGCAGGGCGCATGGCTACGGCGCTGGCTGCGGGTATCCTCAAGAAAGGCTTTTCAAAGTCCGGCATTTCCGCTTTTGATGTTTCAGAATCGGCATCTGCGAAGTTCGCGGAAAAAACAGGAATAAGGGTTTCACGGGACATCAAAGACGCCCTTTCCGGTGCCGACATTGTAATACTTGCGGTAAAACCGCAGAATGTTTCCGAAGCGCTTTCCGAAGCAAAAAACCTGATTAAGGATAAACTTCTTGTTTCAATTCTCGCCGGAACAAGGATTGAAACGCTCAAAGGGTTCAGCGGTTGCCGTAGAATCGTCCGGGTGATGCCCAACACTCCCGCTCTCATAGGCGAGGGGATTTCGGTGTTCTGCCATTCAGACGGACTTTCCGCGTCTGACATTGACAGGGCTGAAAATATTTTGAGTGCTGTGGGCGCAGTGTGTAAGGTTAAGGAGTCACAGATGGATGCGGTCACCGGACTTAGCGGAAGCGGCCCAGCTTATGTTTTTGATTTCATCCAGGCCCTTGCCGATGGCGGTGTCGCCGCAGGACTGCCCCGGGATGTCGCCCTCAGGCTCTCTGCCCAGACCGTTAAAGGCGCCGCATGTATGGTTGTTGAAACCGGCGAACATCCTTCAGTTCTCCGTGACCAGGTCACTTCTCCCGGCGGCACGACTGCCCGGGGGCTTTCCGTGCTTGAAAAAAATGCGTTCAGGGGAACTGTGTCTGAAGCCGTCACCGCCGCCGCCGAACGTTCTAAGGAGCTGGGGAAACAATGAACACTGAAAAAATATTAAGCGTGGTGATCCCCGTGTATAACGAAGGCAAGACCATCAATCTGATTCTCGATGAAGTTCTTGCGCGTCCGGAAACCGCTGAAATCATCGTTGTTGACGATGCTTCAAAGGACGATTCAAAAGAGCAGATCCAGAAGTATGTCGGCAGGGAGAATGGCCGTGTCAGGCTTGTATGCCAGGAGAAAAACCGGGGTAAAGGCGCCGCAATCCGCAGAGGTTTTGATGAGGCGAAGTCCCCGATTGTGATAATTCAGGATGCCGACAGGGAATACAGCCCCGAAGATTATCCTGTCATTATCGCCCCGATCGTCTCGGGAAAGGCGGATGTTGTCTACGGTTCAAGATTTCAAGGCGCTGCCGGCAGAGTGCTTTATTTCAAACACCAGCTGGGGAACAAGTTCCTCACTTTCCTTTCGAATCTGCTTACCGACATTAATCTGACGGATATGGAGACATGCTACAAGGCGTTCAAGAGGGAGGTCATCCAGAATATCAACCTGGATTCGGAACGTTTCGGCATAGAGGTTGAAATGACTGCGAAATTCGCACACGCCAGGGTTCTGAAAATCTACGAGGTTCCGATAAGCTACAATGGCCGCACCTACGAGGAGGGAAAGAAAATCACCTGGAAGGACGGTGTCGCAGCCGTCTGGCACATGATCAAATACAATATCCTCCAGAATAAGTCACGGTTCTATAAGAAGCCATGGAATGAAGTTATGAAGTAGGCCGGGCTTTCCGGTCTGTGTGCTTTCTGATGTGTTTGCATTGTCTTTGGAATTGTCGGGATTGCCCTGTTTTTTCAGGGAACACTGACGGTGTGATGCCAGTTCCCGATTTGAATATTGCATCTCTCCGAAAGAATGGCATATTTTTCATCCATGGAAAACAATACAAGCCTTCTGAATATAATTAAACGCCTGCTGAAAGATAAATTTTCCGCTGTGGCCCTCGTACTTCTCTGCCTGTATTTTTCATTTGCATTTTTCAGCGAGGTTTACGCGCTGTGTTGTTCGGAGATGAAAATTATCCCGCAGTATGAAAGGGGAAGCATTGAGAACGCATATCTGCCTCCTTCAGGTTCGCACTGGCTTGGAACCGATTACAAGGGCAGGGATGTTTTCTGGAGAGCCATGCATGCGAGCCGGACGGCGGTGAAAATCGGGGTGTTCTCGTCTTTCATTGCAGTGTTCATAGGGGTTGCACTGGGTGCCGCGGGCGGTTACTTCGGAGGCTGGATTGACGACATTGCCGTCTGGGTTTACAGCACTTTCGCTTCAATGCCCACGCTGCTTTTCGTGCTGGCGTTTGCGCTCCTTGTCACAAAAGGATTTCTTTATCCTCCTCTTGCGGAAATGTTCAATCAGACATCCGCATTCTTCCATGCCGACCCCGGAATGGTCGCGGTTTATCTCGGGATCGGACTTACGGGCTGGGTCAGCCTCTGCCGCGTTGTCCGGGCTGAAGCGATGAAACTCAAGAATACCGCCTACGTGCAGGCTGCGAAAGCCCTTGGGTTTTCCCCGTTAAAAATTGTCATGCGCCACGTGATCCCGAACCTTTTCCACCTTGTGATCATCTATTTCACAATCCGTTTTGCCTATGCGGTCATGACGGAAGTGATTGTGAGCTATCTCGGCCTTGGCGTTCAGCTCGAACCGAGCTGGGGCGTGATGATTGCAGACGGGCAGCAGCGGCTCTGGCAGGGTGTCTGGTGGGAAGTTGCCGGAGCCACTGGCTTCATGTTCTTCCTGGTGCTGGCACTGCACACCCTCGGAGATTCACTCCGCGACATCCTTGATCCGAGGCTGAAGACTTGATCTGTGACCGAATCTAAGTAGTCGTATTCATAAATCCGATGACGTTGGCCGAGGTGGTTTCGGATGCCGGGGGCTGTCGGCGGAAAGACGGGCATACCCTAAGCGGTATGTCCCTTTCCGCCGACAGCGTCCGGTG
>JBAYFV010000055.1:0-13624 GCA_041666985.1 Victivallales bacterium
CACCGGAAACAGAGGCGAAGTTATTATTAATATCCATCAATGAATAGTCGTGTTGCGCGGCTATCCGGT
The DNA here is from genome assembly GCA_041666985.1 of Victivallales bacterium. GTDB lineage: Bacteria > Verrucomicrobiota > Lentisphaeria > Victivallales > GWF2-50-93 > GWF2-50-93. Next base: position 70 of record JBAYFV010000055.1, read on the forward strand.
TCACAGTAAGAACACCGGCATTATAGACTCCGCCTCCATAAACGGCTACAGAACTGTCAATTGTCACGTTGCTCATGTCAACGTGGCTTCTGTTTGAAATAAAGACACCGCCGCCCTGGCCTGCCGCCGGAGCCGTCTGCGCAGAGTTCGTAAGTCCGTTGGTCAGGTGCATATGCAGAAGATCAACTCCGACTGGTGTGGTTTCATCACCGGTCATCTGCGAATCAATGTAAATTACTCGGAACGAATCCGTCGCATTAATTAGTATATCTATTGGATCTATTCCATTTACGGTTGATGTGCTGATAGTTCCGTCAATTATAATGTTGGTCTTGATGTCAAGAGTCGCCACCAGCGTTATTGTCATTGTTGCCGCTGGTGGTTGTACTGGATCGCCGCTCGGAACCGGGTATTCCGCAGGTACCAGTGCTGGAACCAGCGTCTTATAAAGGGTTGCATAATCCGAGAATACAATTTGATCCCCGTCTGCTGCAACCAGGATTGCTTCCCTCAGTGTCAGATTGGCCTCGTTTACGCCCTGTGGATTTTCAACTGCATAATCTGCAAGACGCCTGACAGTAAGAGTCTTTAAGTTATAGGAATAGTCTTTTATGATGAAGCCTGCGGTCGTTATGTCGCCGAAGGCGTATTCGAGATTCCAATTGCCGGCATATCCAGTACGGTCAACTGAGGCCGCGACATCGGCTCCGGTGATTACGGAAATCTGGTTGACAAGATCCTTGCCGACCTGATCCTTGGCGAGATCACAGCCATAGATGTGAATATCTCCGTCGGCGGACATCGCCTTGCCCCAGGCTGCCAAAGAATCCTGATGTGATGAGATGAAATCGGAGTTGACAGTATCCCTGCCAAGATAGAATTCCCCTGAAGTTCCATCGGAAACAAGATGAATGGAATCCACATCGGTGCGGCCGTTGAGGTAGCTGGTGATGTCGTTGAAGGCATTGTCTTTAGTCAGGTAAACGACCTCGACATCCTTGTCCAGTTGGCTGACAATGGTGCCTGCATCCCTGACTGAAGCGTCTATGAATGCGATTTCAGTCGGATTTTCAATGCGATGGTCGAAGCCCTGGATTGTTTCACGGTTGAAGTATTCCTCGATCAGGTCAACTGATCCGGTACCCTTGGCGACATATTCCAGTTCCCAGTTCCCCTTTGCATCCACATCTCCGGTGACATCGGTGCTCGCGGCAACCTGATGGTTCGTGATCTGGGAGAGGGAGTCAACGAGATGGCGCCCGTTTTCGGTGGAGGCGAGATCGGAAGCGAAAATATTGACTTTGCCTTTTTCGGAAAGCAGACCTTCTACGCCGTTCCAGAATTTCTGCTGCGTCTCAGTTGAAAGAGTTTTTTCGGAGGTGTCGCCGTCGGCGAAAATACTGACTGCGCCGTCATGCGCCTTGTCGGTCACAAATCCTATGCTGTCAGCTTTCTCGCCGTGGAGGGCGTCTGTGATTTCCTGGAGGAGTTCGGCACCGCTTGTGGTCTTCTCGTTGTAGCGGACGACGATTGTGTCTGAGTTTGCGCTTTTAAAAAGGGTGTCTGCATTTTCAAGGGAGTCGGAAACTACAAGTACGTTGACGTGGGTGTTTGCGGGCTGTCCGGGATTTGATGCGTCTATCGGTGCTGAAAGAGAGGCGGCGGTGGTGTCTGCCAATGCGGTGTCCGAGGTGGGGACGGCGGAAGTTGTGTCTGCGGGAAGTGCTGGAGTTGCCTCATGCGGATTCTGGGTTTGCGTTTGATCTCCGGCGGCGGCGGCATCGGCTTGAGCCTGCGCATCGGCCTGAGCCTGAGCTTGGGTATCCTGAGCCTGCTGTTCCTGCTGTGCGACCGCAAGATCCACCGCAGCGGCACCGTCAAATAGAATGCGTTCTTCAAGTTGATACATATTAACACCCCTTGTTTTATTCCGTCCGCATCAAACCGCAATTATAAGCGCCTGAAAATCATAGACCTCATTTTATATGCCATATAAATAATTAAGTATTTTTAGCATTGATGTTGACATTGTCAACAGAAATTACGCAAATATTGAAAAAGTTACTAATCCCTAGAATAATCCCATCACCAAAAAATCATACTCATTTATTACATTAATACGCAGCACATGCCAAGATCTTAGCCTGTCTTAAAAAACAATATGTTTTTTTAAGACAAAGGCCTTCACTCTACAAAATGAACATGAAAATAAGAAATGACGCGCCCGCCTCCTCCCTTCAAATCGAAAAAAACAGGCGCGTGTTGCAAACAAGACGGAGTTATTTAGATTTTCCGGTCTGTTTTGCGGGGCTTGCATGTTCTCCTTCCCCCTCATTCCGCTTGAGAACTCCAGCCTCGAGCAGTTTGTCTATGAGCTGCTGCATTGAATTGAAGGCGTTGAGGAATCCCTGGGGCGGCATTATGATCCTCTCATTGTACTCAGATGTAGGTTCCCCCTTGCCCTTGGGATCAGGTTGCAATGTTATGAAATCGTAGCGAACCATCCCCCCGACAAAATGTATCTGTCCGATCCCGTCCGCATAAATCTCCCTGTTTTTCCTGTCTTCCATGAATCAGCTCCTTTCGTTGTTTTTTATTCTTCACTATTATCAATACGCAGCAAAATCAGAATATTAGCGATTGCCTGAAAAAAACATAAAAGATTCAGCGCATGCAATCGAAATCCCTTAAATTTTACATTTACAGGCTAATGAAACGGGCCTGGCTGCGTAATTAATTATGAAGATGAAACAGTGCAGGCAGAATATTTAACAGGGAGCAACCATGCGTAAGTGTCAATTAAAAGGATATACCCTTAGGAGTCGTAAAGAAATAAATATGGCATTTGGCGGAAAATACAGGTGTTTGGATTTGAGGCGCGAGCCCCGCGCGTATGGTACATACGTAAGGGATGAAGCAACGAAGAAGACAAATACATGGAATTCCGCCCCGGAGGGCTGGCGTTCTTTTGGCCGCTTATCACGCTGTTTGCTCGTTACATATCTTCAGATATGCTCCTCGCAAACATCATGATAATCAATCCAAAATATTCGCCAGCAAATGTCATAGTTATTTCTTTACGGCTCCTTATCGAAATGCTGGCCGCCATTGCTGTAATCCTGACAGTGACTGCCATGCTTTGTTGTGCTGTCGGAAGCTCCGGCAAACTGGCCGGCAAGGTCATACTTGAGAACCAAAGGAGAAATTGTTTTATTGAATCCTGCATAAACTTTTAAAGGCCGGGCAAGAGGGAAAGATAAAAAAAAAGGAAGGGAATGGCATGAAAATCAAATTGGGACATGCAAAACTGTTTCGCGTAAAATTTGCGGCGGGTCTGGTCGCCGCGTTTCTATTTGCATTTGGATTCCCCGCAGACTGCGAAGCCGCCGAAAGGACTGGAGGCTTTGGCGGCAATAATCTTGCAAATCAGATCGAATTACTCAGTTCACCAAGTGAAGAATCAGTGACAGGAGCCATCCGGCGCATATCTGAAGCCGGCGAAAATGCAATTCCCTCCATAGTGGCCGCAGTGAGAACCGCCGATTTCAAAGCCCGTATGAACATTGTCAGGACGCTTGCAAAAATCAAAGGGGACAAGGCTTTGAGAGCCACCGCCGATATCATGTGCAATGAAACTAACCCGAATGCCATTGTAACAATGGGCGAAATAATCAGGAGGCAACGGCCGGAAATTGCAAGGCGCTGCTTTGTCCCAATTGCCACCGACCCTTCAAACAACCCCCAGCGCAGAGCCGCAGCGGCATTCTATATCCGGCTTGTCGGAGACAAGAAATGCGTGGACGCCCTTCTCGAAATCCTTGAATTTAATATGGTGAAAGGCAAAACGACGAATGCAGGTCTTGACCTCAACGTGTCCAGGACAGAACACGTAGGAGATACCGACTACTCCTCATCCATCCAAATAAGAAATAACGCCACCGGCAAAAGCATTACAGTCCCCAACAGGATCACCATGCCGGTGATTTCGACCGTACAACTCAAGACAAAGCTCGTGGTCACTGCGATGACCACGCTGGAGATTGTAACCGGACAAGGCTTCGGGTATGACATCACGCGATGGAAGGAGTGGTGGAAAAAGAACAACGGCTCATTCGGAGTTGATGGAAATTTCATTTCCGAAAGAATTCCGCAATAAAAATTTTCAGAAAACAACAGGAGGATATTTGATTATGAGAACGCTTCTGACCACGGTAATTCTTTTGTCTGTACTGGCGGTGATTGTTTATGTAATTCTCAAAGGGGGGGTGGCTTCCAGTCCCACGTGGGACAAGGGTTTCAAGGAGGAGGAGAGGAAAAGGATCGCCTCCGAGACTGAGGAACAGCAGAGGAGCGCTGATGAGAACGTCGCGAAGGCCGTCCGAGAGAGAAGTGTGGAGAAGGAATGGAAGGAGGCGGTGAGGCTGGGGGGTGAATTCATGCGTACCGGCAGGGGGTACGACGCGGCGGCGGCGAAGTTCAGGGCGATCCAGGCCTCCGGAACGCAGTTCGCCTCCATTGCGGAGACGGAAATAACCCGCATGAATGCGGTGAGGGACAAGGGCGTATCGCAGGCCCTCTCCGACATTGAAAGCAGGGTGCTCTCTCTCGCCGGCGAAGGCAGATATGCCGATGCGGTGAAACTTTGCACGGGATATTCGGGAAAGTATCAGGAGGAGACTGCCGACAGACGCCGGGAACTTGCAGACAGGTATTCCGCGGAAGAGAAGAAGGCCAAACTCGCGGAGGAAAAAAAGAGGGTTTACTGCGAATTCAAGAACAGGATACTTGAAGGAATAGCGGAACTTGTGTCATCTGAAAAATACAAGGATGCCCTGGAATTGATCGGGAAGCCGAAGATGGAGATATCCGCTGAAGATGCCGAAGGATTCAAATCCCTCGCCGAGAGCCTGAAATCATTGGACGGTATGGACAGTCTGGTTGCCGAGAAACTCAAAGGCATGATCGGGGAGAAGATAGGTTTTGTCTCGAAGGGGAGACTTGATTCCGGTGAAATCAGCAGGGTATCCGGACACGACATATATGTCAGGCAGAACCTTGACGGAAAGGTCTTCGAGACGAAAACGAACTCCCGGGCCCTGCAGGTTCCGGACAGGCTGAAATGCACCGGGGCGCTGCCTGCGCAAGCCCGGGCGATCTATGCGGCGCTCCTCTATGCGAGGGACGGGAATTTCAATGAGGCGGAAAAAAATCTTGAATCTGCCGGCCTTATCGGCGGATACCTGAAACCGCGCCTCCCAAAGAATGGATGATTGGATGGGAGATGGTAATATGAAAAAGCTTTTAAGAAATGGAAGAACGGGGCAGACAGTTCTCGAATACCTTATGCTTGTAGGTCTCATTGCAATTGTTTTTCTGACAGTTTGTGGATTCTTCAGCGATACGCAGAGGAGGAAGATTGCCGGAGTGATAACAAGCCTTACGTCTGGACATGAGGCCTCCAGCGCCCAGTCCGATGTACAGGATTTGTCCGAAAAAATCCTCATGGATATTGATAAGGCCGGCACCGATGGCACCGGCGGCTCCGGTACGGGCGGAAGCTCCGGAGGTTGAAATAAATAATGCTGTGCCGCTTCGGCGAAGCGGCAAATGTTTAGCCGGCATCCCCTGCGGAAAGAACAGCAGAGGACGCAGAAGCGTCAAAAATATTCTCTTATCTAATTTTGATCTCGATTTCCATTCCCCCGGCAATGACGGATCTGACGTTTCCGAGGTTCTGCAGTTTACCCTCTGGACGAAACGACAGTTTCGCGGTATGTTCCACACTGTGAATACAATGAACACGGAATTTCAGACATGGGCTACAATACATTCAAAACAAGTGAAACGCTTATCCGCACCTTGAAGACGGGCGACGACAAGGCATGGGCTGTTTTTTATGAATCTTACGCCCAGATCATTATAAGTTTTGCAAGAAAAAGGGGATGTTCAAAGGAACTCGCCGAAGATGTCCTTCAGGAAACGACAATGGTACTGATGCGTTATTTGAAAAACTTTGAATATGACAGAAACAAGGGCAGGTTCAAATCGCTTCTCTTCAAGATTACAGACTCGAAAATAGTTGACGCCTTCAGAAGGTGCGGTAAAATTTCAAAACTTGAAAGTTCGGAGCTTTTCAACAAAACATCGGCGCCAAACGGGGAACCATACCTTGTTGAAAGGGAGTCGTTGTGGGACAGGGAATGGAAGGAAAGGATTCTGCATGAGTCTTTCCTGGAGGCGAAAAGACGCGTAAAGCCAATGACTTTTAAATGTTTTGAGGAGCTTTACCTGAAGGAAAAACCGGTCGGCGAGATCGCCAGGGAAATGAAAATATCTCCGAACCTCATATCCCAGCACAAATTCAAGGTCTTGAAGATAATCACTGAAACCGCAAAAAAAATAATTGACGAACATGGGAAATACGGGTGAAACATGCATGCTAAAAAAACAATTCCGTTGAAAAAAGACGAGTTAAAGACATATCTGCTCGAAGTGTCGGACATTGGAGAGATACGTCTTGACGCAATAAAAAACAGAATCAAAGGCATTGACGATCTTCTGGAATCGTTTGGACAGCCGCCTTCGGAAGGGGATTTCCTCCTCGTAGTCATGAACGGCAAACCGCATTCATGGTTTCCCCTCTCTTCGGATCTTATAAACATAGGAAGGGAAGAATCCTCGGACATCATACTGGAAGATCCAAAAACCTCGCGCAGTCATTGCCAGATCAGGAAAAAAGGAAACAACTGGCTGATTGAGGATAAAAAATCCCGAAACGGGATTTTCGTCAACGGTAAAAAAATAACGGAGCGTCTTCTGTGTGAAGGAGACATAATCAGAATCGGAAAGATCGAACTGATTTACATCAACAACAGGAAGCCGGATTTTGTCTGAAGGATTCAGAAGCTCAATTCCGTCCGGAGGACGCGCAGGACGTTTTTGATGAGATTGCCGCCGACAGAGGCGTATTTTCTCAGTCTGGCCGCGCCGGTCCTGCCGGCGTTCGGAGAGGATTTGGAAAACTCAATATCTATCTGATAGTAGGTTGAAACCGGCGTAAAAAGCCCGTTGCCGCCATTATACACAATGATTGGGCCGCCGTAGTTTTTCAATAACGGAGACGGCGGCAGTTCGGCCGGCAGGGGGATTATTCCGGCAACTCGGCCGGAGTACGAGGATATTCCGTCGCTGAGGGAGACGGAGACGCGGTCGCCGGCCCTGATATACTTTGCGTCATCCTCCTGCACATAAGCTATGGCATTGCGGGCGTCCGGAGCGAAAACTTCACCGACCAGTTCACCTTTGGCGAGCCATTTCCCGACTTTGAGATGACGCTCGTACAGGGCGAATATTCCGTCGATCTGACTGTTTGTGCGCAGTTGTACTCTTTTCCTTTCAATCTCGGAAACGGTGTCCCGGCTGTGTTCGAGGGTCTCCCTGCGAACGCCTATCTGCCTGAGCTGCTCCTTGTCGCCCTGCGCCTGATCCAGCTGAAGCAGATCTATCTCATAGTCGAATCTGGCCTCCTGGCGCCGCCAGTCCAGAAAGGGATCCCTCTGCGCCATCAAGAGTTCGCCGCGTTTGACGGCCTGCCCGTCCGCCACGTTGAGCTCTTCAAGAAAACCGTTTACCGGAGCGTACAGCATCACCGACTCCTTGGATTTGACTTCGCAGGGGGCGACGATGCTCCACGGCAGGGGTATTGACAGGATTATCAGGACGGACAGGGCTCCTCCCAGCGAGCGCGTGGCTCTGCCGTGTTTGAATTTACCCCAGTTCGCCACGAGAAACCTCCCTTCGTCTATTACAGGTTTGAGGATTAGGAGGTACACCTCCAGGATCAGCAGTACAATACCGACGACTTTTATAAATTGAAAGTAGACAATCAGTATAATCGAGGTATACAGGAATATCCGGTAGAGGAAGGCGGATATGCTGTAGAAGATGAGAACCTGCCGTTTCCAGCCTGTGGACGGATCCGGCGGAACCTCCATCCCAAACAGGTATCTGCGCCAGATGCCCCGCACCAGCTCAGTCCCGCGTTTCTGGAGATTGTCAATGTTCACTATGTCCATCAGCATGTAATAACCGTCATAGCGAATGAAGGGATTCCCGTTTACGAATACGGTGTTCAGGATGCTGACCGCGAAAATGTAGTACGCCACGGTATTGGCCGGCCCGGAACTTGTGTTCGCCCAGACAAGGGCGGCGAAGCCTCCGATCAGCAGTTCGCTGAAAACTCCGGCCCCGTCAATCTGGAATCTCTTCCACCTGTCCGGGATTCTCCAGGAATCGGTGATGTCCGTGTAGAACCGCGGGAAAAAGACAATGAATGCGACACCCATTTTACGGACGCGGCAGCCGTAGTTGCGCGCGGTATAGGCGTGGGCGAATTCATGTATGACCTTTATGAGTACAATGGCCAGCGAGTATCGCAGCAAGCCCTGAATGGAAATCGAGGCGATGAATGCGTCTGCGAACTTGTAGAAATTGACTATCAGGCAGAGATAGCCTATTGCGGCCACCATCTTGAGGGTGAAAAGCGTCCAGGGATTGAAAATCGCCATTACCCTCTCCAGCGTCCTCTGGAGAAAGCGGTCCGGAGAGATGAGCGGAATGCGGAAAAACAGGTACGTCGAAAGCACAATGTGCCAGAACATTGACTTCTTGAAATCCCGGGCCTTGACGGCTTTCGCCTCGGTAAGCCCGTAAACCGGTTTGAAGAGATTGCTCTGCTGCAGAAATGAAATAAGCTTGACAGCCTCCTGCCTGTCCGCAGTTATGCCGGACTCCTTCAGCTTGGTTAAAAAAGCGCCCATTTCCTGATTTCCGGACAGGCAGCCGATAATCCGGTAGTCTTTTTCTGAAAAGCGGAAATAGTTGCCGGAAACAGGATCGAATATCACCCAGGTGGCTTTTCCTTTTTCATCAGCCCCCCCCCTGAATATCTCCAAATCCGGCCGCAGTTCGCCGGTGAACTCCTGCCTGGGAGGCAAAGGCATGGAAACTGGCTGGGGCGCGGAAGCCGGTTGCGGCCGGGAGGACTCGTTTGAATTTTTGTCGTCCGGATTTATCATTTTTGATTTCCCTGCTAATTTTTCCGGGACGGAAAAATTTCCTTATTCCGAACGCTGAAACTTCAGGACTTCATCTTCTACAGCTGCCTGTACCAGAGAACCAGATGGCGGAAGAGATAATACCCGAGCGAAACCTTTGATCCGGAAACCCTGGCGACACCACGCATGCCGCAAATAAGATTCTGCTTCTTGCTGTCCGACAAACTGACCCGGATCAGATAGCAGTAGATGTTTTTCTCGGTAAGCACGGGTTTGGGACTGACGGCTGAGACAGTGCCTCCCAGAGGCGTTCCCGGCCTGGTATGCAGATATAACGCGACTTTGCAGTCGGATCCGAGAACCGAGGCGTTGCGTTCGTCCAGTGAAATCTGCGCTATCAGGCTTTTCGTTTCAAGCAGTTCAAAGAGTTTTTCGCCGGCGCGCACCGCCTTGCCCTCAAGCTTGTTGGCGTCGCCGATATCCAGAATACCGTCGGCCTCGGCGCGGACAATGCTCCTGTCCAAATACCACTGGTTGCGCTGGATGTCTATGGCCGCCTTGTTTTTCTGCAGTTCGAGCAATTTCACCTGCCCTCGCTTGGCCGCTTCCTGGAACGACTGCATTTGAATAAGGTCGAATTGTGCGGATATCCTGTTGTATTCATTGCGGGCGCTGTTCAGGTTGAAGACGCGTTCCTCGGTATTGAATTCAAGGATTATGTCACCGCTTTTGACCATGTCACCGCTTTTGAAGTGGCAGGTGGCGATCACTCCGTCGAGCAGAGAATACGCAATTATCTCTTTTTCCGGTATGATTTCAAACTCGGAAGATACCGTCTGCCTCATCCACACCGCCACCGACGCGATGGCGAATAAAACCAGAAGTATGACCAGTATCCTGGACGGACGCAGCCAGGTGCGGCGGTCCATCCATTGTTTCACCATCGGCGTACGGCGGCGGTTTAAAATAAAATAAAGCGACTCGCCGTAGTGCTGGCGCAGAAGAGACAGCACGGCCGAAGCGACAGCGGCCTGCTCTTTCTGACCGAATTCTATCACCCAGAGGAAATTGCCGTTTTCCTCGTCGGATTTAACGCCCGGCTCGGCAATGGGCACCAGATAAGTGGCTTCCGACGTTTTCATCATGTATTCCAGAGCCGCAACGGCGTCAGGCTCCGGATTGACGGATGAAAGCGTTTCCCTGTCGACAACAGTAACCTTCGATATTTCGGCAAAAGGACGGATCAGGGATATCAGCTCCTGGCAGTATTCCGAGTTGTGTTTGACATCCGGCTGGCCTGAAACGGCAATGATTTTCGGTTGAAGCCCCCTCATGTCCACTAGAGCTGATCGGCTGTATGGAAGTGCCAGTACGCTGTTGTTGACCACATGTCCGGCCCAATTTGTCAGATCATTCTTTTCAAACGCCTCATGTCCGAGCCGCAAAATGGCTGAAAGGGCGTTAAGTTTGCCTTTGAGGAGCAGTACTTCCTTCGCCTGTTGATGTTCGCCGTTCATTGTCATTGCGGGGGCAGCTCCTTGTGCTGGGGGAGAAGATGTCCGGACATTCCGGCGGACAGGACGCCGTCACGGTTGTCCACCAGGATTTTGATTTCGAAGGTACGGCTGCCGTAATCTATTTCCCCTCCGATTTCATAAACGGTTCCGATGTGAGCGGTTCCGGTTTCATCAACCTGAACGCGCTGGGATTCCCCGATTTTCACCAGGTTCCGCTCCGAGGAGGGCAGATGCATCACGCCCATCAGCTGATTGTCGTCTATTATCTGGATCAGTTGCTGCCCGACTCTGACAAATTCGTGTTCCTGCAACAGTTTTTTAACAAGCCGTCCGGAAAAAGGTGCGGCAACGTGGCATGCGGCCAAATCCTGTTCGGCAAGTTTCAAGTTCGCGTCCTGGAACATCTGCTTGGAATTCGCAATATCAACTTCCAGTTCGCATCTTTCGACATCCTGAAGACCTTGCAGCCCGCGTTTGTGGAGGTCTTTTGTCCGGAGAAGGTTCTTTTCCGCAAAAGCAAGTCCGGCCTTGGACTCAATACAGGCGGATTTCGCCTTTATAAGCCGTTCTTTGAAAGTGTCGTCGTTGAGTTCCACCAGGATGTCGCCGGCATTGAATCTTTCGCCTTCCTTGAATTTGTGGGAGCGGACTTCGGTTTCAACCATTGACGCCAGAGTCGCATCGCGGAACGGGAAAAGCACTGTTTTCACCGCAGTTCCATCGTTTCCAGGTTCAACAGCGGAGGAATTCAGGTTCAAGTGGAAGACTCCTCCGATTGCGATTGATAAAACCAGTATTTTTGCAACATTTCGGAAACTCATTTCAAGTCCTTGTTTTTGTTGGAACAAAAAATCCCTGTAACATATAGGCGTTTATGCAATTTAGCAAAACTACTATTTGCATTTACAGGAAAAGACAATATGTTTGTGCAATATTTTTCCGGTAGTCCGGAATAATTTGATAAAGTAATTTTTTAGAGAAAGGTGGGATTTTATGGAAGGCCAGAAAGAAAAAGAGATTTTTGCGGACGGTATTGGGCAGATTCACTTTGTCGGAGGAATGGTTCGTTTCGATTTCATCACACTGCAGCCCGATCCGAAGGGCAAAGCCGAACCTACGCCTGTTTACAATGAAAGGATAATCATGCCTCCCCAGGGCTTCCTCAACGCCTTCAATTCCATGCAGCAGCTGATTGACAAGCTTCTTGAGGCCGGTGTCCTCAAGCGAAATGAAAACGCCGACGCCAAAATTGACAAAAAAGACAAGAAATAGTTCATGCTTCTCCCAATACCGGCGATGCTGTTATGGCAGAGCATGACTGAAGGATGACAGAAATCGCAGTTATGAAAATTAGATTTCATCAAATTTTTGTAATTGTGGCTTCTGTCATTTTTTTCACCAGTTGCAGCAGTGAGGATTCATATCGAAGCGAACGTGTGAAAAAAGCCGAGAAGCACTTCGAAAACATTGCCGGACGGATAATAGAAAAAGGCAAGGTTTTCCAGTTGCCCGAATGCATTGAGCTGGCGCTTAAAAACAACTTGGATCTGCAGGTCAGCGAACTGAAGGAAAAGATCGCAAACGAGCGCGTTACTGCGGAAATACTCGGCATGCTTCCGGATCTGACAGTCACCAACGACTACAAGGCGCGCAACAATGTCCCGGGTTCTTCCAGCAAAAGCATCGTCACCGGCGGTGCGACCTACGGATACAGTCAGAGCCAGGACCAGGATGAAAACACCTTCAAAGTGGAACTGCTGTTCAGCGCACTCGACTTCGGCCTGGCTTACCTCAATGTCGTCCAGGCCCAGGATCGTACGCTCATTGAGAAGCAGCAGACACAGCGGGCGGCACAGAACCTGAGATTGGATGTCGCCAAAGCGTATTTCAGGGTGGGCACCATTCAGGACGCCATTGAAACCACTGAAAAACTGCTCGAAGAATGCCGCGACATAGACAGCACTTTCATGGAGCTGGCGAAAACCAAGGATGTTTCGCTCCTGAGACTCCTCGATGAACATAAGCGGTTTATTCGCCTGCAGCAGAGACTGATGGATTACCGCCGCACCTATCTGAACTCCTGCATTGAACTGAGAACCCTGATGGGCTTCTCCCCTTTCGGTGAAATCCACGTGGACACTTCGGCTCTCTCCAAGCTCTCGGACATCAACCTGCCGGAGATAGGCCTCATGGAAAAAATATCCCTCACCGAACGTCCGGAACTATTCAATCTGGACATCCAGGCGAACATAACCCTTAACGAGTCGAGGAAGGCCATCCTCATGATGTTCCCGAACGTGCAGATGATCGGGGATTTCAATAATTCCAGCAATTCCTTCCTCCTTCATACGTCCTGGTGGGAAATCGGAGTCCGGGCGGCGTACAACGTATTGAAACTGCCTCAGCAAATCGCCAAATACAGATCGCTGAACGGGGAAATGGATGAACTGGAGATGCAGACCCTCTCCATGACAATCGGGGTGATGGCGCAGGTCAGGATTTCATATGCCGAGATGCAGGAGTCTAAAGAGCGTTATGAACTCGACGAAAAGGTCTACCAGATTTATTATCAGCATTTGGAATACGCCCTCGGAAGTTTCAATGTCGGAGGAGGTTTGTCCCGGCTCGAGATTGACCGCATGAAAATGGAAACGGCGGAAACCCAGATCCAGAGGACGCAGTCCCTCGGCAACTATTATGTGGCATATTACCGCCTGATGAACGCGATGGGGGTCAGCTCCATGGCTCCCGACACGATCAGGAAGCTGAAGGATAAGATCGACAAGTCGTCCGAACCCGCCGACATCAAACCAGATGAAAAGAAACAGGAACAGCAGGAAATCAGGGAAGATACAGGACACTAGTGCTCTATAAATCTTAAAATTTCGTATAGACGAGTTAGATTGAGGATTGGATTTTTTTGTTCCGACTGATGGGCGATATAAATATCGTCAGAAGAAGGAACGGAAAAATACAGCCTCA
>JBAYFV010000056.1:0-13353 GCA_041666985.1 Victivallales bacterium
ACGGTCTCCCGTCCCTTGTCGTCACCCGCCATATGAGTCCGGTATTTACCCCATTCGCCGTTCCCGCATCCAGTATCGCTATCTGGAGTTTTTCATTTACGGCCAGAATTCTGCATTTATCCGTTTTCTCTTCTAATTCCGGAGGAGCCGTCAGGGCGTTGAGCCTGTCTGCTGCCGCCTTCAAATCATCCAACTTGAACTTCACCCTGATCCTGTCTGTCTCGGTCAGATCCTTCTTTTCGAACACCGTTCCGATGAACCGCGAGAGCTCGATCGTTTTATCAACAAGGCCTTTCATCTCCTGGCGGATGTATGCGAAGGATTCAAGAGACTTAAGTTCTTCCTCGGATACGTTCTTCTTCTCGGAGTTCGCAACAGTTGAAGCAACGCTTAACTGCAACCGCCGATAAGAATTAAAAATCTCCGCACTTTTTAAAAGAACATCGGCAAGTTCCTTCCGCAGCATTTCTGTTTCTCTTCTGGCTGCTTCCAGTTCTGCCAAGCCAACAGCATCATCGGTGATGCCGTTCTTCACTTCCGTCGTACTGTTTTTCAGCGGTTTTGCATCAGTTTTTATGTCATCAGCAAGTAGCACGGAAAACAGGGCGTAAAAGATAATCGGTAATATGCAAACTGTCCAGTTCAAGTTTGCAGAAATATTGAAAAATTTTGATAAACCAACATATTTCATAGCCCCGCCGGTGAATTGCCCTGTATCATAACAAACTGATATTTAAACAGAAGCGACAAATATAAAGCTGGAAATTCAAAAGACAAATTTAATTCATTTATTTTACTCTTTTATATATTTCCCGACAATTCTCTTCAGGGCTGCGACCTGTTTTTCGGACAGGTTTTTCTTTGCTGCGAATTGTTTTGAAAGAGAGCCGTAAAATGATTTGTCGTCAAAAGTCCTGAAGCCTTTTTTCACAGGCTTTTCCCATTCGGTAATTCCTCCAAGCTGATCAATCAGTTTCTGTATCTCCTCGGTGCTTGCGCTTGATGCGGGAGCGCTCTTTGTTCCGGCTCCGGAGGTGTTTTCATTCAGATTCAGTTTTGCGGACAGTTTTTCAAAATCCGGTATCTGATCCTTGTATTTAACCGTGAGTTTTTTTATCGCATTAATCTGCTTTTCCGATAATATTCTGCCGTCTTCGAGCTGGCTGTTGATGGAGACGATGAATTTTTTATCGTCGAATTTCCTGCCGCCGCGCCTGCGTTCAGTCTCCGGATCGGCGGTTTTCACCGACTGCAGGACGGAGAGCAATTCCTTGAATATTTCCATTTCAGCGGCTTTTTCCGCCTGCGTCCTGGGATCGGCTGCCGCTTCACCCTGCGCCTGAGAATTAGCAGTTGCCTGTGCGGCTTCGGGATTCACGCCGAGTTCGGTCATTTTCAGATTGTAGTCTGGAATCTGATCCTTGTATTGGAATGCGAGGCGCAGCACGGCTCCCCACTGTTTTTCGGATATCCCGCCGTTTTTCTCGAACTGACCTTTTATGGATTCGAGAAATTTGTGGTCGTCGTAGGTTCTGCGGACTTTCTTTTCAGGAGCCTTCCAGTTTTGCACGGTGTCAAAAAGATGAATCGCCTTCTCCGCTTTCTCCTTTTCAGGAGCCCCCAGTGTCTTTGCCTCTCCAACCCATGTTGAAAAACTCTTGTAGAACTCCTCGAGCATTGCCTGCCACTGGATTTCCCCTTCCTCTATCTTGTCGAGCTTGAGTTCCATTTCGGCCGTGAAGCTTATCTGGAAAAGACTGCCCAGGTTTGCCACGAGGAAGTCGTTGACCTTGAAGCCGAGTACTGTTGGAATCAGCTTGCCTTTCAGTTTGTCGACATATTTTCTCTGCTGGATTGTGTTTACGATTGTGGCGTATGTGGAAGGCCTTCCTATCCCGTTGGCCTCAAGTGCCTTGATAAGCATGGATTCGGAAAACCTGGGCGGAGGTTCTGTGAATTTCTGTTCCGATTTCGAATCGAGAAGCAGGACTTTCTGACCTTTGACAAGTTCGGAAAGGGAAGTTGTCGGCATGAATTCGTCTTCTTCCGAGCTGTCATCGGCCGATTTGTCATCCTTGTCCCTGTCGAGGAAATCATAGATCTTCAGGAAACCTGCGAAAACTGTTTCCGTCGCAGTTGTCCTGAAAGTGAAATTCCTGCCGTCGGAACCGGCTATGGCGGTGTCAACTGTCGTGACTTTCTGTTCCGCAGGCCTCATCTGGCTTGCGATAAAACGTTTCCAGACAAGAGTGTAGAGCTTCATCTGGTCGGGAGAGAGATAGGGTTCCAATTCCCTTGGGGTTCTCGTGAGGTCAGTCGGACGTATCGCCTCGTGCGCCTCCTGCGCCCTTCCTGCGTTTTTGAAGAAGTTCGGCGTGTCTGGGAGGTATTCGGAGCCGATGTTTGAAGCGATATAGGAACGGCATGCCTCCTGGGCTTCTTTTGCGATGGTGAATGAATCCGTTCTCATATAGGTTATAAGGCCTGCGGGTTCGGAGGAGCCGAGATCGACGCCTTCATAGAGCTGTTGCGCGATCCGCATGGTATGGCTTGCTGAAAACCTCAGTGCCGGGCCGGCGGCCTGCTGAAGAGTGCTTGTTATGAAAGGGGGGGGGGCGTACCTTTTGCGGGGCTTGATTTCATTGTTTGCAATCCTGAAATCACTTGCGTTCCGGATGGATTCAATCGCTTTGCCGGATTCCTCTCCGCTTGTGATTTCAGCTTTTTTACCGTCGATCTGGAAAAGTTTCGCCTGGTATTTTTTCCCGCTGCCCTGCGGTTCGATTTCAAGGTTGACCGCAAGATTCCAGTATTCCTGCGGTTTGAACGCCTGAACTTCACGTTCCTTTTCGCAGACTATTCTTAGGGCCACCGACTGTACGCGTCCCGCGCTTATCCCCCTTTCTATTTTTGACCAGAGGATTTCGCTGACCTTGTAACCCACGAGGCGGTCAAGTATTCTCCTCGCCTGCTGGGAGTCCACAAGATTCATGTTTATGTCCGCCGGATGCTGAAATGCGTTGTTGACGGCGCTCCGCGTGATTTCATGGAATACAACGCGGCTGAAGGGCGCCTTGGTGCATTTTTTCAAGGATTCCCTGATGTGCCATGCGATTGCCTCCCCTTCACGGTCCGGGTCGGATGCGAGATATATGTTTGAAGCGTCGCGGGAGACCGCCTTGAGATCCTGTATGACTTTCTTTTTTGTCTCCTGATAGATCGGCGTGAAATTGTTTTTTATGTCAACGCCGAGTGTCCGTTCGGGAAGGTCGCGCACGTGCCCCATGGATGCGAGAACGTGATACTCGTTTCCGAGAATGCGTCCGATCGTCCTTGCTTTTGCAGGGGATTCAACAATAACAACTTTTTTTCCATCAGACATAATTAAGATTCCAAAATTAAAGATTTCTGCCGCAGGTTCAAGGACAGCAATGGATTTATTTCCTTAATGAAAACCTTTTTCCCGGCAGTTGCGAAATAAGTTTTTTCATTTCCATTTTCATTAAAAGGGAGAGAAGTTTTCCGGCGCCCATGCCTGTTTCTGCAACCAGCGAATCAGCGCTTGCATCTCCGTTCTTCAAAAGGCCGATTATTCTGCCTTCATCTTCCGTAAGTTTCAAGGTCGGCTCCTCTCTTTTATTTGTAACATCTTGGTCATCAACAATTTTATAATTAGAGGTCCGGGAGAATGCGGGAAGGAATTCAAATTCCTCCATAATATCGTCAAAGCTTTCCGTAAGTTTTGCGCCCTGTTTGATGAGTGAGTTGCAGCCTCTGGCCTGCGGATTGTCGGCCTGACCCGGAACCGCGAAAACCAGACGCCCCTGATCCAGTGCGAATTTCGCAGTTATCAGAGCTCCGCTTGTAGTTCCGGCTTCAATGACAATGACTCCTTTTGAAAGTCCTGAAATAATTCTGTTCCGCATCGGGAAAGAGCGCCGGTTGGGCGCAAATTCCATCGGGAACTCGCTGATTACCGCGCCGCCGCTTTCTATTATGCTTTTCGCAAGAGGAACATGATCCTGCGGGAAAATCCTGGCGAGTCCGCCGCCAAGGACGGCGATTGTCCTGCCGCCGGCGTCAACCACCGTTTTGTGGGCCACCGCATCAGTTCCGTAGGCGAGGCCGGAAACAACAGTCCACCCGGCATATGCCGCCGCCCTTGACAGGTGTTCGGACATTGAGCGCCCGTAATTGGTGATTCTCCTTGACCCGACCACCCCCAGCATGAAATCGTTGTCGGAAGGCATTTGCCCCCTTATATACAGGCAAAGAGGCGCATCATGCACCTCTTTGAGTGCGGATGGATATTCATCGTCGGCGAGAGTGATGATTTCAACTCCCGCTCTTTCTGCGAGCTTCATTTCCGACTTGTAATCCGCATCGGTTTTCCAGCATGAAATAGCCTCTGCCAGCGTACCCCCGATACCCTGGACGGATTTTAATTCCTCCCGGGATGACTGAAGAACGTTTGAAACAGAACCGAAACGGCCGCAGAGTGATTTGACTCTCGCCGGACCGATTCCGCTTATTATGTTAAGGGTTATATAGGCTTCCCTGTCTGTCATGATGTCCAGTGTTCCCGGGGAATTTTACAATACGCCTGATTTCTTCATTGCTTCCAGAAGAGTTCTCCTGTTTTTCTCGCTCATCGGGCAGAGGGGAAGCCTGTATTCTTCCCTGATGAGCCCTTTTTCGGCCATTGCGGCTTTTATCGGAATGGGATTGGTTTCTATAAACATGTCTCTGAATAACGGATAAAGCCTCATATGGAGTTTTTTTGCTTTTGCAAAATCTCCGGATGCGAAGGCGTCAACCATTTCCTTCACTTCGCGGGGTATGAGATTTGAAACCACACTGATTATTCCTGTCGCCCCGACAGCCATCATCGGAATAGTCAGAGCGTCATCGCCGCTGAGGACGGTTATATTGCATGCGTCAAGAATTGCGCTGACTTTTTCAACGCTTCCTCCCGCTTCTTTTACCGCGACAATATTTTTATTTGCCGAGAGCCGTGCGATTGTCTCGACTGCGATGGGAACTCCGCACCTTCCGGGAACATTGTAGAGGACAACAGGGAGTCCGCCGTTGTCGGCAACGGCGCTGAAATGCCTGTAAAGACCCTCCTGCGTGGGTTTGTTATAATACGGTGTCACCTGAAGAGTGGCGTCGGCGCCGGCCTTTTTAGCCTGTTTCGTAAGATAAATGGCCTCCTCCGTGGAATTTGCCCCGCTGCCTGCGATGACTTTGCACCGGCCATTGGAAGTATTGATGACTTTCTCTATGACTTCAATGTGTTCTTCAACTGAAAGCGTGGGTGATTCGCCGGTGGTTCCGACGGGAACAATGCCGTCAATACCGGCTTCAATCTGAATGTTGACAAGCTGCACGAGTTTTTTAAAGTCGACTTTTCCATCGGAAAAGGGTGTTACGATAGCCGTGTAAACTCCTTTGAGTTCCATAAAATATCACCTTTCAAATTATGATTGTACCTGAAAACACTTCCACTGCAGGCCCCGTAAGATATGCAGTCGCAGGGGTATTTAAAATATTGTCAGACTCGCAGAATTCAACCTTGAGAATGTCTCCTCCGCGCGTTATAAACTCAAAAGGGGGCTTCCTTCTCAAGAAATTCAAAAGGCATACGGCGGAAGCGGTGATTCCTGTCCCACAGGCGGAAGTCTCATCTTCAACTCCTCTTTCATAAGTGCGGATTCTGCAGGGGGCGGCCGTGCCTTTTGCAGGAGGTGAAATAAAGTCGACATTTGTTCCTGCGGGAGCGAAAAGCCTGTGATGGCGCAGTTTTCCGCCTTCCTCGTGCACATTTACCTTATCAATGTCCCTGACCGGCTTAACCAGATGCGGAACACCCGTGTTACCAAAATACATCTCGTCCCCGGCGATGACAATCTTTCGGAAAGCCCCTGCTATCGGGATTTTCACCTTTACAGTGTTTTTGGAAAGGATTGCCCCTTCAAGCGGGCCCGACGCGGTCATGATTTTCAGGTGTTTGCCCGAATCGAGATTGTTGTAGCAGAAGAGCGCTGCGCACCTCAGGCCGTTGCCGCACATTCCGGCGACGGAGCCGTCGCTGTTGAAATAAACCATTTTAAAGGGGATTTTCTTGTCGGGATTATGTGAAAGAAGAATGAGCCCGTCGGCACCTATTCCTCTTTTACGGTTGCACAGGTTTCTGATCGCATCGGTGGAGCGTGGCCATTTTTCCGAAGTGTCGAATGCGACGATAAAGTCGTTCCCCGCCCCGTGCATTTTTGTAAAATCGAAATTCATTGGATGATGCCTTGTGTAAAAGTTATTTCTATACGGCTCCTAAAGCAAAAGGCGCTGCAGTAAAAAACTGCAGCGCCTGTAAGTTTACAATTTCATATTCCTGCGCAAGCTGCAGAAACGAACAGCCTGGCTATTTTGCCGTTTCAAACATGTTTTTATAGGTGTCGGCTATCTTCACGACATTCTCGGGAGTTATCAGAATGTATCTGCGGTCGAATGCGGCTTTCGGATCTTTAGGCGCCGGCTGCTCATCAAATTTAGCTGAGGGGTTTATCCCGACTACGGCAATTACGGCACCTGTCTGAATTGCGTTTTTCAGATTGTGGTAGGCGCAGTTGATTAAACCGAGTTTCGGCCGAGTTTCAGGAGGCATCGACCACACCTGCAAGTCTTCGACATCCATTGGAAGTCCAATGAAGGATACAATCAGGTTGCAGTCAGGATATTTGTTTATTACATCGTTGTAGTCTCTTGCTTTCAGCATTTCATTCATTGGCATCATTTCCATCTCTTCAGGCTTCGGCTGACGGCCTTCCGGCCACGTGACTGTAGGAGTGCCCGTTGCGACAATATTCAATTTTTCTGCGGCACCGTCTTTGAAGGCCTGGAGCAGTGCGGGAGTCCGTTCATCGTTGTTCCTGGCTTTTTCAACGATAAGGAGGGTTCTTGCATTTGGAGCTTTCACCGCCAATTCTTTGCCGAGCATGTAATAGCCGGCTTTGGCATATGTAAGCTCATTGGCTATGATCTTCTGTGTCCCCTGATCGCCGAGAACACCGGTTTTCATGAGTATCACTACGGCGCATATGATGACAACCAGCATGAGAACTACTGCCATTGGTTTCGCAACTGCCACGGTGTTCTGCTTTTTTGCGCATACGATCATTCCTATCAGTGAGATAGCCATGAAAACTACCGCAACGATACCTCCAACACCAAGACTCTGCAGTAACTGGACCATATTAAACCTCCTGTATTTTGGACTTAAAACTCCCATTAGTATATCTTGCGTATTCAATCATGACAAATTCAAAAAACAAGAAAATCAAAGAAAATCAACATTATCATTTCAGGTTGTAAATAAGCCCCATGGCAACGTCTCCGGCTATTTTCAGGCTGTCGGGGGAGATTTTGTCAATTGTATCCGCTTTTGTGTGCCAGTACCTGTTGTTTTCTCCGTATTCGAAATCTATGATGTCGACAGCGGGTATTCCTGACTTGTGGAAAGGAGTATGGTCGTCTATTATGCCGGCTTTTGACTTTGAAAAATATTTTCCCAGGTTCATCCCCGCGGCTATCCTGATGATTTTGTCGGCGAGGGCCGCATCGGAATTGGAAGGTATTGAAATGTTCAGATCCCTGTCGCCGATCATGTCGAGTATTAGCACGGCCCTGCAGCTTGACGAGTTTCCCGGCTCTTTGAGTTTTCCGGCCATCCGCCGGCTGCCAAACAGGCCGTCGCTGTCATTGTACCTGTAAACACATTCTTCCCCGTCAAGGAATGCGAACTTCAGGGTCAGGGGCGGAGGTGTCGCGTTGTTCTTGACGGCTTGAATAAGCGCCAGGAGAAGCCCCGAGCTTGAAGCGCCGTCGTTTGCGCCGGAGAATTCCGGTACGGTTTCAATTCTCTTCGTATCATAATGGCTCCCGATTATCATGAAGTCTTTTTTTTCACCGGGAATAACAACAGTTACATTTCTGAATACGGTTCCGGCATCCGAAGGGGTTTTTTCAATCCATTCGTCCGTTTCCGGGGTGAGTCCGTATTTTATTATCTCGCCCCTTATGAACTCGGCCGTCTTTCTTGCGCCTTCCGAACCGCTGGGCCTGGGGCCGATCCCGTAAATTTCAGAGACTTTCCTGAAGGCGTATCCTCCGTCTATTTCAGGAATCACAGCGTGTTTTTCATTACAGGAACACAGCAGGATCAATATTGCGGACATGAAGGACAATTTGACTGGGGCTCTCATCATCTGCCTTTGTCGAGATGAACGCCCTGGCGGAGGAACGTGGGAATGTCAAGATCCTGGGATGAGAAGATATTCCTTGATGTGTTCGTGAAAATACCCTTTGAAACAGGGAGGAGCGGCAGTTCGGGCTGATCCGATGCCAGCTGTTCCTGGAAGTCCGCCACATCTGAAAATTCCTCGGGGGCGTCAGGGGAAAACTCGTACCGTACGGATATTAGTGTGAGTTGTATTCGGTCGGCATACAGGGGATCCGTGTTTGCACCTACAATGAGTTTCGTATCGTTCTCGGTATAGCGCTGGACCGCCTCAAGCGAATGTCTCATCTCGGCTATGTTAAGTTCCGGTCCGCCGGTAAGGGTGAGGATAACGGCGTCCGCCTCCCTTATGTTTTCGGTTCCGCCGAGAAGAGGGGATGCCATAAGCCTTTCAAGGGCGATATGGCTGAAGTTTTCGCCTTCGCTTCTTTCCGCGGAACCCAGCCCCAGACAGCAAAGGGATTTCCGTTTCTGGAGAATGTTTTTAAAGTCGGAAATATCTGCTGAAAGTATGTTCCTGCATCTTATGATTTCCGCTATTCCAAGCACAGCCCTTGCGATTTCAATGTCTGATTTCTTAAAGGCGTCTTCGGCGGAAGTGTGTGCGGCGATTGAAGAATAAAGTATGTCGTTCGGAACTGATATGACAATATCAGCGTCTGTCAAAAGCATTTTGATCCCGCCTTCAGCAGTTTCCCTTTTACTGTGTCCCTCGAAAGAGAAAGGGGTGGTGATTATGAAGATGGAGGGGATTCCCATTTTTTTTGCCGCTCTGGCAATGCTGGAACAGCCTGCGGTTGCGGTTCCTCCGCCCATGCCGCCGGTTACGACCACGAGGGAGGCCCCTGAAAGGAATTCAATGATCCGGGTTCGCGAAGGATGCGCAAAGGCCCTTTCTCCTTTTATCACGTTGCCGCCGCAGCCCGTTCCGTGCGTCCACTCGAATCCCACTGGGAAAGAGTTTTGAAGGCCGCAGCGCTCCAGGGATGACTTGTCGGTGTCGGCGGCGCCTATGGACAGCCATGAGGAGCCGTTGAGCTGTGAGAGCTCCCCGACTATTTTCGTTCCGGCGTTCCCGAGTCCCAGAACGACGGCTTTAGCTGTTATGTCCGAAGCATTGTTCATCTTGTGAGATCCTAGAATTTTATCGCGTTTTTCAGCCATCTCATCGTGTCGCGGGACGCCGAAATGAGTTTCCTGTCAATGTTTTTTATGATGGCGCCCGACGGCCCCTCCGGACCGGATTTCCTGATCTGCCTGTCCCTGTCCCCGTGTTTCAAAAGGCCGAAAACCATCCCGTATCTGGGCGATTTGAGATTTGTCACCGAACCGCTGAGCTCGAGCGGACTTCCAATTCTGACAGGAGCCTCAAACACGGAACCGGCGATTTCCCTTACCTGCGGAAGAAGGGCGCCCCCGCCGGTGAGAACTATGCCCCTGTCAATGAAGGGGAGCATTCTGGTGGACTGAAGCTGTGAAAGGATAAGCCCGAAAAGTTCCCTCAGCCTGAGGTCTACGATTTTTTCGACAGAGACGGCGGGGATTTTCCGTGATCCTATGTTCCCGTCAATCTCGATGAAAGCCTGACCGTGTTCTTTTCTGGAGTGGGTGGTGTTGTCGCCGATCATTTTCCTGCAGAGGGAGATGTTAAGGTCAAGTCCTACGGAAAGATCATTTGCCATGTGGTCGCAGCCGACCGCCAGAATACCGCTGGCCTGCGCCCCGGAATCGTGGAAAAGCATGTATTCGGTTGTGCCTGCGCCCATATCGATCATGAGTACTCCGTTTTTAAGTTCATCGTCGGTGAGGATGCCTGATGCCGCCGCGATGGCGCTGAAAACCGGAATCGAACCGTCATAGCCGAGTTCACGCAGTGGGGCTTGGAAGTTTTCAATGCAGTTGCGGTTGCCGTAGATGATGTGGGCGAAAGCCTCGAGTTTGTCGGCTATCTGCCCTTCCGGGTCGGCGATTCTCCTTAGCCCGTCAATGAGGAAATTCCCGTCCACTGAATTCAGGATTACGCATTCAGGCGGGATCGGGACCATTGTGGCGTTGCGCAGCGCCTCGACCATGTGTTCCTGGGATATCCTGCGGCCTTCCCCTGAAACAATCACATGTCCGGAACCCTTCATTGAGCGGATGTGGCTTCCAGTCACGGATATGTAAAGATTGTTGCTGTCTATGTCGACATCCGCGGCGTATTCGGCTTTTTCTATGGCTTCGTCAAGATACCTCGTCACCCTGTCCATGTCGATGATTTCACCTTTGCATACGACTCCGGATTCAACGGGCGATTCGCCGTGCGCCAGGACGGATATGTGTCCCTGCTGGTTCGCCTCGCCGATAAGCACGCAGATTTTGGACGTGCCTATTTCAACGGCTGTGATTATGTGACGGTTTCTGAACATGGATATACATATACCTATTTGTTTACATTCTTTCAACAACGGCTTTCGCGAATTCCGAACACGACACTTCTCTTGCACCGGTCATGAGTCTCGCGAAATCATAGGTCACAACCTTGTCGGATATGGCTCTTTCAGTGCCCTGGATGATCAAGTCGGCCGCTTTGTTCCAGCCGATATGCCTGAGGAGCATTTCCCCGGAAAGCGCGAGGGACGACGGATTCACCTTGTCAAGTCCCGCATACTTGGGCGCAGTCCCGTGGGTGGCTTCAAATATTGCGTGTCCGGTTTCATAATTTATATTTGCCCCGGGTGCGATTCCTATCCCGCCGACACATGCTGCGAGGGCGTCCGAAATGTAATCGCCGTTGAGATTCATCGTGGCGACAACGTCATACTCGTCCGGACGGGTCAGTATCTGCTGGAGAAACGCATCGCAAATCACGTCTTTCACAAGGAATTTCCCTGCGGGCGTTTTCCAGTTGCAATCGGACGCTACAGCCGCGACATCCGAAAACTCCCTTCTCGCAAGGTCGTATCCCCATTCCTTGAAACCGCCTTCGGTGAACTTCATTATGTTTCCCTTGTGGACGAAGGTCAGACTTTTCCTCTTCTGCTCGACCGTATATCTCATGGCGGCGCGCACAAGCCTCTCGGTTCCCTGCCTGGAAATCGGCTTGATCCCGATTCCGCACGATTCCGGAAATCTTATCTGGGTGACCCCCATATCCTTCTGCAGGAAATCAATTACCTTCTTCGCCTCGGCGGAGTCGGCTTTCCACTCTATCCCCGCATAGATGTCCTCCGAATTTTCACGGAAAATGACCATGTCGGTTTTTTCAGGGGTCTTGACGGGCGAGGGGACTCCCTTGAAATAACGCACCGGCCTTAGGCAGACATAGAGATCAAGTTTCTGTCGCAATGCGACATTCAGGGATCTGATCCCTCCTCCGACAGGAGTTGTCAGCGGCCCCTTTATTCCTATGATATATTCCTTGACTGCGTCAATGGTTTCGTCCGGCAGCCATGTGTTTTCACCGTATATGTTGTTCGCCTTTTCGCCCGCGTAAATTTCCATCCAGGAAATCTTCTTTTTCCCGCCGAAAGCCTTTTTGACTGCGCTGTCCCAGATGTGCATGCTGGCTTTCGTAATGTCCGCACCGATGCCGTCGCCTTCGATAAATGCGACCACCGGATTGTCGGGGATATTCAGCACCCCGTCGCTGTTGACTGTGATTTTATCGCCCGAAGGCACTTTTATTTTCTTGAAAACTGACATTGATATCTCCGTATTGTTATTGAGCCAATTGCAAAACTCGCATTTTGCAGGAATTCAGAAATCAGAACCCAGAGTCCAGAATGAAATCAGAACTCAAATCCCGATCTATTCTGGCCGCTGAACCCTGGCTGCTTTTGTAATTACTTCACAATAAATGCACGAGTTTGAAATCTAGGTTAAAATGAAAAGCTTTCAACATGAGGACTGAAAAAATACATCATTTCACGGGGCGTGGCGGGAATGAGATCCAGCACTCGTAACGAGTGCTGGTGAACAAGGTGGGACAGCAGGCCGAAGCAGAGGGGTATCATCCGGATATCTGGCTCTCATGGGGAAGAAGTCAAGGTCATACTTTACACTCATAAAATCAACGGACTGCACGAGGACGATTTTATCCCGGCGGCCAAGAGCGACCAGTTGTGAAGCGATTAAATGAAAAAACAGAAGAACAGCCCTTGCGGGCTTAACTACCCGGAAGATTACCTTATGGCGGAGATGACATAATCTATTTCCGCACCCTGGAAGATTACAGGAGATTGCGCGCCATGGCGGACAAGGCGAAACGGTTTGCCGTGATAGGCGGCGGATTCATAGGTTCGGAGATTGCCGCCGCGCTTGCGGTGAACGGGAAGGGGGCGTGATGATATTCCCGGACGCCGACATAGGCGACCGTGTTTTTCCGCGCAGCCCTTTCCAGCCGGAAAAACTCAAAGATCTCCTGAATTGACTCTCGTGTTTTATGACTGTATCGGGTATTACGTTAATGGTAAGCAAATTAACCATTAATATTTATTTTGAAATAGTTTTACTTTAGGCATTGACATTTATATCCGCATTGTTTATAATTACACAATAATATAGTTAATAACAATGTGGTCTGTCATGGATTCTTTTTTGAAACATATATTATCTTCCGATAAGATGGCGAGGAAAAACAATCTTATCATACCTGTCATAAGAACTCTGTGGCTGAACAGAGGCATTACCCGTAAAATGCTTGCCGCCAGGCTTGGCATAAGCAAAGTCGCCATATCGAAAAACATAGAACCCCTGATTGCGGACGGAATCATTGAGGAATCAAGAGGTCCGAAAGAGGCTCCTCTTAAAAAGTCAATACCGCTGAACTTGAAAAGCGGCATGTTCTATAGTGCGGGAGTCCTGCTTTCATACGAAAAGGCACTGATCGAAATAATAGATAACAATAGAAAAACCATAGACTCGTTCCCTTTCGAATATGACAGGAACGACGGATCGGGCAGCTGTGCCGGGATAGCTGCGCTGATCAGGGATAGCCTTCATAAGCGTGGAATAACTTCCGAGTTCTTTGTCGGAACCGGGATATCTGTCCCCGGTATTGTCGATCCCGAAACAGG
>JBAYFV010000057.1:0-13314 GCA_041666985.1 Victivallales bacterium
ATTCAGTCCGTTGTTTTCAGCCTGTATGAAATCAAACCGTCCCTTATCCTTTGCGTAACAGGGTACAATGACATTGGGCAAGGCTATCTGGGCCAGTACACCAAGCATCATAAATTTACTGAATATTGCTCTTTTCTTAACTGGGCACATCACACGGGGATCATGTTTGACGGGGGGTTCCTGAAGAAGCTGATCAGATTCCTGTCCAGAGGCTACAGGAAATGGGAAGATCCATACCCTGATAATTTCACTTTCACAAACGTCGACAAGAATGACATACCCCTTGCTCTTTTCAAAATGAAATACGACATACTGAATGCGGTTTGCCTGTATAAGAACATAAAAATCATATATGTTCTCGAACCCTGCCTTTATTATAAGAAGCACCTGTCCGATTACGAGTCTGCCTTCATCTCATCCGAAGACAAGCCCAGAATGAAATATTACATGGACAACTATGACATGTTCAGGGACAAGTACTGGAACAACCCCTCATTGAAATCAAGCAATATCTCTTTCATCGATACGACCGGTTATTTCGACGATATTCCGAAAACTGTATTCATTGATTCAATACACACCTCCGACAAGGGCTATAAGATCTGGTCTGACAAGTTATCTGAAAATATTTACAACATATGGACGGGAAAAACATGAGGACAGGGAAAAAGACAGTTGCAGTGATCCCGGCAAGAGGGGGTTCAAAAGGCATTCCAAGAAAAAACCTCTGCATGCTGGGGGGTAAGCCCCTGATTGCATACGCCATTGAAACCGGGCTTAAATCTCCGGGTATAGACAGGGTTATTGTAAGCACTGACGACACGGAAATAGCTCAAACCGCAAAAAAATACGGGGCGGAAGTCCCATTCATGCGCCCTGCGGATATCGCAATGGACAACAGCCCTGACAAAGATGTTTTCCTGCATCTGATAAACTGGCTGAAAACTGAGGAGAATTACGATTTTGACTTCCTCATGAACCTGCGATGCACAACCCCTTTTAAGAAAATGGAACATATAACCAAGATGCTGGAACTGGTTGACGACGAAGACTGTGATTCCGTGCGGACTGTTACAAAAGTCAAGGGGAAATGCCATCCCTACTGGGTGGTGAAGCTGGACTCGACTAATCACGCCATTCCATTCCTGGACGACATTGACATCTACAAATATCATCAGAGGCAGCTTCTCCCTCCCGCCTATTTCATAAACGGCGTAGTTGATGTTATCAAAAGGGACGTGGTGCTGAACTCCAAGACCCTATATGGCAGTCGGATGAAGATACTGGAAACGGATCCATTGTATGCAGTTGACATAGACACTATCGACGATTTGCACCTTTGTGAAGCACTTTTAGGAGTAATAAAATGAATATTAAGATTGGCAGAAGAATTATCGGCGATAAACACCCGTGTTTCATTATCGCTGAAGCCGGCATCAACCATAATGGAAACCTCGATATGGCCATGCAACTTATCGATTATGCAAAACAGTCCGGTGCAAACTGCATCAAGTTCCAGACATTCAACACTAAGGCCTCCGAGTCAATTCATTCGCTGAAGCCTTCCTATTTCAAGGGGCGGGACGGAAACAAGACCAAGCATGACTTTTCCAAATCCCTTGAGTTCTCAAGAGACCAGTTCAAAACCCTCAGGGACTATTGCCGCAGGAGCAATATCATGTTCCTTTCAACGGCGACGGACTTGCCGTCATTGAAATTACTGATGTCCATCGGCGTGGATGCGATAAAAATCGGCTCCTCGGATACAAATAATTTCATGCTTCTTAAAAATGCGGCCCAGACCCGTCTCCCTATATTCCTATCTACGGGAATCTCGACTTTCCAAGACATTCAGGACAGTGTTGATTTTCTTCATGGCAACGGAAGCGGAAATGTCTCAATCCTCCAATGTACGTCCCAGTATCCGGCGCCTTATTCTCAGATAAACTTAAATGCGATGAAAACATTCAAGGAAAAATTCTCCCTTCCTGTCGGTTATTCCGATCATAGCGCCGGTTATCATGTCCCAGTCGCCGCAGTCGCCGCAGGCGCGAATGTCATCGAGAAACATTTCACATTAAGCAGGAATCTTCCGGGT
Organism: Victivallales bacterium; assembly: GCA_041666985.1. Taxonomy (GTDB): domain Bacteria; phylum Verrucomicrobiota; class Lentisphaeria; order Victivallales; family GWF2-50-93; genus GWF2-50-93. The sequence continues at coordinate 2,099 of JBAYFV010000057.1, forward strand.
GTCGATCACATAGCATCCATTGAGCCGCATGAATTCAGGCTCATGGTGGATTTCATACGCGATGTCGAACAGTCTCTTGGTACCGGGATAAAGAATATCGAGGCCTCAGAACGTGAACACCTCAAGACAATGAGGAAAAGCGTCGTTGCCGCAAAGGACATCCGCGCCGGCAGGCCGATAACTGAAAAAGACATCACAGTCAAACGCCCAGGCACCGGGCTAAGCCCAAAACATTTCTACCACATTATCGGCAGTAAATTGAACGTGGATTTAAAGCCTGATGACATCATAAAAGAAGAGATGATAGATGATTTTCAGAGTATTAAATAAAAGGAACATTGGGGAATGGGCAGAAACGGCATCCTCCTTTCCCGCTGACAATCTCACCATCTTCCATACTCCCGAATACCTGATGTCATGGGAGGATTACGAGTCAGCCGACCCCATATGCCTTTACATGGAGGAAAATGGGACAAAGTTCCTTTATCCGTTCCTGAAAAAGGGAATATCCGGATATTCGCATGACAATATTTTTGACATTTCCAGCGCCTATGGGTACGGAGGGGTAGTTTCCAGCAGCGTTAATCCTGACAGCAATCTCATCCAGCAGGTGAATCATCTTGTCGACGAATGGTGTAAAAGCGAAAACATAATCGCAGAATTCATAAGGGAGTATCCCGCACCTTCTTACATAAGAAATTCAGAAATGACCCATGTGAGGAATAATTTAATCTTCCATTATGACGGTTTCCGTGAAAATTATGCCGGCAAACTCAAGAAGAGGGCGGTTAGAGACGCAAAATCAAGCGTCAAAAAAGGATGCGAGGCTTCCATAGATTTAAAACTCGACAGCCTCGGGGGATTCATCAATCTTTACAAAAATGTGTCTGCGGTCAAAGAATTTTCCGGGTTTTACAATTTCAACATGACCTACTTCAATTCGATATTGAAATACTTGAGGGCAAATTCATTTATAATCAATATCGCATATAACGGGAAAACGGTCGCATCCTCTTTGAATTTCGCATATGGGGACTCCATAACATACCATCTAAGCGCGTCTGACTATGACTTTAAAAATCTCCTGCCAAACGATCTGATGCTTTTCACTCTAATCGATTATGGGGGGAAGAACGGTTACAACCATGTTTTCCTCGGGGGCGGCTTGTCAGAAGATGAAAACGATCCTCTTTTCCTCTTTAAGGAAAAATACGCCACAAATACCGTCCCGGTACATATAGGCAAGAAAATCCACAATGGGTTCATCTACGATGCGGTCTGCGATGAATGGGCGAACAAATATCCGGATAAAAAACCTCTGTACAGTAAATTTTTCTTAAAATACAGGTTTTGACACCCATGCTTAAGATTTGCCTGAAGCAACTGCGCATAGCACCAACCTCAGCAGTTACAAATTAAATTGCCAATTACAGATTACAGATAATGACTTGACAATTACTGTAATGAGCATCAAATATTCGGCTTATGAATCCAAGCTGAAAAACAACTAACACTCGTTAAAAGGAGCTTACTTATGGACGCAGTCGAACGCATTGAAAAATATTTAAAAATAGAAATGCTGCGCAGAGACACGCTGATTGCGAAGAAAACCGTTTGCGCATCGCCTCCAAACCAGATTTATGTTGAACCGACCAACTGCTGCAATTTGAACTGCATCATGTGCACATCAAAGGCGGTTCGCGGCAAACCTGGCATCCTCAAATTCGAGGACTGGAAGAAAATCATAGACCAGCTCCATAAACACAAGCTTGAGTTTCCAATAACGATGATTGGCCGTGGGGAGCCTCTCATAAACAAGGAGATGGTGAACTTCGTTGACTATGCCTCGAAACACAATGTTCCATGCTATTTGATAACAAACGGGACTCTTTTAACTCCTGATCTTAGTCATGCCCTTCTCAAATCCGGAATTAAAAAAGTACAGTTCTCGCTCCACGCCCACAGCAGTTCCACATATGAAAAGATCACGAGGAAGGACAAATATGACATCGTTAAGTCCAATATCTTATCATTCCTCGAGATAAACAAGTCACACGGATCCACCTGCTTCGCCAGCATAATGGCCGTAAAATCAAGCATCAACAAAGACGAGATTGACATGTTCAAGGAATTCTGGAAGGACAAAGTCGACAGATGCTTCATAACCGATGTTTACTCAGTACAGGGCGACGGCGGCCTGTCCGTGGAGGCTTCAAAAAGAACAAATGTCCTCAAAAAGCATCCCGGATGCGTTATCCCCTGGTATTTCCTGGGATTCAGATACAACGGGAATGTGACCATATGCCCGTTCGACTTTGAGGAGGATTTTGTTGTTGGAAAACTCTCGGACGATAATTTTGACATTCTGAAGATCTGGAACTCCGCAAAGGCAAGACGGTTCAGGACCTGCCATATCAAGAAAGACTTCTCTTTTACCGACTCAGTAAACTATCCCTGCAAGAGTTGCGAAGTGCCGAGGACGGTCGGCAATTGCAAGGGCATTGCGGAATGGATCAGCGAATTCCCGACGGCCTTTGCAAGACAATTTGCACCTCTTATTAGCAAATAGGCCTTCCTGATGAAATTTAATTATTTTATCTCGACAACTTGCTTTGACAAGAATTCCCCGGAGGACAACTGTTCCTTTAAGAAGTTCAAGAAATACGGGATCGAGTTCAGCGGCGGAAAGTTCATGGATTCCGCAGCCATAACAGATACGATCAATCGCTTTTATGTTAATAACAGGAAGAAAATCCTTATCCATAATTATTTTCCCCCTGCGGAAAATGATTTTGTCCTGAATCTGGCCTCCGGTGACGATAAGATAATACTCCAGTGTTTTGAGCTGATTGAAAAAGCCGTAAGACTCTGTGTGAAATATGGTATTCCCTATTATTCGCTTCATCCGGGATTCCTATACGATGCGCTCCCGAAATCAACCGGCTATTTTGAATTTGACAGAAAGACCAGACTGTCGTACGGGAAATCACTTGAGAATCTGATTTTGAATTTCAAATCCGCCCATGAGATTGCAAAAAGACATGGTGTTAAGCTGGCCGTCGAAAATCTTTTTGAAAATCCAAGCATACTGAGAACGAAAAAGAGGATTAGGAGCTCTCTCAACTGCACATTTGAGGAAATGGACAGAGCTCTTTCAGGACTTCCCGAAAACACTGGACTGCTTTTGGATCTGGGGCATTTGAATATGTCCTCGAAGTATTTCGGTTTCGACAAAGTGAACTTCCTTGAACGGATAATTGCAAAATATGGAAGCCGGATTTTCGAACTTCACATATCTTCAAATAACGGGGATTTTGACCAGCATCTCGCACCAGAGACTGATGACTGGCAGCTGAAAGCCCTTGATCTTTTCAAATCCTGCCCCGGAGCTGACGGAACCGGTTTAAATATAACCCTTGAGGCCAGAAGATTGCCTGAATCCTCCCTTTTGAAAACCATGAATTTGCTGGAGAATTTCAATAAATGAAAACAAATATCCGCTTAAATACAAATCTTGAGAATATCATATGCCAGTCCGACAAGAGCATACGTGAAGCCGCCTCCATGGTTGGATTGAACAGGAAGGGGGTTCTTTTTATCACTGATTCGGAACAGAGGCTTGTAGGCACCCTCAGTGAAGGAGACATAAGGAGAGCGTATCTTTCCGGCGCATCTCCCGACCATCGTGTAAGCGAAATCATGTGCAGGACACCTCTTGCATATTATCAGGACACGGACATCAATAAAATCATATCAAGCCTCGGGTCCAACAACAAAATCGGGGAGAAACTTTACATCCCTATCTTGTGTGAAAACACGAAAAAGGTTATTGGATATTATTCTTATTATGACACAAAATTCATTCCGATAGCAAAACCGACACTCCTCAACATGGAGCTCCAGTATGTAATAGACTGCATAGAGACAAACTGGATATCCTCCCAGGGCAAGTATATAAAGATGTTTGAAGACAGTTTTGCGGAGTACATAGGATCAAAGCATGCCATTGCCGTCTCAAACGGCACGACAGCCTTACATCTCGCGCTTGTGACATACGGCATCGGCCCAGGCGACGAAGTCATTGTTCCAAGCCTCACATTCATAGCAACTGCAAATGCCGTCACCTATACGGGGGCGAAAGTAGTATTCGCCGATTCCGAACTTGACACATGGAACATTGATCCGGCATCCTTTGAAAAACTCATCACCCCCAGGACAAAGGCGATAATTCCAGTGCATCTGTATGGGCAGCCATGCAAGATGGATGAGATTATGGAGATCGCCAAAAGACATAATCTGATTGTCATCGAGGACGCCGCAGAGGCCCACGGCGCCCGTTACAAGGGGAAATATGTCGGTTCAATAGGACATGTCGGCTGTTTCAGTTTCTTCGGAAACAAGATCATAACCACCGGCGAAGGGGGCATGATCGTAACCGACGATTACAATATCTTCAAGAAGGCGAGGATACTCAGGGATCACGGAATGGATCCCGACAAAAAATACTGGCACAGCGTAATCGGTTACAATTACAGGATGACGAATCTGCAGGCGGCGATTGGATTCGCACAAGTTGAAAGGTTCTCGGAGATACTTGAGCGGAAAATACAGATAGCCGAAATCTACAATAAACACCTCAAGTCCAACAAGAACTTCATACTTCCGCCTGGCAATAATTGGTCTACCAATGTCTGCTGGCTTTATTCAATAGTTCTAAAAAACAAAACATACAACGGCCTTTCCAGAGACGCTTTGATTGAAGTCCTCAAGAAGCAGAATATCGAAACCCGTCCATTCTTCTACCCCATCCATAAGATGCCCCCTTATCGGGCAGACCTGAATATGCCCGTTTGCGATCTGCTTTCCGAAAACGGCCTTAATCTGCCCTCATATCCGGATTTGAACGATGAGGAAATCGTACATATTTGCGACTTCATAAACGGATGCGCCCCCATCTGACATCCCACATTCAAAGACATATCCAATGAAAAAAATGTTCTACTACAACTATCATTCCCTTAAAAAAGTCCATTTGGATGAATGGGACGAAAATTTCTTCTGGCCGGTCAAAAGGGAAACCACCACCCAGATCACGTTGGATTTCAAGGCGGAACAGACCCGCATCATAAATGAGTTGGGATACACCTTTGAAGGAGACTGTTTTCTAATAGGGCACCTCATTTCCGCAAAATACATCGAAGTCCTCAACCACTATGCATGCATAGACAGGCTAAGGTCGCTTGACTACTCTATACACATGGACGATAAACTCAGGCTCATCCCTCTGTTACTTTCAGAGGGTTCTATAACCTTCGACTATGGCAACATGTGGAAGTTGAAGGCCGATTTAAAAACACACTTGCGGAACATCAGGACTTGCATCCCTTTTAATTTCAAAAAGGGCAATTACAACATATTTCAGCATTTCAGTGAAAACAAGACTCATGCATATCCATCCTCAAACGTCTTGAACCGCGAATACACCACCCATCTTAAGGACTGGATAAGTATTGTATCTAGCGGATACTATTTTGATCAGGTCAGCATACCCGGTCTTTCCCATGAAACGTCAAATAGATTTAAAGACTTAGCTCATTATTACACTAATTTCGCGGCTTCCTATTCTGAGGAAAAACTTAATGTTAAACTGCCTGAAAACATAATTTCCGCCCTGCGGGACTTCACATTCGAATATCTTTGCCACATATCCGAAGTCTATAAGACAATAAATGAGAACGTAAAGAAGGCCAAAATCAGAAAACTTCTGACTCCTACCGCCGGGAGCCCGTATGTCAGGACATTAAGCCTTTCTGTGAGGAATAATTCAGGCAAAGTCTCCGGATTTCCGCATGGGTATTATATCTGCCACTATTCAAGCCCCAGACCGGCGCTTCATGAATTGGCTACGGTGGACGAGTTTGTAGCCTATACCGATCCAAGCAGGGATTTGATAATCAGGAATATGCAGATCAATCCAGTTCCGAGAAACAACCCTGTCAAAATCATCAGTGAAAACACCCCTTTCTTCAAGAACCTGTGGGAAAAGTGGAAATCCAGGAAACTGCCGGAAAAAATAAAAACCGTCATGCTGCTCGAACTGAATTTTGAAGCGGAAATCGCCAGTTATTATGTGCCTCACGTAATGGTAAGTTATAATTTCTACTACAATCTCTGCAAATTCCTATCCTCTGAAGGATACAATGTGATTTTTAAAAGAAGACCCAAGGATCAATCATGGGAGGGCTTCAATATTTTCGCAGACATACCCAACGTCAAGATAATCTATGAGCACTTCGAGGCTCCCGGAGTCATAGAAATGGCCGATGCGGTCATTGTACAGTATGCAATGTCGTCCACCATGTATTGGTCCATGTGTACAAACAAGACCGTAATATATGCAAATGCCGGATGGGATCCATGGTTCCCGGAAGTCTATAAATCTATGGAGAAGCGCTGCAGAATACTGAATTGCAGTTACGATGAGCGGAACAGGGCGGTCTTTGACGGTCAGGAATTACTTGATATTTTGAGCAAGAAGCCCGAACAGCCCAATACCGAGTTCATGGAAAGGTATTTATTCCCCCGATAAGATAAGTAAAATATGAATATAGCATTAATCAGATTCAGAAAACGTGAAAACGCCAGGCAGACAATTCCATGGCATTTCAGCTTTTACAAAGATATTATCGAACCTTTCGGGCATAAGGTTGACATCATCGATGATCAAGTTGAAGAATTTGGGATTGATAAACTCGTTGAAATTTCAATATCTAACCGGTACAGGATTATCGGTACAGGCGGGATAGGAACCACTTACAACGAGTTAATGGATTTTTCGGAAAAGATCAAACGGCGCAGCCCTGATACAATAATTATCGTCGGAGGCCAAATCACGGCAGATTACGAGCTTATAATGAAGACATGTCCAGTTGACATTATTGTCAGAGGCGAGGGAGAAATAACTCTTCCAAAAATTGTCGAAGCCGTAAGCCAAAACAAGGATATAAAAGACATACCAGGGATAATTTTCCGTAGGAATGGCAAGCTTTTTATCAATGATCACGAAAAGCTGATACATATGGATGGACTACCTGATTATAACTTTAAAAATATTGACATAAACAAATACGATACGTCGGTAAGTGACTATTTCCTTGTTGATGAAAAAGCTGTTTCCCTTAAAAAACAGGGCTTCAAAGCCCTATATGTTTTCATAGCTCGCGGATGTCCTTACAGTTGTTTTTTCTGCTACAGGCATCTGAAAGGCTACCGTAGCTATGGACGCGAAAGACTTGACAACATTCTTTCAGGCATCAAAGAGAAGGGATTCAGTTTCCTTTCATTCGGCGATGAATGTATTACCGCGAACAAGGAAAACCTTCTCAACGTCTGCGAACTTGCAAAAAAATACGACATATACTGGATTACAAGCGCTAGGGCTGATCGCCTTGATAAAGAAACCATGACACTTCTGAAAACACATAACTGTGTAGGGCTTCAGGTCGGGATCGAATCCTTTGACAAAACCATGCTTGTCGCCATGAATAAACGAACTACTCCCCGACAAAATATAGATGCAATGAACATTTTATATGAATATAGACTCCGGACAGTATTACAGATTGTCAGCGGTTCTCCAGGTGAAAACAGGAAAACAATCCTGAATACCAGGCAAGGCATGTGGTCATGCTTTTTCATGGAAGACAAGATTGCATCAGCCATACTTAATCCATATCCGGGTTCCCCTGCCTATTACTACGGGATCGAAAAGGGTTTGATAAAAGACAAGGAGTGGGTTCATAGAAACTTCTCCAGCAAGGGGGAAATTATAGTCAACTTCTCAGAAATGAGCATTCGCGAACTCAAGACGTGGCAGGTCTGGTTTTTTGTAGAGGCTGCGCTGAGCTACAGGGTTAAGAACATGAGACTTATTATAAATAGAAGCCTCCTGACAAAAATCAGGGCATTCCTATCCAATTATTACAAACTAACCAGAGAACCTTTGAATTTCATCTCCTTCAACTGTTATCTTCTCATGGGATTCAAATATTGGCTAAAACCTCATAAAATCGATTCGAATCAGGACTAGAATATGAAATTTGATCTTATCCCCGTATTCATATGGAAACTTAATATATTTTAATTGGCTCTCGCTTCATAAATTAAACTTAAAAGGAAACATCAATTATGGGGTTCTCTACAATTCCTTATGTCTTAAAAAAACGTGGAATATCAGGAACAGCAAAGTATCTTTCAAGAGGTTTACGCTTTTTCGGAAGTAGACTGCTTCCAAGCAAGCAGTTCGGCGTATATTCGATCTGGGATGGCGAATATGACATGTTCCTGAACATTCACGACAATGGGATATCCAGGACACTCGCCCTCAATGGGAAGAGGGAGATGCAGCTCAGGACTATCCTCGAGGAAGTGATCAAACCCGGCATGTGCGTCTTCGACCTCGGAGCGAACATCGGATACTATGCTGTCTGGGAGGCACTTCGAGTCGGTCCTGAAGGCAGAGTATACTGCATCGAACCGAGTCCTGCGAATTTCGCCCTCCTTCATAAAAATGTCGAACTCAATGGGATGAAGGACAGGATGGAGATGTACAATGTCGGAGCCGCCGACCGTGTCGGCGAAGCCGATTTCCATCTTGCCGAGTATTCGAACCTCCACACGTTCATGGCGGAACAGTATAAGTTCGGGGATAAATCCAAGAGACTGTTGAAAGGTCAGACCATAAAAGTCCCCCTTACAACAGTCAGTGAATTTGCAAAAGGCAAGAGGAAGATAGACTTGATCCGTATGGATGTCGAGGGTTTTGAAGTTGAAGTCATTGACGGGATGGAAGAGGCTTTCAAAACTGATCCCTCATTCGGTCCGGCCATATGCTTTGAAACACATTTTCCGAAATACGACGACACTCACCACAGCATGAGGAAAAGGCTCCTCAGCCTCTTCGACAGGGGATACAGGGTAACACGGATCTCAAGCAACAGCGAAAAGAAAAACCAGCATATACTTGACATGGGATACACCCCCTACAAGACTATGATGACATCCGATACGCATGTCCAGGGTCTGTATAAGGATATAAAAAACGGCGATGCCGAAAAACTCATCTGCGATCTCGGCGGAGTCAGGGACGTGCTCCTGAAAAAAGGATGATATTCACCGCGTACCTACGGCACGCGTTGTTTTTGTTTGGGTTGAAATACAGGGACATACGTCCCTTCCTATTATCATATCATCCCTACGGGATTTATGAATTTACATGATTCATTTTCGTCCCGGAGGGACATCATGACAATAGGCAGGCGTTTCAACGCCTGTATATATGGTATAAATAAAATTCGCATGCCGTCAGGTATGCAGCGAATTTAAAAATGTCCAACAGTTACATTTCAATATACGTCCACGCAGTGTTCAGCACTAAAAAACACGAACCTTTCCTGACGCCGGAAATAAGGGAACGCCTTTTCCCATATTTCGGAGGCATTGCAAAATCAAATGATTTCCTGCTTCTCAAGGCCGGAGGGATTGAAAACCATGTTCATCTCCTTGTCTCGCTTCGCCAGGACATTGAAACATCCAGGACTCTTCAGCTTTTAAAAGGCGGAAGTTCAAAATGGATTCATGATACTTTTCCGAACCTCAGGAATTTCGCATGGCAGGAAGGCTATGGAGCATTCAGCATTGGCGTATCGCAAATTAAGGCGACCGAAGAATATATCGCCAATCAGGAAGAACATCACAGAAAACTGTCATTCAGGGAAGAATACATATCTTTTTTGAAGAAACACAATATCAAATATAATGACAAATATGTATTTGGATGATATTCGCCGCATACCTACGGCATGCGTTGTTTCTTTTTTGCATTTACGCACAGGCGTTGAAACGCCTGCCTATTATCAAATCGTCCTTCTAGGACGATTCAAGAATGAACTACCCCGGTGCAGAGCACGCGGGGTATCAATATAGTGATAGCATCTATGGTTTTAAAGCCGACCCATAGGGTCGGGGTATTGAACCCAATGGAATAAATTATAAAAACGCGTCAAATCAATTCATCAGCGACAATATAGTGGAATATTTCCGTCCCGGAGGGATGTCATGGAAATAGGCAGGGACTTCAGTTCCTGTAAAACGGTGGCAAAATGACCAAAATCAACATCCTTACAAACAATTCCTGTCCGAACTCGAAGGCGTTCAATTGCCCCCTGCTGGCCTCGAAGCCGTATTTTGAAGAGAAGGGATTCAATCTTGATTTCCACTGGAAAATGTCTGAAAGTATTTTCAACTGCGACATACTCTTCATAAACTCCAATGTTTTCAGATCCTTCTGGAGCTCTGACAAAAATAAAATTTTCAAATTCCTCGAATCCGCAAGAATTCGGGATTTGAAAATTTTATGGTTCGACACGACCGACAGCACCTGGTGCACCCAGTTCGAAGTAATGCCATATGTCAATCTGTTTCTTAAAAGCCAAGTCTTAAAGGACAGGAAACAGTACCTGAGAAGGTTCCGCACCGGTCGGATTTTCACCGATTATTTCGACGATCTCTACAAAACAGGCGAGAAAGAGGAGATATTTCCACTACCCTCCGAGAACGATCTCGGAAAGATCAGGATCTCGTGGAACACATGTTTTGAAAATTATAACGAGTCTCGCTTTGGAATAGGCGCAAGAATCATGCAGAAGGCAAGGCCATTGCTCTCGTCCCTGATCTGCGAAGGCTTGTCAATCAACTTCACCCCGCCAAACAAGCAGCGCAATATAAAGGTCAGCTGCAGGGTTGGCCTTTCACATTCCCGCCCTTCGGTTGTCGCACACAGGAATGCCGTCATTAAAATCATGGGGGAAATGAATGTTCCGACTTCTAAGATAAGTTTGTCGGAATATTTTTCCGAACTGCGAGATTCGCAAATCGGGATAGGCCCTTTCGGAGTCGGCGAAATCACCCTTCGCGATTTCGAAATCATCATATGCGGAGCCGCACTTGTGAAACCGGACATGAGCCATCTTGAAACCTGGCCTCCGCTCTTTCAACCGGAGAGAACTTTTGTTCCCGGTAAATGGGACTTGTCAGATCTTAAAAATAAGATGGAGACACTGATTGAAAATCCGGATCTCAGGATACGCCTTTCCATGACCGCTCAAAAAACATATATGGATGCCGTCTCCCCGGAAGGACTTGTGAGTTTCGCGGAA
>JBAYFV010000058.1:0-13212 GCA_041666985.1 Victivallales bacterium
CGTTTCTCCCCGATGATTATCAGGGATCCGCCAGTCGCAAGATCCTCATATGAAAGCTCGCGGGAGAATTCCCCGGGCCCGATGCACGAGCCGGAAGGACCGCCGACCTGGACTGCCTGGACTTTTTCCGCATCAACCATTTTCAGGACGTCATCAACCGCGAACCCCCATTCAACCTCGTATATTCCCGGTTTCCCGCAATCGCCTGAAACACTTATCACCTTTGTACCCTTTGACTCTTTTGTGCCGAGACTGTTGTACCATTCGGATCCGTTCAAAAGAACCTTGACTACCGAACAGAGTGTTTCGACGTTGTTGACAACTGTCGGCCTCTGGAGGTATCCCTTTTCCACCGGGAACGGAGGTCTGTCGCGCGGTTCGCCGCGTTTCCCCTCGGCAGATTCTATCAGGGCGGATTCCTCCCCGCAGACATATGCCCCCGCACCGAACTGGATCTTTATGTCGAAATTGAAGCCGGGCTTTCCTGCAATCAGGGCGCCCAGGAGATTTTCATTCCGCATTTCATCGAGAACGCTTTCAAGATATTTCCGCAGATAGAGGTATTCGTTCCTGAGATACAGTATCCCGTATTTCGCCCCGACGGCATATCCTGCGATCGCCATCCCCTCGAAAACAAGTTTCGGAAGTTCCGTCAAGATCACCCTGTCTTTGAAAGTTCCCGGCTCGCCTTCGTCGGCATTGCAGAAAATATATTTCACATCGCCGGACATCTTTTTCGCGACCTCCCATTTCATTGCCGTCGGGAATCCTGCGCCGCCGCGTCCCCTGACATAGGACGATTTGACAATCTGGATTATTTCGCCGGAGCTCATCTGGACGGCTTTTCCAACCCCGGAACCGGGAGTGTAGTCGCTGAAAATAACCTCTCCCCTTTTCATTATGTTGCTGTTCACCATCGAGCGGATGAGCGGGCTGGAGTTTTTTCCGTTCCCGTATTTTCCGCCTTTAAGGTCTTCAACGGATTTCCCGGCTTTCATTCCCTCGATTATCTCTTTTGCCCTCGCAGGGGTGAGGCTTGTGAAAACCTCTTCGTTGATAATCGCGGCTGGCTCCTGGTCGCTCATTCCGATGCAGGCGGTGTCGAACAATCCAATCAGCCCGTCCGGAGTCACATGACCGAACCCGCAACCTGCCGCCTCCTCGAAAGCCTTCGCCACCTCATCACGCCCGAAAAATCCGGCTACCGCGCTGTTGTTGAGATAGACCGTATATTCCCCTCGCGGCTCCTTCGTGAAAAAATGGTAGAATGAAACCGTCTGTTCTATGCTGACCCGCGGGATGTCAAGCGTCTTGGAAATCTGTTCGACAGTCCGGTCGGAAAGACACCCAAGTTCAGACTGGATATCTGTCAATATGTCCATCAGCCTGGTTGCATCACCATTGTATTTCTTGACAACATTGTTAACAGTGTTACTCATAAGAACCTCCGCCATTGCCTAATCTACGGTAGAAAATATCATTTCATCAAGGTTAAGGCAATGGATCCGGGGTAAAATATCAATTTTTATTTTCAGGGAATTTTAAGGGATAAATGAAGAACTTTCAGCCTTAACGGGTTATATTTTCGCTTTCATAAATAAAAACAACGGGTGTGAAAACATGAACACAAGACCCTCCAATGTTGTCAAAGGTGTTATTCTCGCGGGCGGAACCGCGACAAGGCTGCGTCCGCTGACAAACATAACCAACAAGCATCTTCTGCCGGTCGGCAGAAAGCCCATGATTTATTATCCCATTGAAAAGATGACCGGCGCGGGAATAAAAGACATACTGATTGTGACCGGCGTTGACCACATGGGCGATGTCGTCGGCCTGCTGGGTTCCGGAAAGGATTTCAACTGCCGCTTCACCTACAAAGTCCAGGATCAGGCCGGCGGGATCGCCCAGGCTCTGAGCCTTGCCGAAGATTTTTCAAACGGAGTTCCGGTTGCGGTGATCCTCGGCGACAACATATTCGAGGACTCGATGAAGCCCTATCTCGGAAAATACCTGAAGCAGGGGAAAGGTTCGCACATCCTTCTGAAACCCGTAAAGGATCCCCGGCGTTTCGGCGTGGCGGAGGTCAGGGGCGACAAAGTCATTTCAATCGAGGAGAAGCCCGGGAATCCTAAGTCTGATCTCGCGGTCACCGGAATATATTTTTACGACGGCGAGGTTTTCGACATAATCAGAACCCTCAAGCCCTCAGGCCGCGGGGAACTTGAAATCACCGATGTCAACAACGAATACATCAGACGCGGCATAATGAGCTGGAGCAGGATGGACGGATGGTGGAGCGATGCAGGCACCTTCGAATCACTCTCACATGTGCAGAAACTTGTCGAGGAGAACCCGCCGAAATGAACAGAATCGCCATACTTGGGGGAAGAGGGATGCTCGGTTCGGATCTTGCGAAGCTCGCAGAATCAGCCGGCCATGAGGTTTCCGTTTTCGACCTGCCGGAATTCAATATCACACAGAATGCCGATATTCGGAATGCAGTCTCCAATGCCGATTTCATCGTGAACTGCGCCGCCTATACCGCTGTAGACAAGGCTGAAGATGAAAGGGAAACATGCAGATCCGTGAATGCGTTTGCCGTAGAATCCCTTGCGAAGTCCGCAAAGAAAAAGGACAAGTATCTCGTTCATATCAGCACTGATTTCGTTTTCGGGGACGAATCCGGGAATTCACTTTCGGAAGACGACACGCCGAGACCCCTCAGCTGGTACGGCACGACAAAACTCGAAGGCGAACAACTGCTTCAGGCGTCCGGATGCCGCCACGCCATTGTCCGGCTCGAATGGACATACGGCAGAAACGGAGTCAATTTCATAAGCAAGCTGCTGGAGGCGGCAAAAAAGAATCCGAAACTGAAGGTGGTGGGGGATCAGACGGGTTCCCCGACCTGGACAGCCGATGCCGCGCGTGCCATCATGTGCCTCATGAAAAACCAGACGGAAGGCCTTTATCATTTCGCAGCCGACGGATACGCAAGCCGCTATGAGGTCGCAAAGTTCATTCTGCGGGAGAAAAACATTGAAAAGGAAATAAGCTCCTGCTCAAGTTCCGATTTTCCAACACCGGCAAAACGCCCTGAAAACTCCCGCTTCAACTGTTCTAAGATCGACAAGGTGATTGATTTCAAGAGGCCGCTCTGGCAGGAGTCGCTGTCTTCGTTTCTAAAAGAAATTTAATCTGAGCCCCCAAGCGGGCTCAGATTAAATTATAAAAGCGCCAACATGCAGTTGCGGGCAATATGAAAAAACGGATTAAAAGGCTTATGTTTTCACTTTTATTCATTCTTTGCGGTGTTTATTTCGGGATGCTGATTCTCCTGTTTCTCATGCAGTCCAGACTTGTCTATTTCCCATCCAGGGAAATAGTCTGCACGCCCGCCGACATCCGTCTCCAATATGATGACATCACCATGAAAACTTCCGACGGGCTTAACCTCAACGCATGGTTTGTTCCGGCAAAGGTTCCGACGGGAACGGTTCTGTTCTGCCATGGGAACGGCGGAAACATCTCCTACTCCCTGGATGTGGTGGAAAACCTGAACAAACTCAATCTCAATGTTCTCATTTTTGATTACAGGGGCTACGGGAAAAGCGAAGGGGTCTCGACAGAAAACGGAACTTACACGGACGCTGAAACAGCTTACCGGTGGCTCATTAAAGATAAAAACATCCCTGAAAACGAAATCATCGTCATGGGCCGTTCGCTAGGTGCGGCAATTGCTGCGAATCTCGCAAAAAAAAACAATCCGGGACTCCTCATACTTGAATCGGCATTTTCATCCACCCCGGATGTTGCCGCCAGGCAGTATCCGATATTCCCCGTCAAACTGCTCTGCCATTACAAATACAGGACCGCCGAATACGTGAAAGACATAAAATGCCCGGTGCTTGTGGTTCACAGTCCCGAAGACGAAATCATCCCCTACTCCAACGGGAAAAAGATTTTCAGTTCTGCAAGGGAACCTAAGGAGTTCCTTGATATAAGCGGCTCACACAACGAAGGCTACTCCGATTCCGGAGACACATACGTCAACGGACTGAGGGGTTTCATAGAGAAACATGCGAATTCCGCAGAGTTGCCCAAGGCGGGCTTTGACAGCAGCCCGAAAGAATAATGAGATTGAAAAGGTGGGGTGGATGACGGGATTCGAACCCGCGACCTGATGAACCACAATCATCCGCTCTAACCAACTGAGCTACAACCACCATGAATTGGGACGCTAAAATAGTGCGAAGTTCGCAAGATTCAAATATGCAAACGCAATTATTTGAAGAGTAATACGGCTTCGTTACTTCTCGTTCAAGGCCTTTTGCGTGCTTTGATTACGCTGATCCTGGACAGACTGTATCTTGTCGGCTTGACTTTCCTTGATGGTAAGGGGAGTTGCACCCGTACCGTAGTCAACTACGGCGGCGGCATCGCCAATGATTTGCGTACTTACGCTTTTCCCGGTATTTTTCGTGTCTTTTTCAGGTGTGGCGGCGGCGGTTTTAGCGGTTCCGGAAGGTGTCGCTTTTGCGGTTGTCGGCCGAACGGGAGCGCCTGCCACAGGTTCATTTTTCCTGAAAGCCGGAGGAGTGCAGGAATCAGATTTTGACGGAGGCGCATCCTCGCCGCATCCGCAAAACATCAGACAGAGACCGAAAATCAACAAAACGTTTTTCATGTGAGTTCTACTCCTCGGCTTCCATGTCCTCTATTCCAACCTTGTCTTCTTCTTTTGGGGGAAGCCATTCTTCGAAGAATTTGCTGACGATCGGAGCGCAGGTTGCGCCTCCGCTGAGTCCTTCCTGCACTATCACGGCAAATCCATAGAGCTTGCCGTCGCGCTGCCCGAACCCAATGAACCAGGTATTTGTCTTCCTGTTGTTTTTAGGCCCTATTTCAGCGGTACCGGTTTTCCCTGAAAGCGTTATTTTACTGTTGCCAGCCCTTTTGGCCGTTCCTTTTTCGCCGTTGATGACAAGGTACATTCCCTCCCTTATGATATCAAGATTCTCCTTTTTAACATCAAGTTCGCCGGTCATCTCCGGTTTCTCCTGTAAAAAAAGCGTATTCCCCCGGGTGTCCCTTACTTCCTGCAGGAGGTAAGGTTTCCAGACAGTGCCTCCGTTTGCTATTGCTGAAACATAAAGGGCGGTCTGGAGGGGGGTGAGCAAGATTATCCCCTGCCCGATTGAAACAAGGCAGGTGTCGTATACTGTCCATTTTTCCCCGTAGGACTGGAATTTCCTCTCCATCGAAGGAAGTTGTCCGGCGCGCTCGGAAATGCATAAGCCTGTTTTTCTCCCGATTCCTGCCGATTCCATCATATCCCTGATTTTATCAAAGCCGAGTTTTCTGCCCTGCGTCATGAAATAAACATTGCATGACTGTTCAAGCCCGTAGAGCATGTCCACATCGCCGTGCCCGCCGTTTTTCCAGCTCCAGCAGTGTATTGACGAGTTCCCGATTGACAGGGAGCCGTCGCATCTGATTTTTTCTTTGGGGCTGAATCCGCTCTCCAGAGAGGCCATTGCGATGAGCGGTTTTACGATTGAACCGGGAGTATATTCTCCGAATGTGGCCCGGTTCAGGAGAGGTCTTTCCGGATCGTTGACGAGTTTCTTCCAGTCCTCCGCTTTTATCTTCGGGACAAAAGCCTGCGGATCGAAACCGGGGGACGACACCATTGCAAGGACAGCTCCGTTCGATGCGTCGAGAAGCACGAACGCGCCAACCCTGTCCGCAAGGAGCTTTTCCGCTATTGACTGCGCACGCCAGTTGACAGTTAAGACAAGATCGTTTCCGTTCTGACGTGGAACCGGAGTTCCTATTGTTTCATGGACAAACCCCATGTTGTCAATCCTTACGATCTCATTTCCCGGGATTCCCCTGAGCCCGCGGAGCGGCTGAGGGCCGCAGGTTACGGTTTTGTCATATGCCTTCTCGATTCCGTCCCTTCCGGTCCAGTCGGGCAGATAATATGAATAGTCCGTCCTGTCCTCGGCGCTGCCGGGATCTTCAAGTCCGACATATCCGATCAAATGACATGCCGTTTTTTCGCCCGGATAATATCTTTTGGGAATCGTCTTTATCTCCATTCCCTCTATTTGCGGGGTGACTTCGACCGCGTTCGCCATTTCAACCGTGGAGAGATCCCGGAATATCGTGATTGGAAGGGCGGGCCTCATATTTACATGCTGGAGGATCCCTTTTGTCGTAAGCGTTGATTTCCGCCCTATTGCCGCGCCAATCCTCTGGGCGCTGGCGAAAATGTGATTCACAGTCTTCCCCTGTTTCCCGGGCTGCCTCATTTCAGCCGGATGAAAAACAATATCATAGCCTGGCATGTTGTCCGCGAGAAGGTGCATGTCCGAACTGAAAATCCTGCCCCTGATTGCGGGAACCCTGATGCATCTGATGGACTGTTTCGAAACCTTAACCCTGTGCTCTTCGCCCTGTCTTATCTGCTCGTCCCAGAGCTTGACAACCAGAACCGCATAGAACAGGGAGAAAAACGCCCCGAGCAGGATGATTCTGATAAAAGTTTTGATGATCCCGGCTTTCAAATTTCCCTACATCCTTTCCCCGATATTCTCACGCGCCGACCTATAGAGCTCCATTCCCAGCCATTCGCTGAGCATGTCAAGAAATATTATAAGGAATGGCAGGCAGAATGCTCCGGCTGTCACCGAGAAAAGAAAAAGAAACGCGAAATTCGCAAAACCGGATACGGCAATTTCCTCTGAATGCAAGAGCAGAACCGGCGTCACCGCTATGGCGGCGGTTAAAATTCCGGGAACAACATGAAGGTAGAAATCTTTTGTTTCCCCCTTGAGAAGCCAGAAGACGGTTACTCCGGAGACTGCGGCGAAACTCAGCGCGGACACGGGGATATCCCTCCCATAGAGCATGTCCACGGCAAGTCCTGAAATAAACCCGAGAAAAAGGCCGAACCTCCATCCGTACACCATGGAAAAGTAAAAAACCGCAAGCGCGGACAGCGGTATGATGACACCGGATGAACCGGCCATCACCTCCAGCATCACTGAAACGAAAAGCACAATAAATATGTAACTGGCTGCAATCATTTTTCAGGCACTAATACAAGCACAAAGTGCAGGTTGTCAAAATTAACGGCGGCCTCCATCCCGGCCTCCGCATAAAGATTGTCTTTTACACTTACGACCCTGCCTTCGCCGCCCCCGGCAAGTTTGCCGATGAGAAGCGAAGAGGGCGTAAGGCCGCTCAATCCGGAAGTGTAGACGAATTCACCGGAAGAATATCCGACGTCCTTCGGAAGATATTTTATCCCGACGGTGAAAGTCCTGCCGGTTTTCCTGCCGGAACCCGCGATCCCATGCGCCCTTCTCCCTGAAACCATGACGCTGAGCGAGCAGTCGTCACTGAGTATTGTGCTTACGACAGACTCATGGAGGGAAACGGATTTGATTCTTCCGACAACCGCAAAGGCGGCTCCGCCGACATCCTTCCTCAGTATTTTTGAAATGACAATGCTCCCCTCGCTCACTCCGTCGGCGCTTCCCCTGTTTATGACCAGTTTCTCGTACCACCTCACAGGATCCCGCCTGACAATTTCAGAGGTGAGACAATTGAAGAAGGGGACTTTGCCCACTCCGACAAGCTCCCTCAGTTCAATGTTCTCCCTTTTCAGATTATTCAAAACAGACATCTTCGCAGACATGATGTCGTTTTCCTTCTGAAGCTTCAGAACCTGATCCGCCAGTTCGCCTTTGCCCCGGAGAAACAGGCTTTCCGAAGCGGCTTTGTCAGACACGGCTTCAACGGAAGAGAAAAAGGGGTGATAAAAATCGGAAACAACCCTTTTCGTGAAATTCCTGACGATGGCAAAGGAAAACACAATAAACAGAATTGCGAATCCCGCAAGCAATATGAAGTTCTGTCTGCTAAGCATTTTTGACTCGATAACACAACGGTGTTTTGTTGATTAAAAAATTTTATCCTCTTTGTCGAGGATGGAATTCAGGGACGGGCAAAACTGCCCGATGAAAGTTCCCGTCTCATCAAGATATTTAAGCTCGGCCGAATATCTTTTCCCGAAAGGGACGAACCTGGCTTCGCTTGCCCTGATATAATCCTCGACCTGTCTCAGTTTTCCGATCTTCTCCCGCAAAATCGCTTCGGCATCCTTTAAATCACGTTCGAAGTCTTCCCTGTCACTGTCCCTTAACCTGCCGAACAGCTCAGCTATCTTATTCACATCATTCTGTATCAGGGGGGGGGACTGATTTGAAAGATCGCCGAAATATCTCCGGTAAATATTTGCAACCTTCTCCGGATTTTCAATTTCACCCCATTTTTTCCCCAGTTCATGGATTTCACACGATCTGACTTCGGATTTGGACGGTTTATCCTTCCCGGTTTCGGCGGTGGCCGTGTAATTTAAAGTCTTAAGCTCATCCAGGCGTTTTTCCACAAAATCAGAGGAACCCGGAAAGAATATGCCTACGGAACTGTTTCTGATTGCCGTTTCAAACCAGGTTTCGACTCTTTTCTCCGGAGAAATCCGGTCAACGGGAAGCGTTGAAAAATCAAATCCTCCCTTCATAATATAATCGTTAATCGCAGTTTTGAATGCCGTATCCGGTTTTTCCCCGTCAACAGCGGATTTCAGTATTGCCATGAATACGTCTCTGCTCTTCGGAATCCTTGCCATTGAGTCAATTATAATCGCGCATGTTTCAGAATAAAGAGTGAACGAGGGCCCGTCCCTGTATTCCAGCGGATTGTTCATGATGCACCATAAATCCGGTTGGACACCTCCGGATACCAGCCCCTTCACTCCCGGATAAAGAATCACGCCCGGCAACATTGCCGGGTTCCTGCGCATTTCAATTTTTGAAAGAACGCCCGCAGTCAGCCAGGAGGGAACCCTTCCGTAATTCGCATCCGGCCTGATTCCAAACCTGCCCAGCAACATTGCGGAAATTACAGCGGAACGGGTTTTGTAGTTTTTCTCCCATCCGGAAAGGTCGTCCGACAGGAATATTCTGAGCACCTCTCCGCCGGTGTTTATTTCGAATCCGTCTTTCATGTCATTGCCTGTGACGATGACCGAGCACAGGGCGGCTTTATCGGCCGACCTGAGTCCTGACATTGAATATGTTACGGAATCGGCCGCCTTTAAGAAACTCTGAAGCTTATCAAACCTGGGATCGGGCCTGTTGAAACAGAACTTCACCCTCTCGCTTATGTCTGTTATTCTCATGCCGCAGGCTTCGGACGCGGAAAAAAGAAATAAGATTGCCGCCGAAATCAACAGTATGAATTTTTGTGGTTTATCCATAATCTACTTTTGCACGCCATATGCCGCTTTTCAGGGGTTTCCTTTTGTCAAGCTGCCAATATATCACAAAAAAAATAAATGCCATGGGAAAAAGAGAACGGGGGAACTGCAAAAACGGTCAGAATTCAAGAGACAGGAGCCAGAATGCGGAAATTGAGTTCGCATTATTGACGAATTATATTGGAATACGAATGGCAACCAATATATATTAGTTTAACAGTTTTCATGTTTATTTTAACAATTTGAACGGGTTTCACATACTGTTTTCCAGTATATCCTATGAAATTTCAATGTCTATTTTGCAGAAACGTCCTTGAGGTTGAAAACTCCGACTGCGGTGCGGAGGTGGGATGCCCCAAATGCGGAGAAGTGACCACGGCTCCCCAGTCGCCAGTGTCTACCGGTGTCGTGGTGGGCAATGATTTCCTGATACTGGAGGAAATAGGGCGCGGCGGAATGGGTGTGGTTTATTTGACTCACCAGATGTCCCTTGATCGCAGGGCGGCACTCAAGATACTTTCCAGCAAATACGCAAGCATTTCGGAATTCGTGGCTGGATTCATCAAGGAGGCGCGGGCCGCCGCAAAACTCAACCATCCCCATATTGTCCAGGCATACGCCGTCGGTGAAGACAACGGGATTTATTTTTTCGCAATGGAATACATAGACGGCGAAACCATGAAATCGGTTCTCAAGCGCGAGGGCTGCATTCCTGTTGACATTGCACTGACCATGATTCAGCAGATCGCCGAATCCCTTGACTACGCCTGGAAGGAACAGCGTCTTATTCACAGGGATATAAAACCCGACAATATAATGATCACCAGAAACGGACGCGCAAAACTTGCAGACCTGGGTCTTGCCAGGATCGCCGGCGAGATTGAAGACAAAAACGATGAAGAAATAATGGGTACGCCCCAGTATATCAGTCCCGAACACCTCACGGGCGCCCAGATGGACGGCAGAAGCGACATTTACAGTCTGGGAGCCTCCTTTTACCATATCATAACAGGACAGTTCCCGTTCACCGGCAAAACCGCAGCTGAAATCACCAGGAAACACGTTGAAGAGCCCCTGACGCCGCCAAGGCTTGTCAATCCGAATATTTCGGAATTCGTCAGCAGGATCATCATGAAAATGATGGAGAAAAACCCCAACGACCGCTATCAGACGGCGGAAGAGCTTGTTGATGACATCCGCCTGGCCAGGCGGGGAAAATCAATAGCCGAAGGCAAATCCACCGGTTCTTTCACCACCTCAACCGCAACAAAAGGGGTCGGGAAAACAGTAATCATCAATACGGCCAAAACAAGAACCGGACCTTTCGTCCCCACCGCCAGCAGCACCGGAAAACTCTCATCCTCCACCGGCAGGTTTTCATCCACATCGTCAAGCATAAAAAGCGGCTCTCTCGGCAGTTCTTCGGACATCAGGAGAATCAATGAAAAAAAGGCGATGTATCAGGTTATAGCTGCAGTCACATTATGTGTCATCGCAGCTCTCGTGGCGGTCGGACTGGCAATATGGAAAATGAAGCCTGTCCCCGCCAAAACCGGATCCGCTGCAAAATCATCTGTTCACACGCCTGCGGAAAAGGGGAAAGGGGCTGGCGCCGAAAAAAAACTCCCACAGCTTACGCCTTTGCCTCAACCCCATCCCGAGCCGGAAAAAACCGCCTACACGGAAGCGGCTGAAAAACTTCTCGATTTCGCGGTTAAGAATCCGAATTCCGATGCGGACATACTCTTCAAATGTGACGAGTTTTTCGTCAAGTTTCCGGCACCGGTCTATATGTGCGAGAAAAAAGCTTTTGCAGATGTTCTTAAAAGTTACGTGCCTCTTGATGAAAAAAGGATGTCCCCTTACAGGAAAGAGTTGAGAAGAGAGTACGAGCAGGGGCTGAAGGAGAAAGAACTCGAAAAACAGAGGGGTCTCGAAAAAATCGAAGAGGTGAAACGCGAAAAAGAAAGAAAAGAGGAGCGCGCCAGACTGGACAGGGAGAAAGTGGAGGAGCAGGCAAAGCGCGTAACGGAATATAATCAGGATCTTGAACGGCAGAGGGATCTTCTCCGTTATCGCTTCGCCTACCAGAGCGTAAAACGGAACTTTACTGAAGCCGTTGCGGTTTTTGACCAGGCGCTGAAGGAGGAAGGCAAGGCTCCGGAATATCTGAAAAAGGATGCGAAAACATTTGTCGGCTGGGCTTCTAAAATGCAGGCTCTCATTTCGGACGGCGGAAAATTATGGGAAGATGTTTCCAACGGCGATAAAAAGCTTGCGGGCTCCCAGCTCGAAGTGAAAAACAGCCTCGGGAAAATTGTTTCAATAAACAACGGTGTCATTACGGTGAAGGTGGGGCCGGGATTGGAGAAGGTTCAGCTTATCTCACTTCCCATGAGGCAGTTCAAGCTTCTCGCTAAAAAATCCGGCTCGGCGGATGCTTTATTCAACTATCTTTTCATCTGCGGTGAATTTGCCGAGGCAAAGGAACTGGCTCCCAATGATGAAATGAAGAACGAAGTGTCGGAAACAGCCTGCGCGTATCTTACGGGCAAACTGAAATATCTCATGAATGAAAACAGCGACACCGCAAAACAGGAACTGAAGGAGCTTACACAGAAATACTCGAGACTTCCCGAATATGCAAAAGCCATGCAGGCCGCAACGGCAAAGTAGGATGTGGAATCCGCCCGCAACTCAAAAAAGATAAAGAAAGTGACAAGTGACCAGTCATCAAGTTGGTGGCGTTCAAAAAGAGTCCCGATGGAACCGCCCACCTCCAGATCATCCAATCTCCAGATCATCCAATCTCCAGATCATCCAATCTCCAGATCATCAGATTTCTTATGGAAGGAGGCAACGAATACCCCGATTTCATAAAGGAGATATAATGGCGCTGCAACAATAATCTGGGATATTGCATCCGGAGTCGGGGTGATGACGGCCGAAACTGCGAATGCCATCACAACCGCATATTTCCTGGTTTTCTTCAGGGCGGCAATCTTGACCAGTCCAAGTTTCACCAGGATGACAATAATCAGGGGAAGCTGGAAGACCAATCCCGCACCCAGAAGCCACATGAAGACAAAATCAACATAGTCGCGGAGCCTCCACAGGTTTTGAACGCCTTCCACCCCGAATGAAACAAGTATCGGCATAAGGACGGAAAGGGAATAATATCCGGCTATGACACCGCAAAGGAAAAGAATTGTTATCGAGGAGAAAATCCACCAGAACGAGTCTCTCTCCCTTTTCTTGAGTCCTGGCGAAATAAACGACCAGAGCAGCAGTACCATAAAAGGAAGGCTGACGACAACACCTGCGAGTACGCCGACCTTCATCTTTATCATGACTCCGTCAAAAGGGCCGGCCTGGTTGAGAGTCACACTCGATTTCAATATCAGCTCGTTCAACGGTGCTGTAAGTATCTCGAGAATGGAATCAACATAAAAAAGACCGACTCCGGTTGCGACAAGAAGCACTCCCAGAATCCTGAAAAGAGTCCACCTGAGTTCTTCAAGATGCTCCCACAGGCTCATCGTCTTCTCTTCAGTCATAATTTTCGTCTCAAAAATCATTTTACCGAGGCAAGACCGAAGTCATACGACGTGACAAATGCCTGTGCCGCCCTCTCAGACCGCGAGTAACTCTTCGAGCCCGATATCAATGTCGGTCTTGAACAGTTTGTTGCGTTCCATGAGACTGCCGCGATTCGCCATCTGGCTGAACATGTCCTCCATCGCAGATCTTTCCTCCGCCGCTGCAACCTGCTGTTCAACCGCCTGAGCCTCTGCCTCTGAACCGCCGAATATCGCTTCGAGGAATTTCTCCTTCAGTTCATCGAATTTCTGACCGAACGAGAATGAATCATCATTCATCGC
>JBAYFV010000059.1:0-13190 GCA_041666985.1 Victivallales bacterium
AAACTCAAATTTAAAGGAGCGCGGGTTTTCTTACCCGCGGAAATCTAACTCAAGCGGCGGACTGGAAAGTCCGCCCTCCGTTAGTTTTGAATCGGCTCAGGGTAGTTTTGAAATTACCTCCATTCATAAAAATCTCCGATTTTTACCTGGTGTGCGGGAACTTGTTGCCGCACTCCAAGGAGCGCTTATTGCGCTCGAAAAGACCAATAGCTATTTTTGTCGCCTGTTAGCCGTCTTCTGTTTTCTAGAGCTTTGAGCCTTCCCAATCTCCGGTTCCCCGATTCGCCCATTCTCCGATTCGATTTGTTTGCGGATCCGGTGCTGTTTGATGATATCACGCAGGTAGGCGGCGCGTTCGAATTCCAACGCTTCTGCGGCTGCAAGCATCTCTTTTTCGAGTTCGGACAGAATGTCTTCTGAAAGGTCGGTTTCCTCGGTTTTCACTTTCAGTTTTGCAGTCCTGTCAGAGGCTGAATAAATGGAGATATCTTCGCGGATTGCCTTAACAATGGATTTAGGTTCGATATTGTGATCAATATTATATTGTTCCTGCTTCTTGCGGCGGGAATTCGTGAGGGTTACAAGTTTTTTGATGCTGTCAGTTATTTTGTCGGCATAGAGGATGACTTTTCCATTGATGTTTCTGGCAGCCCTTCCAGCAACCTGGATAAGAGAGCGCTCCGAGCGAAGGAATCCCTCCTTGTCGGCATCTAGGATTGCGACAAGCGCAACTTCGGGAAGGTCAATGCCCTCGCGGAGGAGATTGATTCCGACAAGGCAGTCAAAATCGCCTTTGCGAAGATCGCAAATCACTTTTATACGCTGGAGGGCGTCAAGTTCAGAATGGATATATTTGACCTTCATCCCCATTTCAGACAGATAGTCTGAAAGTCGTTCGGCGCTCTTTTTTGTTAGGGTGGTCACAAGAACGCGCTCTTTTCTTTCGGCATGTTTGCGGATTTCGCAGATCAGGTCGTCAATTTGGCCTTTTAACGGACGTATGCTGATTTCGGGGTCAATCAGACCTGTCGGCCTGACGACCTGTTCGACAAGCTTGCCGCTGAGCTGGACTTCATAGTCGCCGGGCGTTGCGGAGACAAACACCTTATCTTTAGTTAATGCCATGAATTCATCAAAAGTCAGAGGACGGTTGTCGAGTGCTGACGGCAGGCGGAATCCGTGGTCTACCAGCGTCTGTTTGCGGCTCCTGTCGGCCTTGAACATCGCTCGTATCTGGGGGATTGTCACATGAGATTCATCTATGACGGTTATGAAATCATCCGGGAAGAAATCAATGAGGCAGGACGGACGTGACCCTGGTATTCTGTTTGAAAGGTGGAGGGAATAATTTTCGATTCCGCCGCAGTAGCCGATTTCCTTCAGCATTTCCATGTCATAAATGGTACGCTGATGTATTCGCTGGGCTTCGACAAGAAGATTTTTCTCCTCGAAATATCTGACTCTTTCCTTCATCTCGGCAAGAATTTTTTTTGAAGAGAGTTCGATTCTTTCCGCCGGCATTACGAAATGCTTGCACGGGAAGAAAACCGCCTTTGCGGCTTTTTCCTTCACGTTGCCTGTAAGCGGATCGCATTTCTGGATGCTTTCGATGGAATCACCCCAGAACTCGACTCTGAAAAACTCTTCGCGCTGAGGGACAAAAACATCTACGGAATCACCTCTCACCCTGAAGTTTCCCTTTTCGGGAGCCGTGTCGTTCCTTTCGTACTGGATGGAGATGAGCTTGAGCAGAAGTTCATCGCGGTCTATTTTCATGCCTCTCTCAACTGTCACACACATTTCCTCATAATCCTGCGGTGAGCCGAGTCCGTATATGCATGATACGCTGGCGATGACGATGACATCCTTCCTTTCGATGAGGGAAGCTGTCGTTGAAAGCCGGAGTCTTTCAATATCCTCGTTGATGCTTGCGTCTTTCGCAATGTATGTGTCAGTCTGGGGGATGTAGGCTTCAGGGAGATAATAATCGTAATAGCTTATGAAATACTCGACGGCGTTTTCGGGGAAGAAAGACTTGAATTCGCTGTAAAGCTGGGCGGCCAGGGTCTTGTTGTGCGACAGAACAAGTACGGGTCGGTCAAATTTTGAAATGACATTTGCGAGAGTGAAGGTTTTCCCTGAGCCGGTTACGCCGAGAAGCGTCTGACACCTCTTGTTTTTTTTCAGGTTTTCACAAAGCTCAAGAATGGCTTCCGGCTGGTCGCCGGCCGGTTTGAAGTCAGCTGATAATTTAAAGATACCGGTATTTGTCATTAAAAGGTTTTCACTTCCCCGCATCCAAGGTTTTTCAGAGAGCCAATTTCAAAATTGGCGAAGGCAGGGCGCGTTCTCAGTAACGCGCCGCCTCAAAACGGACGGCTCGGAGAGCCATCCCTACCTTGGATTCGGCAATTTTGCAATTCCTTCAGGTTAAGATATAATATGGATATGATTCTTCAACTGACGGAGAAAACATGAACATCGCCTTTCTTCCCGAAAAAGTCAAAAGCGTGTTAGGTGCAGTTTCGGATAAAATCCCCGTTTTGGCGGCGCGTGCGTATGGAAGCGTAGAGGGGGAAACCGGTGAGGGCTATTTAGTTTCCAGCGCCGGAAGACTTTTAGTGTTTTCAAGAAGGGCCGGGGAGGATAATTTCAGAAAGCTGTCCGGCATGTTCGGGAAGGAAATATCCAAGCTTGATGTGAGACAGGATAAATTCAACACCTTCCTGGATATTAACATCAACGGCATTCCCTATTCAATTAAATTTTCGAGTTCCGAGCAGAAGGAACTTGAAAACCTTGTGGAAAGTTTAAAGTCGTTTAAACAGGAATCAGTGCAACCGGCTGTTCCGGATGCGGGGCGGACACCGTCGGCACCGTCAGTGAAGATTCCTGCTTCAGAAAGTATAAAAGCGGAGTCATCGCCCCTTACGCCCCTGGAAATGCTTGCGGTTTCCTTGATGTATGTTTCGTCCTGTGACAGCAAGATCTCGGAAGACGAGGACAGGTGCATATTGGAAATTTTCAGGGATAACAAGCCGGTTCTCGGATCCGCCCTGGCCTACTATAAGGCGCACAGGTACGAAGAATTTCTCGGGAATATAGGGTCTTTGAGTGAGAATCAAAAATTGTGTATTTTGTCCAACATGGTTGAAATTGCCATGAAAGACTCATCCCTGCAGCGGACTGAACAGGAATATCTCAGGAAATTTGTCGAGGCCTCCGGGTTGAAAGAGGAACAATACAAGGCCATCAATTCTGTTCTCTATGTAAAAAACTCGACAGGTGTACTGGACGGATAGTTCTTTATCAAAAATTCGGAGTTTCAAACATTTGAATCTTCCATTTTATTGTCCTGTCCTGCCCTGTCGGATCGCGAGGTTTCGAATTTCGACATTCGAGTTTCGAGTTTATAATGCGGGCTAAGCCCGCATTACGAGTCTTTCCATTTCTGTTCAGATTTCTTAATGACGATGAAAGTTGCCACTCCAATCAGAATCATGACAACAATGAATATTAAATAACCGAATTTCCAATTTTGGAAACCTATCATTCCCGAGAACTCGGACATTCCGCCCACACCTGCGATGAAACTCGGTATTGCGACGGCTATTACGATGGCGTTGAGGTTTTTCATCATCACGTTCAGGTTGTTGCTTATCATTGAGGCGCGCGCATTCATGAGGCTGGAAAGAACCTGGGAATAAATCTGCGCCATTTCATAACACTGGGAATTTTCAATGTATACGTCGTCGAGGAATTCTATGTTTGCGATTGACAGGTTTAACTTGTCCGCATGGGCTTTCAGCTTGTGTATGATTTTCCCGTTTGAACTAATAGCCTCAAGATAGAAAACGAGACTTTTTTCCAGTTTGAACATGCTCAGCAGCTGATTGTTGCTTATGGAAGTGTTGATTTCCTTTTCAAGCTCGTCACTGCACATGCTGATGACCTTGAGGTGTTCCACAAAATGGACTATCCAGAGGTAGACAAGTTTTAAGACCACTTCCCTTATGTCGTTAACCTTGTTAAACTGCCTGCCGTCGAAAATATGAATGTCCTCAGACAGCAGAATTATCAGCTTGTCCTTGAAAATGAAAAGTCCGGCCGACTCGATCTTAAAAAGGAAATTGTCTTTTGCATTATAGCGCTTAGGCCTTTTGAAGATGAGGGCGACATGTTCAGGTTCAAATTCTATTCGGGCGAGCTCGTTGGGATCAAGAGCGGATATGAGTGTGTGCTCGTCAATTTTAAATTGGTCAATGAGGTGTTTTTTTTCTGTTTCATCCGGGTTTACGTAATAATATACCTGGCACTCGGCATCCGCACTTTCAACAATTTTGCTGTCGCATATGGAGAATTTTCTCAACATTGTTCAATCCCCAGGGTCAATAATATTTTGTAAACCAGATAATGTTTTCGTCTAAAGAATAGCCCCATTCCCTATAAATACACTAGGGGAAACTCTGAAAACTGACATATGGCGTGCAAAAGTAAATTATGGAGAGACGGCAGGGGAAGTGGTGTATTTTATTATTTGGACTTTTTCCATGGTCACAAGTCCGCCTGACCCGGACTTCTCAAACAACTCGTGAAGCACCGGAATAAACAGATCAATTTTAGATTCTTGATCCACAATTTCAATAATTATGGGAAGATCTGTCGAGAGATCAAGTATTTTTGAGGTCCTTATTCTGCTTGTCGGGCCGAATCCCATGGTTCCGTGCCAGACAGTTGCCCCGGCAAGACCTGTTTTGCGGGCTTCGCGGACTATGACCTCATAAAGCGCGATGTGATTCAGCTTGTCTGATTCACCGATAAATATCCTGAGAAGTTTGGCTTCGCCCTTCAGTTCCATAATCCACCTGACCTGTTAAATATTAAATGTGCAATAAGGAGACCCAGGAAAAACGCCATGAATGATCCGGCAATTGTAATTAAAAAGTAAAGGGAGGCATAATACATTTCATTGCTTTTGATCATCTGTGTGGATTCGTAGACAAATGATGACATTGTAGTGAATCCGCCGCAGAATCCGGTCGCCAGCAACAGCCTCATTTCCGGGGACAGCAATCCCGTTCCCGTGGAAAAATGCGCTATTATTCCTATTATGAAGCAGCCGATAATATTCGCGCCAATGGTTCCTACCGGCATAACTATCGAGTATTTCTGAAACGCAAGGCTCAGTCCATAGCGTGCAATGGAGCCGGCGAACCCGCCGAAGCCTACAATAAGGGCAAAAATCAGAATTTTCATTTATTGGATCCGAATTAATATGGCTGAATATAATTTACATTGACACCGATTTCAAAACTGTTAATATTCATGAGGGATGGACGTTTCCCGAACCATCATTATTTCCCGCCGCCAACTTCAACCTCAACGTTGTGATCCTGCCGGTCATCAATCATGTGAACCTGCAGATCCGGCTGTTCATTATTGTCCAGAAGAACTCTATTTATAATCCATGTTTCTGGGCCGCATATGCGGATTTTAATATGATAAACGGTTTCACGGTAACGATAGTGTATCGTGCATTCCTTCCAATCCGAAGGAATCACCGGTTCGAATGACAGTCTGTCCACTTTCAATTTTACTCCGAGCAGGCTTTCCACAAAGAAGCGGTACATCCAGCCAGCGCTGCCGGTATACCATGTCCATCCGCCCCGGCCTTCGTGTTGCTTGGCGGTATAGACATCTGCGGAGACGACATAGGGTTCGACCTTGTATTTTTCAATCTGCTCCCTTGTCCTGCCGTGGTTGACGGGATTAATCATCCTTGCCACATCCCAGGCGCGTTTCACGTCATGAAGTTTGGAAAAGGCCATTCCCGCCCATACCGCCGCATGTGTGTATTGTCCGCCGTTTTCCCTGACACCGGGGATATATCCTTTGATATAGCCGGGGGAAAGATCAGACTTGTCGAAAGGAGGATCAAGGAGCTGGACAAGTCCAAGTTCCGGGCGAATCAGACGTTTTTCGACTTCACCCATGGCTTGTTTTCCTCTTTCCGGATCCGCCGCCCCGCTGAGAACAGCCCAACTCTGCGGAATCGAGTCAATATTGCATTCGATATTCACATGTGAGCCAAGAGGTCTTCCATCATCAAAATATGCCCGCTTATACCATTGCCCGTCCCAGGCGTTCATTTCAATATTGTCCGTCAGGCGTACCTTCATCTCGCGACACTTTTCGACGAATTTCAGGTCATTGCGTCTTTCAGCTATTTCCGCAAACTGACTAAGAACATCCATAAGGAAGAAAGCAAGCCAGACGCTCTCGCCTTTGCCTTTGATTCCCACTCGGTTCATGCCGTCATTCCAGTCTCCGCACCCCATAAGAGGCAGGCCGTGTTCGCCCATCCTGGACATGACCAGCTCGATGGCACGCACGCAATGGTCGTAAACCGGTATCTGCCTGTCTCCACTGTAAGGCATGTCATAGTATGATTCTTCATTTTCATGAACCGGACGACCGCTGATAAACGGAGTTTTCTCGTCGAGTACTCCTGTATCGCCAGTAGAGTGGACGTAATGGCAGACCGCATACGGAAGCCACAGACAGTCGTCCGAGAAATGTGTGCGAATGCCCCGTCCTGACGGCGGATGCCACCAATGCTGGACATCGCCTTCATTGAACTGACGGCTGGAACAGAGAAGGATATGGCTCCTCATAATATCCGCCCTGCAATGAATAAGCGCCATGCTGTCCTGCAACTGGTCCCGGAATCCGAAAGCTCCTCCCGACTGGTAAAAACCGCTGCGTCCCCACATGCGACAGGCGATTACCTGGTACAGCAACCAGTTGTTGACAAGGATATTCAATGCCATATCGGGTGTTTCCACGTTTATTGCTCCCAGGCTGTGCTTCCACGAATCCCATACTTTTTCAAGGGTCTGCCAGGCTCCGGCCCTGTAATTGTGTTTCTGTATTACACTTCTAGCCTCCTCCCTGCTTTGGGCTCCGCCAAGTATGAAAACAACATGGCGCTCCTGACCCGGCGGAATTGAGACATATGTTTGAATTGCCACGCAGGGGTCAAGGGCGGGCCCCACCCTGTTGGAAAGTCTCTGTCTGAACATCGCGGCAGGGCTTTCAAGAGATCCGTTGCGGCCGATAAACTCCTTGCGGTCACAGGTGTATGTCCGTTCGGATTCGCTCGTCTGTGCGAAAACTATCACGTTGGAAAACTCGGCATTGAATGAATTGGTCAGGAAAACGGCGTTTGTCTGAGGATCGATCCTGCTGACTACGTGCATCGAGCTGTGCCCCTGCAATTCACCTGCCGCACATTCGGCAAACGCCGTAGCGGACACCCTCCGTTCCCGGTCGGACAGGTTTCGAATCTTGATTATCGTCACCTTTACCGGGGCGTCAACCGGAACATAGATCATTGCTTCGGAGAAGATATCGTTTTGCCTGTGTTCAAAGGCGGAGTAACCCAGACCGTGTCGGCAGACATAGGTGGTTGCGCCGCGGGCGGGGCCGGGTGTCGGAGACCAGAATGCCCCTGTCTGCTCGTCCCGCAGGTAAAATGCTTCGCCTGACGCCCCCCCCACCGGATCGTTATACCATGGAGTAATTCGGAACTGACGGGCATTTTCAAACCATGTGTAAACTGATCCTGTCTCGCCTATCACGCTGCCAAAGCTGCTGTTGGCAAGAACATTTACCCATGGGGCGGGAGTCACAACGCCAGGGGCGAGGATAATCACATATTCGCGCCCGTCCCGGGTGAAACCTGCGTAGCCATTGAAAAAAATGAGATCCGTCCTTGTAATTGGAATGTCTTCTTCTCTGGGCGGAACCGACCGTTTCGGCACAAAGCGCGACATCTTTGCTTCACTGCGAAATTTCCGTTCAACTTGTTCTGTGAATGTTCCTGACCTGTCTGTCATATAGACACGTGCCGCAGCCTGAAGGAGAGACCTGTCCTCCTCGGGTATCTGATCGGTGGTGCGGATAAAAACACCTCCATGCTGATCCAGCATCTGCGCTTCCGAATCCGAGGATATCATGCCTGTTATCTCATCCCGGAGAGGCTGTCGGTATCCTGAGATCGTATCCACCCAGATGACGAGGTCAAGCCGCAACCCCTTGTTTCGGTAATATGCGTAACAACGTACCGCCTGCCTGACCAATTCAATCCCTGTTGAATCTGTTATATGGATGAGCATTATCGGCAAATCTCCGGAAATGCCGTATCTCCACAGTGAGGACTGGTTCTTGCAGTTGTGGGAGATTATGCTCGTACTTGCGCGATGGCGTGCATTTGCGTAAATGACTGAACTTGCAAGGTGTCCGAACAGTTGGGCGTCGGCTTCCGTGGCCCTGAGATGCTGGAGAAGCACCTGGCAGTGAGTCCACGCAATGTCAAAAACGCGTTCAGCCAGGCGGTAATCCCGATATTTATCTATGAGAAGCAGCGCATGGTCCCTGGTGGATGAGGCTCCCATTATAAGATCCACCATGACCGAGGCTCCAGAAGGAACAACTATTCTGCGCCTTATGGACGCTATCGGATCAAGCACCATGCCGGCCGTATTTGAAAGTTGACCAATGCCATCCATCGCAGCCGGATTCGAAGGGTTGCGGGTTCTCCCTATGAATCTGTTGCGGTCGGTTTCAAATGAACAGCCTTCGATCGGCTGTCCGTTGTGTACAACCATGCTTTTAAACATCCAAGGGGTTGCCTCTTCTTCCGACCGGGGGCGGCGGGTGCATAGAATGGCAGATTTGTCGGGAAGCAGTTCCGTCTGTATGAAAAGGCTGTTGAAGACCGGGTGCGCCATATCGGCGGAACCCTCGGCAAGAACCACTTCTGAGTAGCAGGTCAGATCCAGGGTTCTTTCCCTGGATGAAAGATTGCGTATTGTCAAACGCCTTATTTCGATGTCATCCTCCGGAGACACGGATATCCTTGTGTAGGATTCAATCTCATTGTACACATTGCGGAACTCAACCAGAGCCTGGGAGAATATGACCTCATAGTTGCTGGGACGAATACATGTCGGCTGATATGTGGTTGACCAGAAGCTGCCTGATTCGGCATCCTGCACATAACAGTACAACCCGTAGCAGTCCCTTGTCACATCCTCCCTCCAGCGTATCAGGTCCATCTTGTGCCACCTGCTGTATCCGCCGCCTGCATTGGTTACCATCACATTATAGCGTCCGTTGCTTAGCATCTGCACGTGCGGCACTTCCGAATCGGCATTTGTGTAGGCACGAGTTATTGATTCCTTGATTTGAGCTTCGGTTTTGCCCGAAATTCCCGATTGGGGATGGGCAATGAGGGCGGATTCGTTGAGAACCGGAGGAATGCGCTCTTGAAGCAGCAGCAGAGATGATCTCATTTCGGGATCTGAGGTAAAACGCCTCTGCATTGGCCTGTTGAGAAGCACATATGCCAGCGAGAGCAGGCTCATGCCGCTGTGGTGCGCCATATAGCTCCGCACTATGGTCCGATCCTGTCCCGCCGGTATTCGCATTGCCGTATAGTCCACCGCCTCATACATGCCCATCCTGCCCAGGATTCCGTCTTCCGCAAGCCTCTGCAGGTTCAAGCACGCCTCTGCGGGCATGCAAATGAGTCCCATCACTGATGCATATGGAGCCACCACCAGCTCTTCCGAAAGCCCCCTCATAAGACCAAGAACCGGAACACCGAAAGCGCGGTATTGGTATCTCTTCTGCCCGTCAACCAGATTATATGATGATTCAGATATTCCCCATGGAACCTGGCGCTTGTTCCCATATATGATCTGCTGCTTCACGGCATTGCGGCATGCATAGTCGGTAAGGGTCCCTTCATACGCGGGCATCAGGAGGTTGGGCATCAGATACTCAAACATTGAACCGCTCCATGAAAGCAGGGTGGGAGGCCCCGTTTCCACCTTGGCCTGCTGGCGTCCGAGGAGGAACCAGTGCTCCTGAGGCAGCCGTCCCTGCGCCACGCATATGAAACTGCAAAGCCTGGCTTCAGAGGCAAAGAGGTCGTAATAGCTATTGTCCGCCGTGTGTTTTTCAAGATTGAATCCGATGGAAAACAGTTTCCGCTCCGGATGGAAAAGGAATTCCAATTCCCAGTCGGACAGTTCCCTGCACTCTTCTCCGAGTTGTTCAAGTTCATTGATCCAGCTGCTCGCAAACATGCCGGCCTCGAATATATGACTCCGAAGGACGTTGAGCCATTTCAGGATTCCCGCATCCTGCCATGAACCGACTTTGTCCAAAGGAATGTTTTCTGTCCAGTTTTCAATCCGTGCCTCCCACTTCTGATTCAAAGACGCCAGTTCGGAAAGAGTACTGTTCCGGTACAGGTCGGAAAGCAAATCCTCAAGCTCCCCGGGAGGAAGCATGCGGCTGTATTTTTCCAATACGGGTACGGCAAGGTGTTCTCCTTCAAGCCATGGGGCAATCTGAACAATATCGCGAATGAGGCTTTCACATTGTGTTCTTAGTGCCGTCATCCACCAGCGCACTTCAATGTTTTCAATGGATTCGGTCTTTAATTGGGATTGCTTTGACATAAAATCCGTCAGAACAAGATATATTTCCTTCAGGGATTCCGCAGGTCTGGAATCCGTTATGATGGTTTTGCCCAGGCATACCACGGCCTGAATGGCATCGCGGGCGTTCGGTGTGGAGTTGGCGGAAACGGCAAAGGCCGCCTCTTCTTCAAGTATCCGTGCCGTATCCTTAATGCCTGCAAGCCATTGTTCTGAAACCATACGGGAGGTTTTCAGTTCAAGCAGGCCTCCGCGCAGCACAATGAGGGATCCCGCAAGATTACCGCTGTCAACTGTGGAAACATAACGGGGTTTCATTGTACGGAGGCTTTTTGTTTCATACCAGTTGAAAAAATGCCCGCGGAAACGTTCCATTTGACGCATTGATTTAAAAGCGCCCTGTATACGTTTAATCAAATGACTTGTGCCGATGTAACCGAAATCGCGGGCGGCCATTGTCGAAAGAAGGTACATGCCGATGTTTGTGGGCGAGGTTCTTTCCGCAATCTGGAATTCAGGTTTTTCCTGGACATTGTCCGGAGGCAGCCAGTTATTCTCCGGCCCCACAAATTCTTCAAAATATCTCCATGTCCTTCTGGATATTTTCCGCAGGAATACAATCTGGCTCATGTCAAGCCTTATACGGATATTTTTCGCCGGTCGGCTTATGAACCAGGCGACAAGCGGTGCCAGTATCCAGATGACTCCTAAAGCCGTTGCGGCAAACAATGATGCACTTCTCTCCTGGTAACCGATGATGCAGCAGAAAATTCCTGCGGCGGGACTGATCCACATCCGCTTCAATAACGATGCAAAGCCGGTGTTCGCCCGGCGTTCGGCACTTCTTGCCGTCTGCCATTCAAGGAGATTGCGCCGGGTAACCAGCCTACGCCACCATACCTTGAGGATTGCATCAATATTCATTGAAGTTTCAAACGGCAGGAAAATGATCTGGAGAATCTCCTGGGACATGTGTCGCAACTGCAAGTTCAGGGTGTGCCCGACGTGATAGTCCCATGCGACTTTGTCGGGTTTCAATATCAACCCCCATACCGTCTGCATTATTACAGGGAAGAAAAATATGGATAGCATGACTGCGGCCCAGAGAAAAACATCTTCAGGAAAGATTGTGCAGACAACGAAAATCAGAAAAAATATGGCAGGCGCCACCAAGCTGCGCCGCAGATTGTCAAATATCATCCATTTTGCCGTTAAATCCAGGCTGTTACGAGTTATTTTGCCGGTCCCGTCGGGAACTGTCCGGAACAGCCATCTTATGATTTGCCAGTCTCCGCGTATCCAACGGTTCCTGCGACTTATATCGACAAGGTACTGTGACGGATGATCCTCTATAAGGTCAACATCGTTGACATATCCGCATCTTGCATGAAGTCCTTCTATGAGGTCATGGCTGAGAATTGTATTTTCAGGGAACCTGTTGCCTATCACCGCATCAAATGCGTCAACATCATAGATTCCCTTTCCGAGAAAAGGAGTTGTCCCTGTTATGTCATGGTATATTTCGGAGATTTCATGTGTATAGGGATCAATCCCCACGTCTCCGGAAAACAACTTCGAATATAATGAGGAGGAGGCTCCAATAAGGCTCATTGTTATTCTGGGCTGCATGATCCCATAACCCTTGGTTACGCATCTGGTTTGTACATCAATCTTCGGATTGTTGAGAGGGTGGGCTATTGTTCCCACAAGTTTCCATGCTGCCGACGGAGGAAGCTGTGTGTCTGAATCCAAGGTGATAACATAACGGACTGCCTTAAACAAATCCTGGGTTTCTCCGGAAATATTGATTATTCTTCCGGGTCTGCCGCGAATAAATGCGTTGAGGTCGTTGACTTTACCCCTCTTTCTCTCGTACCCCATCCACTTTTGTTCAGACGAGTTCCAATCTCTTTTTCTGTGAAACAGGAAGAAGACCGGTTTATCGCCTGACGCATATCGTTTATTGAGAGATTCAATTCCATTTTTGGCGCAATCCAGCAAATCGTCGTCTTTTTCCGTTGTTTCCCGGTCTGAATCGGTAAAATCTGTTACCAGAGCAAAAATCAGGTTGGGATCTCTGTTTGCAACGTGACATATTTCCAGGCCTGATATCAGTTCATCGATTGATGCAGTGCTGGTGAGCAATGTTTGTATGGCCACAAGGGTCCTGCATTTGTCGGGAATGCCTTTTGAGAAATCCATCCGCGGCAACGATCGGGGAGATACCAGGGATGTTGTGATCCAGTTGACAATGGATATTGCAGATCTCGACGCCAGAATTATGACGAGGATTGCAATTGCCGCCAGGACAATCCCGCTGTGAATGAGATCGGACTGGATTCCAAGGATTGCGGTTCCGGCAAGAAGCAGGGACAGTGCCGTTACCGTTCCCAAGTAGAGGAGGAGAGGGTTCCTGCCCAGGAGTTTTTTAACGGCTTCACGAACCATGAACCCGGGAAGGATGATGCTTTCAAGTTCAGCCGATCCTTCATCAGCCAGGAAGTATCCGACGTGCTTCTCTCTGGGATCGGCTCCGCTCCTGTACATTCTCTTCACGGCAAGCTTTACTGTTTCAGAGGCTATATCCTCCTCCTTCATCT
The DNA here is from genome assembly GCA_041666985.1 of Victivallales bacterium. GTDB lineage: Bacteria > Verrucomicrobiota > Lentisphaeria > Victivallales > GWF2-50-93 > GWF2-50-93. Next base: position 13,112 of record JBAYFV010000059.1, read on the forward strand.
TGCTGTTCCGCGCAAGTTTTTCCACTACGTGCCGGTATGCGTCCCGTGTGCGGAAATCCATCAGCCCGTAAACGCCCGA